>DASRSG010000104.1:0-9492 GCA_035656595.1 Jatrophihabitantaceae bacterium | reverse complement strand
ATGCAATTCCTGATGTTGGTGTGTGTCGACCGCGAGCCGGTCGCGCCGAGTTCGCCAGGCATGGACGTCGAGGAGTGGGTCAACACGATGGACAAGAGCGGCGTGCGCCTGATGGGCGACCGCATCCAGCCCGAGAGCGCGGCGACGACGGTGCGCGTGCGCGACGACGAGGTGCTGGTGACCGATGGCCCGTTCATCGAGACCAAGGAAGTGCTGGCCGGCTTCGACGTGCTCGAGTGCCGTGATCGTGCGCATGCGATCGAGGTCGCTGCGGCCCATCCAATGGCGCGCGGTGGCGTGATCGAGCTGCGGCCGTTCTGGGATTGGGAGTCGGCGGGCTAACCGGCCAGTTCGATCACCGGCGCGACCGGCTGGGCTGGTTGCACGCCGCCGCCGGACGCGGGCAGCCACAACGTCGCCGTTCGCGGACGGGCCGCCTGCCCCCGACCCTCGGCGCGCACCTGAACCTGGCGAGCACGCAACCGCCCCGAACCGTTGTCGATCCCGGACCACTGGCCCGGTGTGGCGTGCAACCGCACGTCTGCACCGGGCCATTCGCCAAAGGGCATCAGCACGGCCTCGCGGGTGCGTGCCCGAGCGGCCAGGCGGCGCACGTCGCCGGGAACGAGGCGCGGTGGCCGGGCCGCCACGATGTCGAGCGCATCGAGCAGCGCGCCGACCGCGGTCGTCCAGCCCGAGCCGGACGCCGGGATGACCGCCAGCCGGGACAGGTCGATGCCGTATTCGGCAGCTGCCTCGGCGCTGATCCGCGGAAAGCCGACCAGCGCGCACCAGGCACCGGCCGATGATGCCGCGCCGATCGTGGCGAGCAGCAGCGACACCGAACCGCTGATGGCCACCGTGCTGCCGCGGCGCAGCCCGTTCGGCAGCACTTCGGACAGCGCCGCAGCGACGGGCAACGGGGGAGCGGCGCGCGTGCCGAGGTCGACGGTCGTGGAGCCGTCGGCCTTGCGGATCGCCACGTCGAGCATCCTCCTAGTGTCGAACAGGCGTTCGACAAAAGTCAACCGCTCGCCGGAGGGAACGGGGCACTCGGCAAGATAGAACCATGGCTGACGAACCGTTCATCTTCCCGGCATCCGGATCGACGAGATTGCTGATCGAGCCGTCCGAGGAGCAGCTGCCGGTGGTGCGCGCCGTGGGGGCGATGCCGGCGCTGGCCGCCCACGAAGCAGTGGCCGCCGCCGTGCACCGCGGCTCGCCGCTGCTGATCGAGCACGCCCGCGGTTCGTACGCGCGCCCGGGACTACGCGGCTACCGGCTTGCCGACGGCGCCACCGGGCGCGACTGGTCGCCGGCCTTCCGTCCGACCGGGCACACCCTCGAGGACGCCAGGCTGGTGCTCGACGCCGTCGACGACACCGCCGGCCTGCAGCTGCGCACGGAGGTCGAAGCGCTGCCGGGCGGCGCCGTACGCGCACGACACGTCCTCACCAACACGGGCGCGACACCGTATGTGCTGGATGGCCTCGAGCTGACGATTCCGGTGCCGCAGCGATGCACCGAGCTGCTCGACTTCACCGGGCGGCACGAGCACGAGCGAACCCCGCAACGGCACGAGATGACTGACGGGCTGTACCTGCGCGAGGTCCGTCGCGGCCGTACCTCGCTCGAATCGCCCAGCCTGCTCATCGCCGGCACGACCGGCTTCGGCTTCTCGTCCGGCGACGTGCTCGGAATCCACGTCGCGTTCAGCGGCAACAGCGTGCTGCGCGCCGAGCGATTGCCTGGCGTTGGTCTCACGATCGGCGGCGGCGAACTGCTGTTACCAGGCGAAATCGCTTTGCAGCAAGGGGATTCCTACGAGACGCCCTGGCTTGTGATCATGGTCGGAGAGGGTCTGGACGAGCTGGCCGCCCAGCTGCATGAGTGGCAGCGCACACTCGACGCGCATCCCGGCGAGCAACCGGTGATCCTCAACGTGTGGGAGGCCGTCTACTTCGACCACGATCTCGCCAAGCTGAGCGGCCTGGCCGAACTAGCAGCACGCGTCGGCGTCGAACGTTTCGTGCTCGACGACGGGTGGTTCGGTGGGCGCCGCAACGCGCGCGCCGGATTGGGCGACTGGTGGGTCTCCGCAGACGTGTGGCCGGACGGACTGACCCCGCTGGTCGATCGCGTGCACGAGCTCGGCATGCAGTTCGGACTGTGGTTCGAGCCGGAGATGATCAACCCCGACTCCGACCTGTATCGCGAGCACCCGGACTGGATCCTGCAGTCCGGCGGCCGCGTCCCCATCCTGCAACGCAATCAGCTGGTACTCGACCTGTCTCGCGACGAAGTGCGCATCTATCTGCGCGACCGGATCAGCCAGGTGCTGACCGACCATGCCATCGACTACGTGAAGTGGGATCACAACCGCGACCTGCTCGAAGCCGGCAGCAACGCACGCGGCGGTGCTCCGGTCGTCCACGAGCAGACGCTCGGGTATTACCGGCTGCTCGACGAACTGCGCGAGCTGCATCCGAACGTCGCATGGGAGTCGTGCGCGTCCGGTGGTGGACGGATCGACCTCGGCGTGCTCGAGCACGTGCAGCGGGTCTGGACCTCGGACATGACAGATGCCCTCGCCCGCCAGCACATTCAGCGGTGGACCGTGCAGCTCGCGGCACCCGAGTACCTCGGCGCGCACATCTCCGCGCCGACCTCGCACCAGAGCGGGCGCACGTTCAGCCTCGACTTCCGCGCCGCGACTGCGCTGTTCGGCTCGTTCGGCATCGAGTGGAACCTCACCGAGGCGACCGAGGACGACCTCGATCAGCTAGCCGGCTGGGTTGCGCGGTACAAGACCTACCGATCGATGCTGCAGTCGGGGCGGACCGTGCGCATCGACCTCGGCGACGACACCGCACTCGCGCACGGCGTCATCGCCGCCGATCAACGCAGTGCCCTGATCGCATACGTGCAACTCGACGAGTCCGATTCGGTGCGCGGCGTCGAGCTGCGCATCCCGGGACTCATCCCGGAGCAGCGCTACGAAGTGCGCTGGGAGGGACCGTTCAGCCCGAAGGCGCCGTCGCGTGCGCAGCGCCTCGACCGCGCGGGTCCCACCGGCGGCGTCGCAGTGACCGGCGCGGTGCTCGCCGAGATCGGACTGTTCATGCCGCGGCGCCGTCCGGAAACGATCCAGCTCATCCACCTCGAGGCGCGTACCTGATCGAAGCGCTCAGCCGCCGGTTCTTCGGCAAGGGAAGGCCGAGCCCTTACCGGCATGGTCTGACGCGCAGCGTTTCGGATTGCTCGCGTCGGGGAATCTTGGGAGGACAAAGACCTGCGGGAGGGCACTGTGCGGCGATGTCTCGTCTTCTTGGCGGCTTCGGCCCTGATCATCAGCGGGGCTGTCCGTATGAGTGCCATCGCCCGGCAGGCGCCGAGGCGAGCGGCAAGTACCGAAACCCGGCCGTCGTCCCCGGCGCGGTACCCGGAGTCGATCACACCGGTCTACGACTATGTTGCGCTCACCAATCCGCAGGGGACCACGCCGCCCTCGGACGACCCGGCAAAGTTGGACCGGGCGGAAATCTACACGATGTCGGTGGCGCCACAGAGTGCGCTGAACTCCGAGATCGAGGTTTCGATGAAGAAATCCGGGTCAGGCAGCGATCGGATCAACTCGGTCGAGCTTGTCGTGAACTTGACCAACAAGCCACGGTGGATCGATCTCACGCTCGACGTAGCGGACCAGCTTCGCCCGGGGCGTTACACAGTGGGTGGCGTGCCCGCGCCAGCGTCGATCGACGACTGTTACGACCGTCTGTGCTTCTCGCCCAAGCCCAATGAGGTAATCGGCACAGTCGATATCGTCGAAGTCGATCTGCATCGCATGGTGTTCGGACATCGCGCGCCAAGCGTCGCCTTCACCTTCGAGCTCGACTCGCCGAACTCAGACCTCCCGATCCTCGGCGCGGCAGGCGTCAACGAAGTGAGTTCGTTCACGGTCCCCGGGATCACCCAGCCGCCGCAGGTCTCGCCGCTTCAAAGGGCCGGCAAGCACGGGGCAGTCTTGTCTTGGCAGCCGTCTCACGACATCGCGGTTCACGACTACGTCATGCGACGGGCGAGTGGCGTGCACGGTAGCGTCGCTCTACGCGGCGGAACTCGCGTTTACTCCGGCCCCCACACCAGCGCTCGCATTCCGTCCTCCGTCAAGCATCCGGTGACAGTCACCGTGTACGCAGTAGACGATCTACGGCACGCAAGCCGTGGACGCACGGTCGTAGTGCGCTGAGCCTGCGCGAGCAAGCCAATCGCTTGCTATGCGGCGCGCCGGGCGCCCAATGCGCGCCCGTGCACGCGTGCCTCGGCCTCGGCGCGAGCCCGCAGTTCGGTCGCGAGTTCCTTGAACTGGGCCAGCGCCGGGTTGACCTCGGCGAGGGTGAGCTCGGATTCGACCACGCGCAGGTCGAGCTGCCAGACGTCCTGGAGAATGCGTCGCATCCACCCGGTGGCGTGGTCCCATCCTTCGCGCGGGGTCCCGGCCGAATAGCCGCCGCCGCGCACGGTCACCAGCACCGCGGGCTTGCCCGCGAGCGGCTGCTCGCCGCCGGGCGCCATCCGCGGATCGGTGATGGCGAGGTCGACCCAGGCCTTGAAGTGCTGCGAGACGCCGAAGTTGTAGAGCGGGACGGCGAACAGTAGCGCGTCGGCGTCGATGAGCTCGTCGGCGATCTCGGCTGCCAGGCCGACCGCGTCGCGCTGTTCGGCGGTGCGCTGGTCGGCCGGTGTCATCGACGCGCCGACGGCGGTGGGCCACGCGGTTGCCGGCACCGGCTCGATGCCGATATGCCGTCGAGCGACCGGTGAGTTCGGGTGGCTGGTGCGCCACTCCTGCTCGACGATGTCGGCGATCTCGCGGCTGTGCGAGCCATCGACGCGGATGCTGGCGTCCAGACGGAACAGCGACATGCGGAACTCCTACGAAAGGTCACACGGTTTCGACGTGTAACAAGCTGCTAGATAGGAACTAGTAAAAACCTAGCAATGGGTAGAACGCAAGCGGCGATAGAGTGATCTATATGGCACGAACCAGCGGGGCGCTTGTGCATGCCGGTGCGGACGGCCCCGCGTGCGACGCCGCGCTCGGTCTGGCGTTCGGCTTGCTGGGCAAGCGATGGAACGGCCTCGTCCTGGGAGTCTTGAGCGGTGGGCCGTCCGGGTTCGCCGATCTGCGCCGCGGCATCGGTCCGATCACCGATTCCGTGCTGTCAGACCGGCTGACCGAACTCGTCGAGGCCGGGCTGGTCGAACGGTCGGTCACCGACACGCGTCCACCCGGCGTGACCTACGGGCTCACCAAAGCGGGACGCGGCCTCGTCCCTATCCTCGAACAGCTCGCGCAATGGGCGGGCGCGAACCTCAGCTGACGCGCAGCATGATCGAGTGCACCGTCGTGCCCGTGCGGACGCCGATGTTCCAGAACGTGTGCTTGCGCAGCGTGCGGCGGAACGACACCGTCAGCTTCCACCGCGGGATGCCGGCCTGCCGGCCGTCGGCCGACATCTTCCCGCCGTCCACGTGCGGCTTGTGGTGCAGCCGTACCGGCTTGTAGTAGTGCGGTCGAGGCAAGGACAGCGCAACAAGCGTGTACTTGATGCCGGTCTGCACGATGTATGAGTTGTTGCTCGCGTCGTAGATCGCCTCGCGCAGGTAGTAGCGCTGCACGCGGTACGACCCGGTGGTCGATGCGGTGTTGCCGGCCCGGTCCGCGGCGGTCGCGGTGTAAGTCGTCTCGCCGGCCGCGTCGGTCTTCAGCTTGATGTGGCACGACGCCACGCCCGACAGCGAGTCCGAGGGCAGGCAGCGCGCCTTCGGTGCCTTGCCGATGTAGGTGGTTCCGCTGGTAACGCCGGCGACGACGACCTTCGGCTTCGTCTGGTCGAGACTGATGCTCGTCGAATACGTCGCGGCACCGCCGTTGGTCGCGAGGATCGACTTGGACACCGTACGTGCTGCGACGTCCTTGGATACGGTCACCGGCGCCGGGCACTTGCCCCGCAGCGGAGCGTCGACCGGCGTACACGCGAACTTGACCGTGACCGGGTTGCGGTACCAACCGTCGTGCTTCGCGTGCACGCTGGCCAGCGACGCAGTCAGCTTCGGGTCGTGCCGGGCAGTCGAGCCGGTCGTCGCCACGAAGTTCGAGTCGCCGAGGTAATGCACCGAGACGTGCCGGGTCTTGCCGGTCGGCACCGTGTACGACAGGGTCGCGACGCCGGCGTTGAGCGGTTGCGGATCGTCGACCGGTGAGCCGTCGACCGCGAACTGCACTTGGCCGGTGGGCACGCCCGCACCGGGTGAGTTCACGTCGATCGTCGTCGAGATCGAGTTTGGCTTGACGGCGACCGGCGCTGTCGTGCCCGCCTTGTCGACCTGCAGCGTGGTGCCGGTGTCGGCGATGTCGTACTTGGCGGTGTCAGTCGGTGTGAATGCGGCCCCGACCGACGCCCCGCCTGCCGAGGGGGCCGTGATCGGCGCGCTGGCGTTGCCGTTCGAGACGGTCACCGCACTTCCAGCGTTCGCGCCAGCGAGGGTGAACTGGACCGTGCCGGTGGGAGCGCCACGGTCGCTCGGATTGTGGGTGACCGACGCGCTCGCGGTCGTCGCTTGGCCGTACACGACCTCACCGAGCGACAGGTTCAGATCGACGGCGCTGGCAATCCGCGACACCGTGATCGTCTGGATGAGTTGTTGGGCGGCGAGGTAGTCGTCGTTACCCGCCTGGTTCGCGTCGACGACGCAGCTGCCTTTGCCGATGAATTGCACGGCGCCGTTGGTGTACGTGCAGACGGTGCTCGGTGTCGAGTCATCGATCTTGAAGGTTGGGTCGCCGGCGGGAGTCGGTTGCGCCGACGGCGTGTAGCCATCGCCGACGTAGACGGTGAGGGGCGCGGTAGCCCAGTTGATCGATTGCGAACCCTGACCGACAGCGATAGGACCGACCGTGAGGTCGCCTTGGCTGTAGTCGCCGTTGTCGGACTGCGCGACGGTCGCGTCCAGCACGCACGAGCCGACGTGCTGGTAGTGCACTAACCCGTCGCTCGTCACGGAGCACGCATTGTTCGTAGTGGCCGCATCGACGCGGAAGACGACTGTGTTCTGAGACGGCACTGGCGCCGTTGCCGGCGTGTACGTGTCACCGACCTGCGCGCCACTGGGCAAGTTGGTCACGTTGATCGCCTGCGCGGCCGGGCCGATCGCGATTTGCTGCTTGCTCGGAGTCGCGGCCGTGTAATCGCGGTCCGCGGGCTGGTCGGCCTCGACGGTGCAGGTGCCGTGGTGATCGAACGACACCACGCCCGCGGTCAGCGAGCACACGGCGGGCGGCCCGGCGGAGAGGCTGACCGCGGCGCTTGACCCGCCAGGCTGCACGGTAGGTGTGTAACTACCGCCCACAGTGGGCGTGGCCGGCACGCTGCTGCTGATCGAGACCGTGCCGGTCAACTGACCGATCGCGAAGGGCTGTGAACCGGTGCCTGCGTTGTAATCGCCGGTTGCGGCCTGAGAGGCCGTAACGGTGCACTGCCCCGCATGGTCGAGCACGACAGTCGTGCCGTCGGCGCCGAGGTGGCACGAGTCGCTCGGAGCGCCACTTGCCGCGAACGTGAACGCACCGGCGTCGTGCCCGCTGCTCGTGGCGGTCGCGGTGAAGTTGCCATGCACCACGTTGGTGTTCGGCACGTGGACCGTGATCGCGGGGTCCGCGGGACTGACCGTGAAGGACTTCTCCACGTCGCCCGCCGCATAGTCGTCGTTCCCGTCCTCGGTGGCGTGCAGCGTGCATTGCTGGGCCTTCAGGAACTGCACCGTCAGGCCGCTGGTCGTGCAAACCGCGAGGGTCTCGCTGGCGAGCGAGACGTCATTGTTTGAGGCACCCTTCGTCACCGTGATCGACGATGAGCTGTCCACGACAGCCGCTGAGTCGAGCGAGAAGTCCAGGCCCTGGTCGAACGGGCCTACGATCAGGCTCCGCGCCGCGGCCTGGCCGCTGGAATTGTCGCCCCAGCAAGTCACCGCGGCAGAGACGTTGATGGCGCATGCGAATCCGTCGCCGGCACTCACCTGCAGGAACGTGTCGGCCGGCTTCCCGGTTGGAGGGCTACCCCAGCACGTTGTCGCGCCGTCGGTGGCGATCGCGCACGCGTAGCCCACGCCTGAAGACACCGTTGAGTAGTTGCCGGTCGACGGCACGGCGGTCGTCACGCCGAGGTCGGTGCCCCAGCACGACAGCGTCGCATCGGCTCGCACCCCGCAGCTGAAGGCCGAGCCGGCGCTGACGTCGACGAATGAGTCGGTTTGGGCAACCTCGACGTCGCCCCAACATTGCACCGTGCCGGTGGTAGCCAGGGCGCACGCGTGGTCAGCACCCCCGGAGATCTCGATGAACGTGCCGCTTGTCGGCGTGTTGCTGATCGTCCCGACGCATGTCACCGCGGCTTGCACGGTGAGCCCGCATGAGTAGCTGTGACCCACTGCGACCTGGGTAACGGCGCCGCTGAGCTGTCCGGTGTTGTCGCCCCAACACACCGGCGATCCGTCCGTCTGCACCGCGCAACTGTGCGTCGACCCAGTGGCGACCTGCGTGTACGTGCCGCTGGTGGGCTTGTCCTGCTGGGCGAGTCCCGAACAGGCGAGCGTGCCGTCGCTCTGGATGCCGCAGCTGGTCGAGGTGCCTGCCGAGATCTGCGGGTGGCCGAAGTTGAATTGCGCGACGGTGCCGCCGCCATCCCAGCACGCGACCTCGCCGCTCGTCTGCACGCCGCAGGATCCGAATGTGCCGGTGCTGTCGGCGACGTAGGTATCGCTGCCCTGCGGACTCGTTGCACCGGTGCCGAAACAGGATGCGGTTCCGTCGGTCTGCACGCCGCAGCCGTGCGTGCCGGCCATCGAGATCTGGCTGAACGTCAGCGATTGGGACGGCGTCGGTTCGGCACCCGTGCCCCAGCAGGCCAGGTGGGCGCTGGTGCCGATTCCGCACGCCTGCTGGTTACCGACCGCAACCTGGGTGTACGTGCCGGCTGTGGGCACGAGCCCGGTCGTCCCCCAGCAGGTTGTCGTGCCGTCGAGCTGAACGCCGCACGCGTCCTGGTCGCCGACGCTGACCTGCCGGAAGCCGGCTACTGGCGGGGTCGCCGAGCCGGTACTGCATGCCACGGTCGAGTCCAGCTTGATCGCGCAGAGGAAGGACGGGCCGACGCTCAGCTGCCGAAAGGTGCCTGGCAGCGCCGTCAGCGAGCCGCCCGAGCAGGCCATCGTGGCGTCGGGCTTCAGCCCGCAGACCGTCGCGTTGCCGACGCTCACCTGAACGAACGAGCCGCTCAGGGCCAACGCATCGGTGCCCCAGCACGCCACGGCGCCGCCGGTGCGGACGGCACACGCATCGGCCGTCCCCACGCTGATTGAGGCAAGTCCAGGGGTGGCGGCGCTGCCGGTCAGCCCGGATACCGACGAGCGCGGCGCGCTGGCCGTCGCGGT
>DASRSG010000103.1:0-6204 GCA_035656595.1 Jatrophihabitantaceae bacterium | reverse complement strand
ATCGCCGAGCAGAGCTGGCTGATCGGCATCGGTCTGGGCATCGCCGCAACCCTGCACGGAATCAACGACTTCGCCAACAACGCAGTGATCCAGGGTTTGGTCGCCATCGTGAGCGCGTTGCTGCTGCTCGGTTACGCCCTCGCCGGGGACGTCGTCGAGCAGGGCGTCGCCGACGCCGCCGCCCCGCAATGGGGACGCCGGCTGGTGCGAACCGCTCGGCAAGCCACCGCGCAGCGATCCGTCCCGCAGCACCCCGCCCACCAGCCTGCCCACCAGCCCGTCCAGCAGCAGTGGCCGGCACCCCAGTACTTCCAGCAAGTGCCGGTGCAGCAGCAGTGGCCGGCGCCGCAGCACGTGCCCTATGCCGGACCGCAGCAGTTCGCGCCGCCACCGGTGCGCCGGTAACCGTTGCGAACCACGCGCCCAGCTAGTCGCCTCGCCGCTCCAGGTAGAGGCGGGTCAGCTGGGCGCGGCGGCGTGCACCGGTCTTGTCGCGGATGCGCTCCAGGTGCGAATACACCGTCGCGGTCGCGATGTGCAGCTGCTTGGCGATGTCACGATCCGTTTCGCCGGACGCAAGCAGGGCCAGCACTTCGAGCTCGCGCGCGCTGAGCTTGAACTCCTCGGCAATGCTCTTCTGCTTGTCCACGCGAATCAGGTACGAGGCCAGCGTCGGTGAGACATAGGTCTGCCCACCGGCGACGGCGCGCACCGCGCGCTCGATGTCGTCGGCGGTCGCGTCCTTCGTCAGATACCCATCGGCTCCGGCAGCGATGGCGTCAACGACATCTTCGGGTGCGCCGGCCGCCGACACGACGATGAGGCGCAATCCCAGGCCATGCACGCGCGCCACGCCATCGGCGCCGCGAATGCCCGGCAGGTGCAGGTCGAGCAGCACGACATCGGGACTGGCGCCTGCAGCCTCGAATGCCTCGATGGATTCGGCTTCGGCAACCACGGTGAGCTCATCGGCCTGATCGACGGCCGCGGCCAGGCCGCGCCGGTACAGGGGGTGATCGTCGACGATCGCCACCGAGATCATGCCGGCCACCGCAGCGTGACACGGGTGCCGGTGTCCGGTGATGACACCACGTCGGCGCTGCCGCCGATGTCGGCCATCCGTCCATAGATCGAGTGCGTCACTCCGAACCCCTCATGACTGTCCTCGGCGCGAAAACCGGTCCCATGATCCTCGATGACGACGACCACTCCGGCGCCGGCCTGGTGCACTCGCACGCGCACCTCGTTCGTGTTGGCGTGCTTGGTGACGTTGGTGAGCGCTTCGTGGCACGCCGCGGCGAGGGCTTCAGCGATCGACGACGGCAGCTCGGGCAGCGTAGCCAGCTCAACCTCGACGCGCAGCGCCTGCTCAGCGTGCGTGCTGGTCAGCTCGGTGAGCAACTGCGGCAAGGCCGCTCCTTGCGCGGTGCGCTCGAGCTCGCGGGTGAGCAGCATCGCCTCGGCCTCGGCGCGCTGCCGCGCAGCAGCGAGATCGACGTGGCGGCCGCTGGCGATCGCCTCGAGGGTCTGCACGGCGCTGTCGTGCAGCAGGCGCAGTTGCGCGACGCGCTCGCGCGCAGCGGCAAGTGCACGTCCTTGCTCGATGGCGCCGGCGCGTGCCTGTTCCAGCTGGACGGCGCCCACTCGAATGCGGGTCGCCATGAATCGTGCGCCGATACCGAAACCGGCGTGGGCCACGACATTCGCGAGCGCATCCCCCGGCGTCGGGCCTTGCGCGGCGTGGGTCGCGCTGATCGCCGCCGCAGAAGAAACCCGCTGCCACCGCGGATGATCTGGCATCGACTGGGCCGCGATCGCGTTCACCGCGAAACTCCACGGCGTCCAGTTGATCCACGTGACACGATCGGGCGCGTCGAGGTTGCGCTGGCCAAGTACCAGCAACGCGACCGCCGTGGTGGCATCGACCGCGCTGCCGGCACGGTCGCTCCACCGCTCGCGGCGCAGCAACCGGCGCGCCAGCCACGCCGACTCGACGACACCGATGCCGAGCTGCGCCGCGGCGACGGGGCGGCTGCGGTAGCGGGCTGCACCGGCAGCAAGCGACGCTGCGCCGGTGGCGAGCCCGGTCGCCCGCCAGGTGAGCAGCGCGGTGAGCAGTGTGCGGTCGGCGCGCCGTGTCTCGGCCGGCGGCAGTTCGCGGAATTGGGCAGAACTACCCATGTGCGCGCGCCGCGGCCCTGCGATCCTCGGTAGGTGTCTCGCCCACCCACCACCCGCGTCGCTGCGCAACCACCGTTGCTGCGCTGCGGGCTCGAGCGACTCGCTCGTGACGCCGGTGTCGAGGTCACCACCTCGTCCGATGCTGACTTCGTGCTGCGCGCGGTGGGTGCGCCCAGCGCCGCCGGCGTTGATGTCGTGGTCGACGACGGCGTGGTCGTCATCACCTGCAGAAGCCGGCCCGATGCGCGGATCTGGGACGCCGTGCTGCGGGTCGTCGAGGCCGGTATCGGCTGCGATCGCTAGCTCGACGCGTACACCGGAACCCGGCTCGGACCAGATGCGCACCGTGCCGCCGATCTGCTCGAGCGCGCTCGCGAGTGCGGGCTCGAGACGTGCGTAGTCGCCGGGTTCGTCAAGGTCGTACCCGCGGCCGTGGTCGCGGATACTCACCTGAATTTCGTCACCGTCGGCGTGCGCGCGCAGCACCGCACGTTCTGCGCCGCCGAGCTCGCCAGCCGCTGCGAGCGCGACCTCGATCGCCGACCGCACAGCCGCTACGGCCGGCGCTGCGACGGGCGGCGCATCGGCGAGTTCGGCGGTCACCAGATCGACGTGCACGCTCGCCTGCTCAGCAATCTCGGTCAGCGCATCGTCGAGCCCTTCGGGCAGCCTGCCCTCCGTGCGCAGGGCATAGCGCAACCGGGCTGCTTCCGCGCGTGCGAGTGACTGCGCCTCGACCAGATCGGTAGTGCGCGCGACCCGGCCGAGCACGTCGATCGTGATGCGGTGCAACCGCTCGTGCTGCTGGCCGCGCTCGGACTGTGCCGCGGCAGCGACCGCACGATCGACGGCCAGCATGTCGGCCTCGTCGCGCGCGTTCGCGTAGTTGCGGTACGCGTCGAGGTAGGCGCGTGCGGCGATGCACATGCCCGACCAGCTCATCGCATCGTTCGCCGCGAGCGCCAGGCCGGCCACGTGCGCGTCCCGCCCGCTTCGTCGGGTACCGACAGCAAGCGCGGCCGCACACAGCAGTCCGACGGCACCGGCCGCATCACCGCGGCTGGGGGCCGAACTAGCACCGATGGCCGAACCGATCGCGACATTCTTGGCCCACGGCGCCGCGCCACCGGCCAGATCGCGATGCGACGCGAGCAACCCGGCCGCGCTGGTCACGGTGTCGGCCCACATACCCACCCGGTCGTCATAACCGGTGCGCTTGACGATGCGCCGGATCAGCCAGGCCGATTCGGCCGAGAGCATCGCGAACACCGCGAGTTGACGACGCACGCTTGTGAACCGTTCGCGGTCGTTCGCGATCATGACGGCGGAAAACGCGAGCTGCCCGATTCGCGCCGTGGCAAAGATCAGCCCGGACGTCCAGGCGGCCTGCTCACCGGCCGCACGACGTTCAGTCATGACACGACGGCACCGGCCTCATCGGCGCGCTAGCGGACGCGGTGCGAGTTCAACAGCGGCGAATCGGCTGACGCCGAGCCAGGTAGGCATCTCGCGGCACACCGTGGTGTCGCCGTGCATGCGCAATGTCTCGCTGTGCACCGCGGTCGCCCAACTCAGCTGGCCGAGCCAGATCTGGGTGAGCGTGGCCGGATCGGTCGCCAGCCATGCCTGCACGGGGTGACCTGGGTCGGTGTCGCACACATCGAGACCTGCCGCCGAGAACACCAGCCACCAGTCCCGATAGCGGTCAGGCACCTCGGCCAGCGCGACCTGCACCGTGGCGGCGTCCCGTGGCAGGCGGCTCGGATCGGCAGCGGCTTCGCGGCTGATGTCGAGCATGAGCACGGCCGGGTCGTACTCGTCGTCGCGGATCTGCTGCATCCATCGCTGACCCCAGGCACCGATCTGCTCGACGATCGGCATCAACTCCGCGCCGGCGGGCGTGAGCCGGTAACGCGGCTCACCGTCGACGAGGCGACGTTGCACCATCCCGGCCCGTTCGAGCTGACGCAACCGCGCGGATAGCAGCGAGGGAGACATCCGCGGTACGCCACGAGCAATGGCGTTGAACCTCTCGTTGCCCCACAACAGCTCGCGGATCACCAGGAGCGTCCACCGCTCGGCGAGGATCTCGGCGGCCCTGGCAACCGGGCAGTACTGCCCATAACTCTTCACGGCAACTCCCACCTCGCTACAGAAACGCTACTAGCCCGATGCCATTGAACCGCCGACGCTGGCACCAAGTCTCGATTTTTCAGGAGGGCACGTCATGGCCGGAAAAGCAGTAGTCAGTTTGACGACAGGTCTCGAAGACGCGGAGAAGGTCACCGTCGCGTTCTTAGTCGCGGTCGGCGCTGCCGAGCAGGGCCGGCAAACGCTGATGTTTCTGACCAAGGAGGCGGTCCGGCTCGCGCTCGAAGGCTTCGCGGTCGCGACCGCCTGCGAAGGCTGCCCGCCGCTGGCGACACTTACGCAACGCTATGTCGCCGCCGGTGGCCGTTACCTCGTCTGCCCGATCTGCGTCGACGCTCGCCAGCTTGACAAGGGGCAGCTCGTCGAAGGCGCCGAGCTCGGCGGCACGGTGCCGATGTGGCAGTGGATCGGCGCTGACGACGCGGTGACCTTCAGCTACTAGCCCGGCTCGCGGCCCAGCTATTTCCCTTGAAGCTCGATCGCATTGCCATCCGGGTCGGCGACGAAGGCCTGCCGCGCGCCTCCGACCGGGAACGGCCCGCGCACCGCGACGCCAACGTCACGAAGCACCGCGACCGCGTCGTCGAGATCGCGCACGCCCACTGCGAAATGCTGGCCATTAGCCGGCGGCACCATGCCGACGATCAGGTGCACCTGTCCGGACGGCAGATCGAGCCAGGCGCCATCCACATCCAGCTCGGGACGATCGGGGTGCACCGTCAGCCCGAGGGTCTCGGTGTAGAAGCGCACCGACCGGTCGAGGTCGGAGACGTTGATCGACACGTGGTGGATCCCGGTCGGCTGCACGACTTCACCTCATCAACACCGAGCGCAACTTGTCACGCGAGCCTACCTGCGCTGCTGCGGCAACGCCGCCCATTGAGCGGGGCAGGGTCATGCCGGATGCTCATGCTATGGACGCTGTCCTCGCGCGCATGGTTGATTTCCTCAGCACGGTCGGGATCGAGGCACGCCTCGAGCGCATCGACGGTCGCACTGTGTTGCCCGGGCTAACTATCGATCACGGCGCGCTGGTGATTGACGAGGCCGCGCTCGCCAATGTCGGTGATGTGCTGCACGAAGCAGGGCACATCGCCATTACACCGATGGCCGACCGGGCCGCGCTGGATACGAACGTCGGCGACGACGGCGGCAATGAGATGGGCGCGCTGGCCTGGTCATATGCGGCTGCCTGCCACCTCGGCATCGATGCACAGGTCGTGTTCCACGAGCAGGGCTATCGCGGTGGCGCTCGCGCGCTGATCGACAACTTTGCAGCCGGCCGGTACATCGGCGTCCCCATGCTCGCGTGGCGTGGGCTGACCACCGAGCGCGATTACCCGGTGATGACCCGCTGGCTGGCCGGCTGACCGGGTCAGCGCGCGAGCAGCACCTCGGCGGCACGCAACGCGTGGTGGCGACATAGCGCCGCGTGCAAATAAACCGGTCGCGCGTACGCCGACACTTCTAGTGAAGGAGAACGTGATGCCAACCGCTACCGTCCAGCAAGGTCCCCGCACGGTCGAGCCGAAGCGAAAGCTTGTCGCTCGGATCACCGACGCGTTCGTCGACACGCTCGGCGTGCCGGCGGGCAGCGTGCAAATCTGGATACAGGAGAGGCCACCGGACGGTTGCGGACAAGGCGGCCGACTGACGATCGCCAAGTAGCCAGTCAGCACGGAGGCTTGGCCCGCAACGACGCCACGCCACGGCACCCCAGGCCGGGCCGCTGTCGCGAGCTTGCGCCGCCGCCGAATCCGTCGATTGGGCTTACGCTGCATGGCATGACGATCAAGCTCGTAGTGCTGTACACGCAGCCTGAGGACAGTGCCGCCTTCGACGAGCACTACCTCGGCGTGCACGGCCCGCTGG
>DASRSG010000102.1:0-14772 GCA_035656595.1 Jatrophihabitantaceae bacterium | reverse complement strand
TTCTCGCGGTCGAGGATGCTCATCAGCTGGTCGAAGTAGCCCTTGGCGTTCTCGATCACCTGGTCGGCACTCTGTGCGACCCGGGTGCTCGTGCGCCCGGACGGGTCGCCGACCTGCCCGGTGAAGCCGCCGACGACGAGGACGGCCGTATGCCCGAAGTCCTGGAACTGGCGCAGCTTCCGCAGCACGACGGCGTGGCCGAGGGTCAGGTCGCTGCCGGAGGGGTCGATCCCGAGCTTGACCCGCAGCGGGCGAGCCTCCTTCTCAGCGGTGCGAAGCCGCTCGGCCAGGCCGTCGGCGGGCAGGATCTGCGCGGCCCCCGAGGCCAGCACCTCGTATGCCTGCTTGAGATGCGGCGGCAGGTCTTCGATGTCCACAAGGGCTAAGTCTGCCGGGTGCGGCCGCCCGCTTTGAACGCGGACACGCTCGGGTCGCCGCTGACCCAGAATCGCCACGGTCGCTCAGTCGCCACCGCGATGCCGACCCGCGGCCCGCTGACCACGCCTGGCAGGCGGCGGGTGCGCATCGACTCCAGCCGGACCGGCGAGGCGGGGTCGCACAGGTCGACTCCGCTCGTCCCCGCATCGAGCGCGAGGCAGGTGGCCAAGCGCGCAGGTCCGCGGGCGAGGTCTCGGACGGCACGCGCCGCAGGCCGGCGGGCATGCGCGGCATCCACGCCACGCACGATCTCGCCGGCACGCAGCAGTACCGCCGCCGCATGCCCCTCCGTGCCGCAGACGATGTTGGCGCACCAATGCATGCCGTAGGTGAAGTAGCAGTAGAGGTGTCCGGGCCGGCCGAACATGACCTCGGTACGACGGGTCGGCCCTCGAAACGCGTGCGAGGCGGGGTCGTCGGCGCCCTCGTAGGCCTCGACCTCGGTCAGCCGCACCGCCACCTCCGCACCGCCGACATCCGAGACGACCACCGCGCCGAGCAGTCGCGGCGCGAGCCGCAACGCGGCACCGGCCAGTCGCGCGCGGTCGACAGTCACCGGGTTGCGGTGCGCGACCAGTCGAGCTGGGCAGCACAGGCCTCGGCGAGCCTGGCGACCTGCTCGACGACGCGGTCCCGCGCCGTGCCGCCCGTGCCGTTGCGCGAGGCGATCGAGCCGGCAACGGTCAGCACCGAGCGCACGTCTGGGCTCAGCTCGGGCGAGATTGCCGCGAAGTCGGCGTCGGAAAGCTCGGCGAGCTCGATCCCGCGCTGCTCGCACACCTGCACGCAGGTGCCGGCAATCTCGTGCGCGACCCGGAACGCGACGTGCTTGCGCACCAGCCACTCGGCGATGTCGGTGGCGAGTGAGTACCCCTGCGGCGCAAGCGATTCCAGCCGCGCGGTGTCGAACTCGAGGGTCGCGATCATGCCGGCCATGGCAGGCAGCACGAGGTGCAGCGTGTCGACGGCGTCGAAGACCGGTTCCTTGTCTTCCTGCAGGTCGCGGTTGTAGGCCAGCGGCAGCCCCTTGAGTGTCGCGAGCAGCCCGGCGTGGTCGCCGATCAGCCGGCCCGCCTTGCCGCGGGTGAGTTCGGCGACGTCGGGGTTCTTCTTCTGCGGCATGATCGAGCTGCCCGTCGAGTAGGCATCGTCGAGGCTGACGAACCCGAATTCCTTGGTCGCCCAGAGGATGACCTCCTCGGCGATCCGCGACAGATCGACGGCGACCATCGCCGTCACGAACGAGAACTCGGCGACCACGTCGCGGCTGGCCGTCGCGTCGATCGAGTTCTCGGCAGCTGCGGCAAATCCGAGTTCGGCGGCGACCGCATCCGGATCGAGGCCCAGGGACGACCCGGCAAGCGCGCCGGAGCCGTATGGGCTCACCGCAGCGCGTGCGTCCCAGTCATGCAACCGTGCGACATCGCGGCCGAGCGCCCAGCAATGCGCGAGCAGGTGGTGCGAGAGCAGCACCGGCTGCGCGTGCTGCAGGTGCGTGCGGCCGGGCATGGCGATGCCGAGATGACGATCGGCCTGCGCGCGCAGCGCGTCGATCACCGCGAGCACCTCGCCCGCGATCGCCCTGGCCTCATCACGCAAGTACATCCTGATCAGGGTGGCGATCTGGTCATTGCGCGACCGGCCGGCCCGCAACCGGCCGCCGAGGTCGGCTCCGGCGCGGTCGAGCAGGCCGCGTTCGAGTGCGGTGTGCACGTCCTCGTCGGAAGGATCGGCGACGAACGTGCCGTCGGCAACATCGCGGTCGAGCTCGTCGAGCGCGGCGAGCATGCCCGCGAGCTCGTCGTCGCCGAGCAGCCCGGCGCTACGCAGCGCGCGCGCGTGCGCGCGCGACCCGGCGATGTCATGGCGCGCCAACCGCCAGTCGAAGTGCGTCGACAGCGACAGCGCGGCCAGCGCGTCGGCCGGGCCGCCGGAGAACCTGCCGCCCCACAGCTTGACCGCGTCGGCAGCGGGGTCGTCAGTCAACGCCGGACTCCATCGCGGCGGCGTCCAGCACCGTCTCGTCGGCACCGATCGCGCCGGCGATGCGCGGGTTCTCGGCGATCCGATCCGCGCCGCCCGCGCTCAACGTCGACTCCAATTCGCCGAACAGGTAGGTGCGGCCCAGCAGCGTGCCCGACTGCGCGGCGTACTGCTCGAGCTTGGCCCTTGAATCGGCGATGTCGAGGTTGCGCATCGTCAGCTGCCCGATCCGGTCGACCGGGCCGAACGCGGCGTGCTCGGTACGTTCCATCGAGAGCTTGTCCGGGTGGTAGGAGAAGTCGGCCCCGCGGGTGTCGAGCACCGAGTAGTCCTCGCCGCGCCGCAGCCGCAGCGTGACTTCGCCCGTGACGAGCGAGGCCACCCAGCGCTGGATCGATTCGCGCAGCATCAGCGACTGCGGGTCGAGCCAGCGACCCTCGTACAGCAGCCGGCCCAGCCGGCGGCCTTCCGCGTGGTAGTTCGCGATGGTGTCCTCGTTGTGTATCGCGTTCAACAACCGCTCGTAGCCGATCCAGAGCAGGGCCATCCCCGGCGCCTCGTAGATGCCGCGCGACTTGGCCTCGATGATCCGATTCTCGATCTGGTCGGACATGCCCAGCCCATGCCGTCCACCGATCTCGTTCGCCGCCGCGACCAGCGCAACCGAGTCGCCGTAGTCGACGCCGTTGATCGCGACGGGACGGCCGGCCACGAACTGGACGGTGACGTCTTCGGAGTCGATCTGCACGGCCGGATCCCAGAACTTCACGCCCATGATCGGCTCGACGGTCTCCAGCGACACGTCGAGGTGTTCGAGGGTCTTGGCCTCGTGCGTGGCGCCCCAGATGTTGGCGTCGGTCGAGTAGGCCTTTTCCTTGCTGTCGCGGTAGGGCAGGTTGTGCTCGATGAGCCACTGGCTCATCTCGGTGCGACCGCCCAGCTCACCGACGAAGTCGGCGTCGAGCCATGGCTTGTAGATGCGCAGGCTCGGGTTGGCCAGCAGGCCGTAGCGGTAGAACCGCTCGATGTCGTTGCCCTTGAACGTTGAACCGTCGCCCCAGATGTGCACGTCGTCGGAGTGCATGGCGCGCACCAGCAGGGTGCCGGTGACCGCCCGTCCGAGCGGGGTGGTGTTGAAGTAGGCGCGGCTGGCGGAGCGGATGTGGAAGGCGCCGCAGGCAAGCGCCGCGAGACCTTCCTCGACCAGCTCGCGGCGGCAGTCGACAGCACGTGCGAGTTCGGCGCCATATTGCATCGCGCGCGCCGGCACCCCGGAGATATCAGGCTCGTCGTACTGCCCGATGTCGGCGGTGTACGTGCACGGGATGGCGCCCTTGGCGCGCATCCAGGCCACGGCCACCGAGGTGTCGAGGCCGCCCGAGAACGCGATGCCGACGCGCTCGCCGATCGGGAGGGAGGTCAGGACCTTGCTCACAGACTCATGTCTCCTGGGTTGCTGATCACGCTTGGGCCATAGCGAGGATTTGGCGGGCCAGCTCGTCGCCGCCCTTCGGGTCGCGCGCCACCACCAGGATCGTGTCATCCCCGGCGACCGTGCCGAGCACCTCGGGCAACCGGGCGCGATCCAGCGCGATGGCGAGGAAGTTCGACGCACCTGGCGGCGTGCGCAACATGACCAGGTTGGCGCTGGCCTCGGCCGACACGAGCAGCTCACCGAGCAGCCGCGCGAGCCGCGCCGGCGGATCGTCGTCGATCGTGCGCGCAGTCAATGGCGAGCCGTCCTCGGGCACGACATAAACGGGCAGCCCGCCGTCGGGCGAGCGGAGCTTGACCGCACCGAGCTCGTCCAGATCGCGCGACAGCGTGGCCTGGGTGACAGACATGCCGCCGGCTTCGAGCGCGGCGGCAAGCTCGGCCTGTGAGCGCACCGGACCCGCGGCCAGGATCGAGACGATCTTGTCCTGCCGAGCCGCCCGTGACGTTGTCATGCGAGCTCGGTCATGTTCGCTCCAGCAGGAATGTGAGCAGTGCCTTCTGGGAGTGCAGCCGGTTCTCGGCTTCGTCCCACACCACGCTCTGCGGGCCGTCGATGACGTCAGCGGCGATTTCCATGCCGCGGTAGGCGGGCAGGCAGTGCAGCACGATCGCGTCAGCCGCGGCACGTGCCAGCGCAGCCGGGTCGAGTGCGAAGGGACGGAACGGGGTAGCGCGCACGTCCTTCTCGTCCTCCTGCCCCATCGACACCCAGGTATCGGTGGCGACGATGTCCGCGCCGTCAAGTGCCGCGTGCGGGTCGGCGGTGACCAGGACGGACCCGCCGGTTGACACGGCGATCCGCTCAGCGTCGGCGACGATGGCCGGATCGGGCTGGTAGCCGTCCGGCCCGCCGATGCGGACCTGCATGCCGGCGGCCGCACCGCCGAGCAGGTAGGAGTTCGCCATGTTGTTGGCGGCGTCGCCCAGATAGCTGAAGGTGAGCCCGGCGAGCTTGTGCTTGTGCTCGCGGATGGTCTGCAGGTCGGCGAGGATCTGGCACGGGTGGAACTGGTCGCTCAGTGCATTGACGACCGGCACCTCGCTGTGCGCCGCCATCTCGTCGATGCGATCCTGACCGAAGGTGCGCCACACGATCGCGGCCACTTGCCGGCTGATCACCCGGGTGGTGTCGGCGATCGACTCGCGCACGCCGATGCTGGCCAGCCGGGTGTCGACGACGATCGGGAAGCCGCCGAGCTCGGCGATGCCCGTCGAGAACGACAGCTGGGTGCGCAGCGTGGGCTTGTCGAAGATCAGCGCGACCCCCCGCGGGCCGCGCAGCGGCTGGTGCACGTGCCGATCAACCTTCATCGCATCGGCGAGGTCGAGCACCTCGAGCAATTCATCGGGCGACAGATCGTCGTCGCGCAGGAAGTGACGCACGCTCACTCGGTGGCTCCGAGGGCCGCCGCGAGGAGCGGGAGGGCTGCGTCGACGTCGGCTTCGGTCAGGATCAGCGGAGGGGCGAGCCGAACGACGTCAGGTTTGACCGCGTTGACGAGCAACCCTCGATCCCGCGCAGCCGCTTCGACCAGGCCGGCCTTCGGGTCGGTAAGCACGAGCGCGCGCCACAATCCGCTGCCCCGGGTGCCGGAGATCAGCGGGCTGTCAAGCTTCTCGAGCGCGTTCGCAAGATGCTCGCCGACGTTCTTGACGTTGTCGAGCAGGTGCTGGTCGGCGATCGTGCCGAGAACCGCGAGGGCAGCAGCGCACGACACCGGGTTGCCGCCGAACGTGCTGCCATGATCGCCCGGCGCGAAAAGCTCGCCTGCACTCCCGATGCCGATGCAGGCTCCGATCGGGAGCCCGCCGCCCAACCCCTTGGCCAGCGTCAGCACGTCGGGACGAACACCTTCGGCCTGGCTGGCGAACCAGTGGCCGGTGCGGCCGATGCCGCTCTGCACCTCGTCGACGACCATGAGCGCGTCGGCGTCGTCGCAGACCTGCCGCACCGCGGCCAGGAAGCCCGCTGGTGCCGGCACCACGCCACCCTCGCCCAGTGTCGGTTCGACGAACACCGCTGCGGTCGTCTCGTCCACCGCTGCCCGCAGCGCATCGACGTCACCGAAGTCGACGAACGTGACCGGACCCGGTAGCGGCTCGAACGGTTGACGCTTCGCGGCGTTGCCGGTGATCGAGAGCGCGCCGAGCGTGCGGCCGTGGAAGCTGTCGTTGCTCGCGACGATGCCGCCGCCTGGGCGGTGCTTGCGGGCCAGCTTCAGCGCGCACTCGTTCGCCTCTGTGCCGCTGTTGGCGAAGAACACGCGCGCCGGCAGATCGAGGAGTGCGACGAGCCGTTCGGCCAGCCGCACGCCCGGCTCGTGCATCGCCAGGTTGGACGAATGCGCGAGCCTGCCGACCTGCACGGACACCGCGGCGATGATCGCCGGGTGCGCGTGGCCGAGGCTGGAGACCGCGATGCCACCGACGAAGTCGAGGTACTCACGTCCGGCGTCGTCCCAGACCCGTACACCGGCACCGTGATCGATCGCGATCGGCGGTGTGCCGTAGTTCGGCATCATCACCGCGTTCCAGCGTTCTTCGAGCGTCATGGCAGCACCATCGTTCCAACTCCTTCGGTGGTAAAGACCTCGAGCAGCAAGGCGTGCGGGACGCGGCCGTCGAGCACGTGTGCGCGCGGCACGCCGCCTTCCACGGCGCGCACGCAGGCCTCCATCTTCGGGATCATCCCGGTGGCCAGCGTCGGCAGGAGCGCGGCCAGCTCGGCGACCGATATCTGGCTGACGATCTCGGTGCTCACCGGCCAGTCGGCGTACAGGCCCTCGACGTCGGTGAGCACCACCAGCTTCTCGGCACCCACGCCCACCGCGATCGCCGCTGCGGCAGTGTCGGCGTTGACGTTGTAGGTCAGCCCATCCTCGCCGCGGGCCACGGTGGCGATCACCGGAATCCGTCCCGCATCGAGCAGGGCATGCACTGCTGACGGTTCGACGGCAACCACGTCGCCGACCTGACCGATGTCGACGAGCTCGCCGTCGACGAGCGCGCCGCGGCGGTGCGCTGTCATCAGCCCGGCATCCTCGCCGGAGAGCCCGACGGCAAACGGGCCGTGGTCGTTGACGAGGTTCACCACCTCCGGATTCACCTGGCCGGTGAGCACCATGCGCACGACGTCCATCGCTTCGGGGGTGGTGACGCGCAGACCTCCGCGGAACTCGGACTCGATCCCGAGGCGGTTGAGATGCTCGGTGATCTGAGGTCCACCGCCGTGCACGATGACCGGACGCAGCCCGGCGTAGCGCAGGAACACGATGTCCTCGGCGAAGGCACGCTGCAGCTGTGGGCTGCTCATCGCGTGGCCGCCGTACTTGACCACGACGATCTTGCCGTGGAAGCGCTCCAGCCAGGGCAGCGCGTCAACGAGGACGGCCGCTTTGGCCAGCGCCTGATCTCGTGTGCTCACGCCCGGCGACGTGCTATCCCTCTGGTTCGCTCCGCAGGCGTCGCTCACGATGAATACGCCGAGTTCTCTTCGACGTAACCGTGCGAAAGATCGTTGGTCCAGATCGTCGCGGCGTGCGATCCGGCATTGAGGTTGACCAGGATCGTGATGTCACGACCGGTCAGGTCGACCTGGCTGCGATCCTCGGCGGCCGCGCCGCCGCGGCAGATCTGGATGCCGTTCATCGCCACATCAAGCTGGTCGGGGTCGAACTGGGCGCTCGTGGTGCCGATCGCGGCAAGCACCCGCCCCCAGTTCGGGTCGTTGCCGAACAGTGCGCACTTGAGCAGGTTGTTGCGGGCGATGCTGCGGCCGACCGCGACGGCGTCATCCTCATCGGCGGCGCCGGTGACCTCGATGCGCACCTGCTTGGTCGCGCCCTCGGCGTCGGCTATCAGCTGGGCGGCCAGGTCGGCACAGACGCTGCGCAATGCCTCCGCGAACACCTGCGGTTGCGGGGAAACACCTGACGCGCCGCTCGACATCAGCAGCACGGTGTCGTTGGTCGACATGCAGCCGTCGGCGTCGACCCGGTCGAAGGTCTGGCGTGTCGCTGCCCGCAGCGTCTGGTCGGCGGTGAACGCGTCGACCACGGCGTCGGTCGTGAGTACGCAGAGCATGGTCGCCAGTCCCGGCGCGAGCATTCCGGCGCCTTTCGCCATGCCGCCGACCGTCCACCCGTCGCCGGACACGACGGCCTGCTTGGCGACGGTGTCGGTGGTGCGGATCGCCTCAGCGGCCCCGGCTCCCCCGTCGGCAGAAAGCTCGTTCGCGATCGCGGCGATCCCGGCAAGCAGGGTCGGCATGGGCAACCGCTCGCCGATCAAGCCGGTCGAGCAGACCGCAACCTCTCCGGCGCCGACCTGCAGAACGGACGCGACCGCCTCGGCACTGCGGTGGGTGTCGGCGAACCCGTCCGCTCCGGTGCAGGCGTTGGCACCGCCGGAGTTGAGGACGACGGCACGCAACCGCTGCTCGACGATGACCTGCTGCGTCCACAGCACCGGCGCCGCCTTGACCCGATTCGTGGTGAACACCGCAGCGGCGATATCGGCCGGCCCGTCGTTGACGACCAGCGCGAGGTCGCGGGCACCGCCGGCTTTGATGCCGGCGGCGATCCCGGCTGCCCGGAAACCGCTCGCTGCGGTAACACTCATGGACTGACTCCGTCGCGGGTGAGCCCGGCCGTCTCGGGCAGGCCGAGCATCAGGTTGGCGTTCTGCACTGCCTGGCCCGCGGCGCCCTTGCCCAGGTTGTCGATCGCGCTCGTGACCACGATGCGCCCGGAGTCCTGATCGACTACCGCCTGCAGGTGCGCGCTGTTCGACCCGGCGGTCGCCGCGGTGTGCGGCTGCTGGCCGGCCGGCAGGACGTGCACGAAGGGTTCGTCGGCATAGGCGGCGGCCAGACAGTCCCGCGGATCGCCGCTGCCGGTCGCGACCAGGCTGATCGCCGCCAGGATGCCTCGCGGCATCGGCGCCAGGACCGGCGTCATGGTCAGGCTACGGACACCGGCGGCCTGTTTGATCTCCGGAACGTGCCGGTGCGCACCGACCTTGTAGCCGGAGAGGTCGCCCATCACCTCGCTGCCGAGCAGGTGCGGGAGGGCAGCACGCCCGGCACCGGACGTCCCGCTGGCGGAGACGACGACGACGTCGTCAGGTGCCGCGACGCCGGCCGCGATCAGCGGCGCGGCCGCGAGGATGGCGGCCACGGCATGGCAACCGGTGTTGGCGACCCGGCTCGCGGCCGCGATCCGGGTGCGCTGGCCAGGGAGTTCGGGCAGCCCGTAGGTCCACGGGTCGTGGTACGCGCCGCCGTAGTAACGCTCGTGTGCGCTCGCGTTGTTGAGCCGGTGGTCGGAACCGAGGTCGACGATCCTCTGTCCGGGGTCGAGCTGGGCGGCCAGCGCCGCGGACGCCCCGTGCGGCAGGGCGAGGAACACCAGGTCGGCCCCGGCGAACGCCTCGGGCGTGGTCTCGACGAACACGAGCCCACTGATCGAGCGCAGGTTGGGGTGGATGTCGCCCACGCGCTGGCCGGCATTGCTGTGGGCGGTGGCGGCGCTCAGCTCGAGGTCGGGGTGTGCTGCGATCAGGCGCAGCAGCTCCCCGCCGGCGTATCCGCTCGCGCCGGCAACGGCGACTCGGTATCCCATGTGCACAATTATGCATGATGCCGCAAATTCATGCAGTCGCGGGGTTACCCGCGGAACGTCCCCGGCATCGGTTGCCGCCCGGGCGGCAGGTGGTAGTTCGGCTCCCAGGGCCAGGTGCCGTGCGCGTCCGGATAGACCGCCTGCAACGCTGGCAGCGAGTCGAACCGCGGCCTGCCGAAGAAGTGGTTCGCGATGAAGATGATCTCCCCGGGGTTGGGCACGTCGAACATCCGCACCGGTGGCCCGGAGGTCGCGATTTCTTGCCCGTCGCGAAACTGCTCGCCGTCGCGCACCCGCCGACTCAGTTGATTGAGCAAGCTGCCGGCCGAAGCCTGGTCGTCGAGCCCGATGACGAGGAGCTCGGAATGGGCAAAGTTGGTCAGGCCGACCGTGTACGCGAACGCCGGGCTTTCACCTGGCGATCCTGAGACGAATTGAATAGCCCAGCCGTGCTTGTTGATCGTGTCCCGATACCAGGCGTATTCCTGGTCCCAGAACTGCTGCAACACGATCGGGTCATTCGGGTCCCCGCTGACTCTGGCGTCGTTCTCGCACTTGCGACACATCGAATGGCTCCCCTCGAATCGCCGCGACCATAGGCGCGACGTCCGACAGTTTTCGTAGTCTTGCGCCATGCCCCCGGAGCGGAGTCAAGGCGCGGACCCGTCGCGGCCCATGAGCTCAGTCCGCTGTCGCGGCCCGATGCGCTGCAAGCACCTCTGATCGACGGATTCAAGAACGCAGCGTGGCCCCGGTCTGCTCACCGGCAAGCGCGATCGCGGCGTCCCGGGCCGACGTCGCCTCGTCGAGGGTCAGGGTGCGGTCGGGCGCGCGCAGCCGCAGCTCGAAGGCGAGTGACTTCAGCCCCGGCCCGAGCCGCTGCAGGTCGGCGTACACGTCGAACAGGCGGACCGACTCGAGCAACGGCCCGACGCCGTCCTGGAGCGCAGCCTGCACGTCGGAGGAGGGGACGTCGGACGGCACGACCAGCGCGACGTCGAGCAGCACCGGCGGGTAGCTCGAGATGAACGGCGCGCGCGCCGGCGAGGGCGGCACGAAGGCGTCGAGGTCGAGTTCCATAGCGCAGGTTCGTTCGGCCAGGCCGAGCGTCGCGATCACCCGCGGGTGCAACTCGCCGGCATAACCGATCACCGCGCCGTCGAGAACCAGTTCCGCGCAGCGGCCCGGGTGCCACGGCGCCTGCCGGCCCGAACGCACGGTCAGCTCGACGCGCGCCGCGCGAGCCACGATGCGGGCGGCTTCGAGGGCATCAGCCCAGCTGGCGGGTCGCGCAGTCCCCCACCAGCCGCGCCGCTCGAAGTCGCCGGTGAGCAGCACGCCGAGATGCCGCGGCTGAGGTGGGATCGCGTCGTAGAGCGCGGCGATGTCGGCGTCACTCGGGCGTGAGTCCAGGCCGGGACGGGGCGGCGCCTGCGCGCGGGGCACTGCGGTGAACACCAGACCCATCTCGAAGATCGCAAGATCGCGGATGCCACGTCCGATATTGCGCTGCAGCGTCGCGAGCAGACCGGGGATCAATGAGGTTCGCAATTCCGGCTCTGCGTCGGACAGCGGATTGACCAGCCGCAGCGCGGCGCGGCGCGGATCGTCGGCAGCCTCGCCGAGATCGTCGTGCAGCGACGGTGCAACGAACGGTGGGCTGAGCACCTCGGTGAACCCCGCGGCAGCGACCGCGCGCGAGATCGACCGCCGCAGCGTCTGCTCCGGCGTGAATCCGTGCTCAGGGCGCGGGATCGGCAGCACCGACGGGATCTTCTCGTAACCGACCAGGCGCACGACCTCCTCGACGAGATCAGCCGGCTGCAGCAGGTCGGGTCGCCAGCTCGGCGGCTGCACTTGCAACACCTCACCACCGTCAACGGTGCAGCCGACGGCAATGAGCGTGGCGATCACCTGATCGCGCGCAATCGGCATACCGGCCAGGACGGCCGGACGCGATGCCGGCAACGCGATGACCGGTAGCGGCGCGGGATCGCCGACCACCGTGTAGCCATCGACCGGAGTCGCGCCGCCGAACTCGACGAGCAGTTCGACACAGCGCTGCAGTGCCGCTCCCGCGATCTGCGGATCGACATCACGCTCGAAGCGGCGCGACGCCTCGCTGGGCAGCTTGTGCCGGCGAGACGTTCGCGCGATCGAGCCCGGCTCCCAGTGCGCGGCCTCGAGCAGGACGCCGCTCGTGTCGGCGCCGATCTCGGTGGACGCACCGCCCATCACCCCGGCGAGCGCGATCGCCCCCGTGTCGTCGGTCACCACAAGATCGTCGGGGTCGAGGGTGCGCGTCACGTCGTCGAGCGTCGTCAGCCGCTCACCCGGCCTGGCCCGGCGAACACCGATCGGTCCGGCGAGCTTGGCCCGATCGAACGCGTGCAGCGGCTGCCCGGTCTCGAGCATCACGTAGTTCGTCACATCGACGGGCAGCGATATCGTCCGCACGCCGCACTGGCGCAGCCGCTGCACCATCCAGTCCGGTGACGGGGCGGACGGGTCGAGGCCGCTGATCGTGCGCGCAGAGAACCGGTCACAGCCGACCGGATCGTCGACGTGCACCTCGTAGGCCTTGCCGTCGGGTTCGGGCACGTCGACGTCGATGTCGGTGAACGCGACGTTCAGCGCGGCCGCGGCTTCGCGAGCCAGGCCGCGGATCGACAGGCAGTATCCGCGGTCGGTGGTCACCGCGACATCGAGCACCGCGTCGCGCAGGCCGAGCACGTCGAGTGCCTCGTCGCCCGGGTGCGCGGTGTCGGCGGGCAGCACGAGGATGCCGTCGTGCTCGTCACCGATGCCAAGTTCGCGAGTCGAGCAGATCATCCCGTCCGAGAGGTGCCCGTAGGTCTTGCGGGCACTGATCGCGAAGCCGCCGGGCAGGAGGGCACCGGGCAGCGACACGACCACCAGGTCGCCAGCAGCGAAATTGGATGCGCCGCAGACAATGCCACGCGGCAGCGCCTCGCCGACGTCAACCTGGCACCACCGAATCGTCTTGCCGTTCTTCTGCGGCTCGTCCGCGAATGACAGCACGCGGCCGACAACGAGCGGCCCGGCGATGCCCTCGGCACCGGACTCGACGCCCTCGACCTCCATGCCGACCCGGATGAGCGCATCAGCCAGCACCCGCGGCTCGAGACCGCGCGGCAGGGCGACGTGCTCGGCCAGCCAGCTCACCGGTGCCTTCACGACCATCCCTCATTCGCTCCGCCAGCGTCGCTCATGACTCAGTCCCGTAGGCGGCGGTGAACCGGACGTCGCCCTCGACGATGTCACGCATGTCCTCGACGTCGTTGCGGAACATCAGCGCCCGCTCGATGCCCATCCCGAAGGCGAACCCGCTGTAGCGCTCTGGGTCGATACCGCAGGCGGTCAGGACGCGAGGGTTCACCATGCCGCAGCCGCCCCACTCGATCCAGCCCTCGCTCTTGCACGTGCGGCACGGCCGGTCCGGGTTGCCCACCGATTCGGCGTGACAGACGAAGCAGAACAGGTCGATCTCCGCACTCGGTTCGGTGAACGGGAAGTAGTGCGGACGCAACCGAGTCCGGCTGCCGGCGCCGAACATCTCGACGACCATGTGGTCGAGCGTGCCCCGCAGGTTGGCCATCGTGATGCCCTCGTCGACAACCAGCCCCTCGAGCTGGTGGAAGACCGGCGAATGCGTGGCGTCCAACTCGTCGGTTCGGAACACCTTGCCCGGACACACGACGTAGATGGGCGGGTCGCGGCGCAGCATCTCGCGGATCTGCACCGGTGATGTCTGTGTGCGCAACACCACCCCCGACTCAACGGGATCGACCCAGAAGGTGTCGGTCAGATCGCGGGACGGATGGTCTGCGGGCGTATTGAGCGCGTCGAAGTTGAGCCATTCCGCCTCGGCCTCGGGCCCCTCGGCGATCGAGTAGCCCATCGCCACGAAGATGTCCTCGAGACGCTCCATCGTCGTGGTGATCGGATGCCGGGCGCCGACGAGGCGCCGATCGGTCGGCAGCGTGACATCGACAGCCTCTTCGACCAGCACCCGCGCGTCGCGCTCGGCCGCGAGCTCGACCTGCCGCGCGTCGTGGGCCTTGCCGATCTCGGCGAGCGCAGCGCCGACCCGCTGGCCGGCGTCCTTCTTCGCCGCCGGTGGCAGCGCGCCGATCTCACGCCGCGCGAGCGCGACGGGCGATGAATCGCCGAGGTGGGCCAGCCGCGCGGACTTCAGCTCTTCGAGAGATGTAGCCGCAGCAAAGGCCGCCAACGCCGCCGCGACATCGGCGTTGATGGCGTCCGGGTCGAGCACGGCCACCTCCACGGGGTCGTAGCTATCGTTCGGCATGCGGGTCCACATCAGTAGCGCGTACAGGGCACGGCAAGTTTATGGGGGCGCGCTGAACCCATTCGACGGCGACGCCCAACGCCGCTCTACGGTGTGGGCGTGTCCTCGGAACAGGCCGACCCCGACCGCGACTTCGAGCTGTTCGACGATGAGGAACCACCCGAGGTCGAACTCGACCGCGAGCCGCACAAGCAGCCGTCCTGGCTGCAGCTGGGCTGGGTGGTGGCCGCGTTCGTCGTGCTGGTCGTCGCGGGGTTGACGATCGGCATCGTCGTGTTCAACGCGGCCGCTCCGAAGCCGGCACGTGGCGCGCCGACCCCCACCGCCGCCACCCACCAGTTCCTCGCCGCGTTGAACGCCGGCGACAGTTCCGGCGCCGCGAACATCTCGTGTGCCGAGTTCGCCGATTCGGCCCGCGCCGCGGCTCGTTCGGGCAGCCGCCCGGACGTGAGCTACGCCTTGGTCACCGTCACCGCGCGCGGCAACGATCACGCCACGGCGGAGTTCGCGCAGCACCGCAAGATCCGCGGGGTGTTCCACAACGTGCCGTATCGGGTATCGCTGCGCCGCGGCGACAAGCGCTGGCTGGTCTGCGGCCAGGCGCGCTAGCGGTGCTGCGCGCGGGCGCTGGCGTACAAGCAGACGGCCGCGGCGCGTAGCGATGCTGGCAAGTTCTTGAGAGAACCGGACCGTTCTGCCAGCGACGATGCGGTCTACTCCGTGGATTCGCCCGCACCCCCGGAGGCTGCCGTGTCGGTTCGCCCGGTCACCGCATTCAGCGCGGCACTTCTGATCACGCTCGGCCTCTGCAGCGCCGCCGGCGCGAGCAGTCCCGCGACGAGCGGCCCGCCGACGGTCACGGTCGTGACGCCCGGTATCGGCACGCCAACCGACCGCAGC
>DASRSG010000101.1:0-12658 GCA_035656595.1 Jatrophihabitantaceae bacterium | reverse complement strand
GCGCGTCGAGCCAGCCCAACACCGCGTCGACGTCGAGCGACAACTCCGTCCACTTCACCAAGACCGGCTCTCCGGGCGGCGGCCACGGCCACATCAAGCCGACGGTCACCATCAACCGGGCCGCCGGGCAGGCCGACCCGACGAAGACGCCAGCGATCAAGTTCCGGGTCGTCTTCTCCAAACTGGTCAACGGCTTCTTCGCGAGCGACGTGCGCCTCGGCGGCACCGCGCACCCGAAGCACGTGGTGGTGACAGGTGGCGGGCGCAAGTACACGCTGACCGTGTTCGGCATGAAGCACGGCGGCACCGTGCGCGCCTCGATCCCCGCGGGCGTGGTGACCGACGTTGCCGACAACACCAACCGCGCCTCGACCTCCAGCGACAACACGGTTACGTACAACCCGACGATCACGCTGAAGACCAAGCACGGCGATCACATCTCGCTGTCTGTGCTTGGTGGCGTGCTGACGGTGTTCAAGGCGATCCACTCGCACATCAAGCCGCCACCCGGAACGAAGGCGAAGTGGGGTGAGTGGACGTTCACGGCAACCAGCAAGAAGCACGCGATCGTGACCTTCAAGCTCACCCTGCCGGGGCCGCCGAGTAGCTACCTCAAGCTGCTCAACGGCCAGTGGAAGGAGTTCACCTGGAACGGCACCACCGGTGCGCGCATCAACGGCAACGTGGTGACCATCAAGATCCGCGATAACGGGCGGGGCGACTCCAACTCCACGCCGGGTGTGGTCAACGACCCGGGGGCACCGGCTATCTCGGGCTGATCGCCCGTCGTAGCAGCGAGTTGAGCCGCTGCCCCTCGGCGGGAGCCAGCTGATCGAACGCCGGCGCCAGGGCCCGCGCGATGCGCACGCGCAGCGCATCGGCCAGCTCGGCGCCGGCCGCGGTGAGGAACACGTCGATGGCGCGGCCGTCGCTCGAATCGGCCGCGCGAGCGAGGCAAGGATGTCGATGTCGTTCTCGACTACCTGTGGGGCAGCCGACCGCCGACGCGCTGGTGGCGATCGTCGCTTGCGGGTCGACGCGCGCGCCGTCGCGCTCGCCGACGTCGAGCAGGCTTGGCACGACGCCGCGACCAGCACCCAGCGCATCGTCGTCATCCCGAACAGCTGAACCTTGATCAAGACGGTCACGCGTAGTCGTAGTTCAACCGTGCAGTGATTGCGCGCAGCGCGTCCTGCCATTCCGGTGCCGGGACATCGATGCCGCGCGAGAATTGGGGTGCGCTCGGAAATGTGTCGGTCGCAGGAGCCCACAATGCCAGGCACGGCTCGCCGGTCATCGACGAGCTGTAGAGCAGCCCGTCGATGTCGGGCCACGCGGCTCGTATCGCCCGCGCCCACCGGCGCGTGACATCGTTGCGATAGCCACTGAGCGCATGGGCCGCGCCCAGCGCGACCGCTCCGGGGCCGGTGAAATCGATCAGGCTGAGATCGCGGGTGGGGAACCAGGCGTAAGCCGTGGGGCGGTGCGGATCTGCGCGGCGAAGCTCGCGATTGTGCTGGAAGCGCTCGGCTACCGCGGTGAGCAGCGTGTGCGCGGCGTAGCAGACCAGCTCGCCCGAACCGGCGGACGCCGGCTCCGGGTGCGGATCGAAGCGAGCGGTGCGCAGCGGGCCGAAGTCGCGCATCTGACCGAACCGCGTCGGGTGAACGCCGGCCGCGTTCGCGAACTGCCACAGCACCTTGGTGCTGCGCCAGGCAGTGCGGACCGCGCGGCGTGAGCCCAGGTCGGACGGGGGTACGCGTGGAACTTTCGGCACGGCGTGGTCAGACGTTCGCGGAGTCAGACCTGCTCGCCGAGCGTTGCCGCCAGCTCGGCCACCGGTGCCGGACGCCCGCCTGCGGCGAGCCACTCGATCGGGCTGACCGGCTCGCCGTGCAAGAGCAGCGCATCGTCGCGGGTCGCCATGAAGGTGCGGACCGTGACCGGGTGCGCTTGCTCGGAGATCGCGATCAAGACCTCGGCCAGACCGGGCAACAGCTTTCCGTCACGGAACTGCCAGGCGGGGTACCTTCGCCGCCCTGCAGCGCCGGCGTAGCTGTACAGGCTGCGTTCGCGGGTGCGATGTGAAACGCGGGATCCGTCGATGCCGAGCAGCTGCGCGACCTGCGAGCGGGACAGTGACTGCGCAGCCTCGAGCACGGCTCGTGCCGCCGAGCGCGCGGCGAGGGCGCGGAGTTCCTCGGCCGACGCCTTTGGAACGCCGCCGAACTCGCCGAGGAATTGCGCTTCGTCGGCGGTGATCGAGGAGGTCGAGGCGATCGGGTCGAGCAGCACGCGCAGTTCTCGCGCCACCTGCGCTTCGTTCGCGGCGACGGAGTGTTCCTGCAGCACCGCAAGCACCGTCGTCATGCGCACACGTAGCACAATGTGCGCAAATGTGCGGGCACTCATCGGGTGCCAGGGATGGCCGCGGTACGCGGAGTATCCTGGCGTGCGTCGTTAGGAATCCAGCGACGTCGCAGGTGCGCTTGCCCGATGCCGCGAGGGTCGCGCTCCAGGGGGCCGAGGAAATGACGCACGTCGAAGGCAACAGCACATCGTGTCCACAGTGCGGGCAACTCGCACAGCTCAGGTTCTTCGAGCACACCGATGAGCAGGGACATCCGCTCAGGCAAGAGTTCGAGTTCACCTGTCCGCGAGGTCATACCTTGGACAAGGACGACCTCGTCGAGCTGTGGGCCGCAACCCATGCCGTGACTGGATGATCGACTGTTCAGGTCCAGGCTGAGCAGAGCGCAGGCTAACCGACACGATGGCGCGGGGAGACCACCCGATGCGCACGCCGTTCTACGGCGCGTGCTTGATAGTCGCGGCGATGCTCGCCGGGTTGGCTGTGACGTATTGGAGCCATCCACCTACAGCGCTGCGTGCCGTCGTGCTCGTGGCTGCGCTGCTTGTCGCGCTCGCCGGGTTCGTCATGACCCTTCGCGACAACTCATAGCGCGCCGTCCGCAGTGCAACGCGACGGCCTCGCCACGACGACCCCGGCGTCAACGCTGGTGAAGCGCCTTCGCCAACTCGTCGCGTCCCATCTTCGAACGCCCGGGCAGGTCGCGTTTCTTCGCCATCTCATACAACTCCGCACGTGTCTTCGGTGAGCTGGCGCCGGACCGCTTGCGCTGCGCAACCGCCGCGCCCTGCTTGCCTAGTGCCGATTTCGTCGACGACGGCAGGTTGGCAAGAGTGCGCTTTTTCTTGGCGCCCTGCTGTGCCTTCTTGACGTTGCGCTGTGCCGCCTGGGTTTGCTTTGTGCTGGCCATGCAATTTCGATACCCGCCTCGCCGTGCCCGTTCACTGCGCAGCGGCGCCTTGCCTGCCGGTGGCACCCTGGATGAGTGGAGCAGCGCGACCCCCGCCTAGTGCGCGTGTGGGGATGGGCCGCGCTCGCGCTCAGCGTCGTGATCGCCGTGATCTGGGTCTTCGTCCAGCAGCCGTGGGTACAGCATCACCCAGCGCCGCCCGCGCCGGTGGTGCGCTACCGGTAACCGCGCACCTCACATCGTCCGCGTCAGGTACCAGAGCAGTGCGGCGCTGAGCAGCGCGAGACACCCGACGCCCAAGAAGGTGACGGCGATGTCGCGATCGGGCGTCCCGACGAACCACCGGCGCAGGTGTCTCCACGGATGAACGAGCCGAGATCGCCAATGAGTCACGCCGCGATCATGCATGCGCTGCTTAGGTACCCGCGGTGATGCTCAGCCGAGTCATAGCTCGCCCTTGCATGGACGTGGCCCCGGCCGCTTCGGCGGTCGGGGCCACGGGGATGCTCAGCGGTGCGGAGGTGAGCGCTGCCGCCTGCGCCGCTCGGCGTTCGGGTGCCATTTCCCGCTCAGTGGCCGTGGCTCGCACAACGGCGTCGCGAGCCGGTCGGCATGGTCGGCGACGGCGGGCTCGTCGCCGCGACCCCCCGATGGCGTGTCGTGCCAACTGGCGGCGATGATCGCATCGAACTCCGCCCGCAGCAGATCATCATCGGCGCAGAGCAACTCCACGAACTGGTCGCCGGTGGTGGGCTCGACCGTCGTCCCGCTCGATTGCATCGCGTTCACCACCCCGGCTCACGCGTTGATCGCGTGCCGATCTGCACCCTTGCTGTTGATCGAGATCTTGCGCGGTTTGGCCTGCTCGGCCACCGGGATCTCGAGCGTGAGCACGCCCGAGTCGTAGCTCGCCACGATGTTGGCGGTGTCGAGGTTGTCACCGAGGATCAGCTGGCGGCTGAACACGCCGCGCGGGCGTTCGGCGGCGATCAGCTCGGCGTCGCTGGCCCGGGCCGGCCGCTCGGCCTTGACCGTGACCACGTTGCGCTCGACGTCGAGGTCGATCGAGTCGGGGCTGACGCCGGGCAGATCGAATTCGACATGGAACATGTCGCCATCGCGCCACGCGTCCATGGGCATCACGGACGGACGCGTGAGCGTGCCGTCGGTGCCGAAGACCTGCTGGGCAAAACGGTCCAGTTCACGGAATGGGTCAGTGCGCATCAGCATCGTTTCCACCTCCATTGTCAGATGCTCCTTGCCGGGCCATCGATCGCTCGGTTGCGATCTATGGCAAGCGCTATAGATTTGATATAGCACCTGTGACATCTTGAACGCAAGAGGTTCTTTCGTAGAACAGGAAATCCTCAGATGAACCTGCCGAGCCGGGACGCCGCGCGTGGTGTTTACGGCATCACGACAGCTGCCGAGCTGGTGGGCATGGGGGTGCAGAACCTGCGGCTCTACGAGGCGCGTGGACTGGTCGAACCCGGCCGCACCGAGGGCGGCACGCGCCGCTACAGCGCGAACGATCTCGATCGGCTGCGCCACATCGGCGAACTGCTCGGAGCCGGCCTGAACCTGGCCGGCATCGCCATGGTGCTCGATCTCGAGGCACAGAACGCGGTGCTGCGTGCGTCGCAGCCGCCGCGCCGGCGCCGCTAACTTCTCGATCTCGCCCGGGATGCCACGCCGGCGATCCGTTTCGGCCCAGCCGTTCGGCATCAGTAATGCTCTCGGGCACTCCCAGCTGCCTGAGACCATCACTGATGGTGATCACGCGGGTGCCGGATGAGCGGGTCGGCCGGCGGCTGCGGCATCAGAGATGCGCTCGGGCACCCTGGGCCGTCCGCGCGCATCTGTGATGGTGGTGCACGGGGGTGTGGACGGCCGGCGCAGCTCGTCCACAGTTCGGCTGAATCGCGCATCGGACGACCGTGCACGCGGCACGCTGCGGCCATGTCTGTTGCGTTCACCGGACCCGTCCGCCGCTGGCAAGCCGCTGGCCTCGAGCAGTTCGACAGCGTGGCGTCACGGCGTGAGTTGCGCGAGGTAGGCGTATCCAAGGCAGTGATTGCCGCGCACGTGCGCGCACGCCGATGGCAGGTGTACGGGCTAGCGATCATCTTGCACAACGGGCGTCCAACCAAGGAGCAACGCGAGCGCGCGTCGCTGATCAGCTGCGGACCGCGCAGCCAGTTGACCTCGTTCACGTCGGCTCAACGGTGGGGTTTGCAGGGATGGGAGCGCGACGAGATCCACGTGGTCGGGCCGGCCGGCACCGCCCGACCGCGGATTCGCGGGCTGATGCTGCACAGGATCACCGACTGGCAGGGTGCCGAAATCGTCGAATCGCGGCGGCTGCATCGAATCGCGCCGTCGCTGATCTTGGCCGCCGGCAGCATGCCAACTCGCCGAGGAGCATGCGCGATCCTCGCGTCCGGCGTGCAGCAGCGACTCGTCACTGCCGATGCGCTGCAGGCCGCGCTCGACCGGCAACCGAAGATTCGCAACTTCCGGCCGATGCGCCTGGCGTTGTACGACATCGCCGGCGGATCGCATGCGCTCAGCGAGATCGACTTCTACCGACTGTGCCGACGCAACCGCTTGCAGGCACCTCGCCGGCAAGGCGTGCGTACCGATCCCAACGGCCTGCGCCGCTACCTCGACGTCGAGTGGGAACTGCCCGATGGTCGCATCCTTGTCGTCGAGGTCGACGGGGCAATCCACGTCGAACCGCTCGAGTGGTACAACGATCAGCTCAGGCAGAACGAGGTCGTGATCGGTGGCTCGCCGGTGCTGCGGTACCCGAGCGTCATCGTGCGTTCGGAGGAGGCAATCGTCGTCGACCAGCTCCGCCGCGCCCTTGTCTGACATCTCGCACTCGCCCTGCGTCGGCGCGCTCGCGTCCGGCCGTGATGCCGTGGCCGATCGGGAGATCGGCATCGGTGATGGTGTCGGGCACTCGGGGGTGTCCGAGGGCATCTCTGATGCTGGAACTGGCCGCCCAAGCGCCGCGCCGCCCAAGCGCCGCGCCGCCTCGGCAAAGCGCTGCGCCAAGCCGCGCCGGTGCTACCTCGGTGTCGGCACCTGGTAGCCGCCGTCCCAGCCGATGCGGTAGTCGAGTTTCGAGATGAACTGCGACGCTTTCTCGAGGAACCTGACGGCCCGCACCGCACCGTCTGGGCAGAACTGGGCGACCGTGCCGGCCCGGATGAATTCGTTGATCTTCGTGTCGAAGCTGAACGCCCCGTTCAAGGCCGTCCAGGTCGCCGACTCGGGATGCATGAACCCGAGTGGTGACTTCGACAGCTGCTGGTAGATCTTGACGCGCAGCGCATCGGACAGCGCTGATCCATCGGCGTGACTGATCTGCAGGAAGTCGACGTCGCCGGTCACCGAACGCCACCGCCCCTTGACGAAGTACTCGGGGACGAGCTGGCTCGGATCGCCCTTCTTGGCGGTCAGCCGGAAGCGGTAGCGAGTAGTGGTATCGGTGTACGCCGTGGGATCAACGGCGTTCTCGGCGAAGTTCCACTTCATGTCCATGTGGCCGTTCTTGGACGCTGCGCGCAGCGCATCGTAGTAGCCGGCGTCGGACTTGGACAGTTCCTTCCGGCGCTGTTCGAGCCGCTTGAGCGCGTCGGTCCACTCCGTGCTGCCCTCGGCAACATCCTTGCGAGCGAGTTCGGCGATGACGTCGGCCTCGCTCGGCAACTTCGTGTTGATCACAACGCGCCCGATGTCGTCCTTCGCGTAACCGAGATACTTGTAGTCCTCCCAGGAGACGTTCTTGATCTTGATGTTTTCCGGTTTCAGCACCGCGCCGAACTTCTTGATCCATTCGACCGACTCGGCCGCGCGGCTGCGAACCACGATGAGCAACCGGTTCTCTTCGGCGAAGTTGCGCAGGAAGGCAGCTTGCGCGTCGGTCAATCCGAAGAACTGCCGCAAGGTGGTGTTGCTCATCTCGTAGCCGACCTTCACGACACCCTCGAGCACGTTCAACGCATCGGCGGCGCTGACGACCTTCGGCGCCCAGCTGGCGAGCTCGGCGGACACCTGCGCGTAGATCGACGCCTTGGCGGCCTTGAACGCGGCGAGCACCTTCGGCGATCGCGCGAGCACGGCGGGAGCGAGGATCATTGCCGCATTGCCCGCATCGGAAGTGAACTCATCCGAGAACTCGGTCAGCGCATCGCCGTAGCGGCCGTGGTACCAGTCGTTGGCGATCTTGTTCCACCGCGCCTCGACGTCTGCCTGCAGCCCTTTCACGAACGTGGTGACGTCGCCGATCAGTTCGGGGGTGTGCTTGAACGCGAGCAGGACCTGGTTCGTGAACGGATTCAGGAATGCGGCCATCGCAACGGGATTCTGCTGGGCGGCCTGCCAGAGTTCCATCTCGTCGTCGACATACATGACCAGCGCCGCAGGCACCGCGTGGATGCCCTTCGAGACGAGCTGCGGCACCGCCGCGAACAGTCCGCTGATGGCGCCGCCGGTCAGCCCCCACAGCCCCTTGAGCACTCCCACCGACAGGTACCACGCGGTGCCGTCGAACGTGCTCGGTTCTGACGGCCCGGCCTTGTCGTCGGAATCGTCGAGTGAAACGGTGTACTTCGTGTCGCCGTCGACGAACAGGTCGGTGCCGGCGAGCTTCGCGTCCTTCGTGTAGGAGCCGTCGTCGTGACGGGTGACGACATACCCGACCGGGTCAGGCAGCGTGACGACTGCTCGGGTGCCACCGCCGATCGGCGACTGTCCCGCCTCGAGTTCCGCGGGCGCGTTCGTCGTATGCAGCACGCAGGCGAGTTCGGCCGTGTGCCGGGGCGCGAGCCGTTGCGCCTCGCTCGGATCCTGCACGACGTCCGTCCGCACGTTCTGGATCGGATCGTTCACGCCCTGCGTGTGCCCGTCGGAGGCGTTGCCGCTGAACTGGCAGTTGTACGGCTCGAGGTCCAGCGTCTTGATGTAGGACACGTTCTCCAACGTGACATCGACGGTGAACGCCGTGCCGGCCTTGACCAGCTTGCGGCTCTGCGGTGACTTGACCGTGCGTCCCAGCTTCGAGGTCATCACCAGCAGCGGTGACCCGATCAGCACCTGCGTGGTTCCCGTCCCCTTCACCGTGCGGTCCTCAGGATCGGCGCCGGTGACCACGGCCTGCACGTCGTACTTGCCGTCGCCCTCGGCGCTGAGCGTGTACGTGGCTTTGGTGTCCTCTCCCGCCTTGAGTGTGCCGAGGTCCAGATCCTTCGGTCTGCTGTCGGGCCGCAGCGGGACTGTCGGCTCGGACACCTGGCTCGGATCGTGGTAGCCCACGATGAGCTTCTCGGGAGCAGTTACGTTCGTAACGGTCTGCGTGCCGGTGTTCGTGATCTTGACCGTCACCGTGATGGTCTTCGGCGTGGTCTTGCCGGTCTTCTTGTTGATCTGCAGCGTCGTCTGCTTCGGGTCGGGCGCGACCTTCACGTCGAGATGTGCGCGCAGCGCGATCGCATCGACCATGACTGGATCACGATCGACGTCGACGACGGCGTTCGCCTTGACATGGCAAACGGTGGTGCCGTCGCGCACACACACCTCGGACGGGAAGGTGACGGTGTACGCGCCGGATGGCGCGTCGATGCCGTAACTGCCGTCGGTGCTGGTGGTCTTGGTCGCGGTGAACGTTGTGTTGTCCGACGTTGTGCCGCTCACCGAGACCTTGACACCCGGCTCGGGAGTTGACGGCGTCGACGGCGTCCCGGGCACGGCGCCCTGCAGCACCGTTCCCTTGATCGTGTCGCTCTGCGCCTTGACCAGCCAGATGTCCAGGACGTTCGGCTCGCTCGTCCACCCGACGAGGTCACCGCCCGGCGCGATGGCGGCTTGCTGCAGAGCGAGTCCGGTCGCTGCACCGAGGTCGGTCTGCGTGCCGTCCGGATCGATCCGCACCCAGTGGGATCCGCTGATCTCGCCGACCACGCTGCCGTCGGAGGTCATCGACGCGGTGCCGCCGACGAGACCGAGTGTTCGTTGGGCACCGTTCGGCATCGTCTCGACACCGGCGCTGATCGTGGTGCCGTCGGCAGCCAGCGCAGGCGACGCGTCGAACGGGATCGAGAGGTGGCTGCCGGTCGTCCGGTTCACCCGGTAGGCCGAGGACGCGACGTCGACGATCTCCCAATCGCTGTTGAGCGCGACGATGCGTGCCGGGCTGTTCGAACCGGCCGGGTCGGGCACGACAGTCGCCGCCGCCGTCGGGCTGGTGAAGAAGTACCCCATTCCAGTCCGGCTGTCCTGGGCCGCGATCTCACCCGCGTCGTCGACGGCGATCGCGGTCGCGTTGTCGCCGCCGGCGGGGACGTCGAGAACGCGGTACGCGGTGGACGCGCTGACCTGCCACACGATCGGCTCGGAGATCGGGTGCGCGTCGGTGCTGGCGTAACCGACCGAGAGGTCGGTCGCGTTCACCGCCAGTGGATGGGTGTCCAGGTTGGAAGTTCCGCTGATCAGCAGCGAGTTGGTGGGCTGGACGAGCTGGCCGTCGTGAACCGCACCATTAGCGACCGTGAGCACGGTGTCGTTGTCGTTGACATTGCCGACCGGCCCGCAGGCTGCGGCGTGGCAGCTGACGCCGGCCAGCTTGACCGGCGTCATGGTCGGCGCGGCGGCGTGTGCAGCCACGGCGATCGCGATGCACATGGTTGCCGCGGTCGCCGGGGCAAGTGTGGCTGCGAACAGGCGAATTCGGCGCGGTCGTCCCATTTCTGCGTTTCTCCCTCGACGCACGAGTGCCGGCGCACGGCGCCGGCAAGGCGAAACCGTAGATGGTTGGCGTCAGACGAACGTCAGACGCATTTACTCCAGCAGCGCGCGCAGGCTCGCAGGCAATGGGACGGCCAGATCGGCCAACATCGCCGACGCGTCGCGCGCCACGTGCAGCGCCGCACCGCGGCGTCCGGTCTCGAGCAGGATCTCAGCCATCGCGACGTAGCGGCTCTCGTCGTAGGGATCCTCTTCGCGGGCCACCGTCAACACATGCAGCGCCTCATCGAACGAGCGCCGCTCGCGCGCCACCCCCGCAACCAGATCGAGCAATGCCAGGTAGCGGCGACGAAGTTGCTCGCGTGTCGCGCTCGCCCAGCCCGCGTACGGGTCGGCGGGCAGCGGCGGACCGGTCCAGAGCGCGAGCGCGGCATGCGCCAGTTCCGCTCCCGTTGCGCCGCCGGCTGTCAGCGCGCGCCGTGACGCGGCCTGAAACGCGTGCAGGTCGACCCAGGCCGGGGCGAGCAACAGCTGTTCTCCGTCGCGGACGAGGGTGTCACCGGTCGCCGAGCGCAACCGCGTCAGCAGTTGCCGCAGCCGGTGCCGCCCGGCAGAGGGCTCGACCTCGGGGAAGAAGAGCTCCAGGACCTCGCCAACGCTGCGCCCGTGCGGCGCGACCGCGACGGCACGGAACAGTTCGGCCGCCTGCCCCGGCGGCAGCCGAAGCTCCTTGGCACCGCGCGCAACCCGGGAGCTGCCGAACAGGCGCACCGTGAAGCCCTCGGCACCGCAGAGCAGCAGCCGCGCGGGCGCCGAGCCGACACCTTCGGCAAGGGGCAGCAACGCGGCCGTCGTCTCGGGTTCGGTGCTTGACGCGACGAGCACGCCACCTGCCGCGACTGCCTGGTCGAGGGCACGCCCGGCAAGCTCGCCAGCGCCGGATCGTCCAGCCCGCAGTGTCGCGTAGGCCGCGAACAGCGTGTGCCGCCACTGCACGCGTTTCTCGAGCCACACGCCGCGGGTGAGATCCTGCAGCGCGTCGAGCGCCTCGCTCGGATTGCCGCGGCGGGCAAGGACAATCGCTCGCGCTTGCCGCACGAATTCATCGGACGGGTCGCGTTCGAGCGCGCGCTGCAGGTACCGATCGGCGGCGGCGCGCTCGCCCACGCGGTCGAGCAGCTCGGCGGCGTCGGCCAGGAACGTCACTCCGGTGTTCATGTCGAACCAGTCGGTGGCATCGCGCTCGGTCTCGCGCACGTAGCGCTCGGTTCCTGCCGCATCGCCGCGGGCCGAGGCCATCCGGGCGCGCGACCAGGCTACGTAGGCGCGCGACTTCGGATCATCGATGGCAGCGGCGAGGTCAGCCGCCTCGTCCAGTACCTCTTCGGCCGTCGACCACCGGCCAAGGCTGATGTACACGTCGGACAGGAAGGTGAGCATGCTGGGCCGGCGCGCGCTGTCGGGCGGCAGCACGTCGAGCGCCTGGCGCATGCACCGCTCGGCTGCCTCGAGCCGGCCGTTCTGCAGGTGTACCGAGTTGCCGAGCCAGAACAGCGTCGCGCCCTGCAGGTCGTGCTCGGCCAGCTCGCCGAATTGCCGAGCCGCTTCGATGAGCACGCGTTCTGCTGCGCGGGTGGCGCCGTCGGTCCCAGTCCAGGCGAGTGCGCTGCCTAGCGCTTGCCGGGCGCGTGCTGCCGCCACTCCTTCGTCGGTCGCGGCGAGCACGGCGCGAGCCAGCGACTCAGCGGCGACGATCTCGTTGTCGCGCGCGAGGTCGATCGCCCGCTCGGCATCGAGTTCGAGCGACCACCGCGCATGGTCTGGCACGCCGTCGGTCGCAAGCAGCTCGGCCAGCTCCGCGAGCGTCGCATTGCGTTCGCTGAGACGCAGGCCCGGTTCGAGTGCGCGTGCCTGGGCGAGCAGTTCGCCCGGACCGCTGCGCGCGCGCATGATCGCAGTGTGCCCGATGAAGTCGGCAGACCGTCATTCTTGATGTGCAACACCCGCCTTGACGGGTAGCCTCCCCCGACCGGGCGTACAAAGCGCGGTCATATCGCATCTCGTCCTCCTTCGGGGATGGTTACTCGGAACGCCGCAACCTGCGCAGGAGATGATGGGCAGGTGAACCCGAACGAGCGCATTACCGTGCGCAGGTCGGCGGTGCACGGTCGCGGGGTGTTCGCTGTCGAGGATCTCGAGGCGGGCGAGCGGATTCTTGCCTATACCGGTGAGCTGATCTCGTGGGAAACGGCGCAGGCCCGCACCAGCAAGTCCGATGCCGAGGCATCGCACACGTTCTTCTTCGACCTCGGCAACGGCTCGGTGATCGACGGCGGCAGCGGCGGCAACGCAACCGGATGGATCAACCACGGTTGCGAGCCGAACTGCGAAGCGAGACTGCACGACTACCAGGTCGTGATCTTCGCGCTGCGCACGATCGCGGCCGGTGACGAATTGCTGCTCGAATACCAGCTGCAACTCGACAATGGCGATGAGCCGCCGTCTGCGCAGGATCGGCAGACCTACGCGTGCCTATGCGGCGCAGCGACCTGTCGCGGAACGATGCTCGCGACCGCGTAGCCGGCGTGCTTGATCAGCTTTGATTGAGTAATTGGTGCATTGGGTAC
>DASRSG010000100.1:0-8512 GCA_035656595.1 Jatrophihabitantaceae bacterium | reverse complement strand
CGGCACTACGCGAACGGTTCGGCGACGGCATCCTGCTGCAGGTCGACGCTAACGCGGCGTACACGGTTGGCGACGCGCGGCACCTGGCCGGCCTCGACCGGTTCGGGCTCTTGCTGATCGAGCAGCCGCTTGACGAAGAGGACATCCTCGGCCACGTCGAGCTGGCGAAGGTGATGCGCACGCCAGTCTGCCTGGACGAGTCGATCACCTCGGCGCGCGCCGCCGCCGATGCCATCCGACTCGGCGCGTGCTCGATCATCAACATCAAGCCGGGACGGGTCGGCGGCTATCTCGAGGCCCGCCGCATCCACGATGTGTGCGTGGCAAACGGCGTGCCGGTGTGGTGCGGCGGGATGCTCGAGACCGGGCTGGGACGCGCGGCCAACCTGGCACTGGCCGCACTGCCCGGCTTCACCCTGCCGGGAGACACGTCGGGCTCGGACCGGTACTACCGCACCGACATCACCGTGCCGTTCGTGGTGCAGGACGGGCATCTCGACGTGCCGACCGCGCCCGGCATCGGCGTCGATCCGCTGCCCGACGAGCTCGATGCGGTCACCACCAGCACGGAGTGGCTCCCGCTCTGATCTGCCGTCCCGGCAATGGTGGGCTGGAACCGCAGCCCGCGCAGCAGCGCTTGTCGGAACGGATGAATGGCGGATGTGATCTCGTCCAGCGGTACGAACTAGGCTGGCCTCCTGGCTCCTAGGTTCGGGAGGTGCTCGTCTCGGTGAACATGCGCCCCCGCGCCAGCCTCGGGCGGGTGGTCGACGATCTCGGCGCCACCCTGCTCGACCTGGTGCACGGTGAGCCCGACGGTCCCGAAGACATCGGCGCGATCGTCATCCACGACCCGCTCGACGATCCCGTCCTGCCGCCGCACGCGCTGGTGCTCGGCGTCGGGCTGCACGACCCGGATGAGATCGCCCGGCTGCTCAAGGATCTCGGCAAGCAGCAGTCCGCTGCGCTGATCCTGCGCGCGCCGGTGCCGGCCGCCGGCGTGGTGGCCGACGCGGCCGAAGAGTCCGGGGTGGTCGTGCTCGGCCTGACCCGCGGTGCGTCCTGGGCTCAACTCGCCGCGATGCTGCGCTCGCTGCTTGCCGAGGGTGACGTCGGTGCCGGCCAGCCCGAGACGCTGGGCGGCGTCACGTCCGGCGATCTGTTTGCCCTGGCCAACGCCGTCGCCGCGCTGCTCGATGCACCGGTCACGATCGAGGACCGCAGTTCGCGCGTGCTCGCCTTTTCCGGCCGGCAGGACGAGGCCGACGCCTCCCGCGTCGAGACGATCCTGGGCCGGCAGGTGCCCGAGCGGTTCTCGCGGATGCTGACCGAGCGCGGCGTGTTCCGCGATCTCTACCGCAACGACGAACCGCTCTACATCGAACCGTTCCAGGACGAGTCCGACGACTTCACCCTGCCGCGGGTCGCGGTTGCCGTGCGGGCCGGCGACGAGGTGCTCGGATCGATCTGGGTGGCCGTGCACGAGCCACTCAGCGACGAGCGCTCGCGAGCCCTGCGCGATGCGGCCAAGCTCGTTGCACTGCACATGCTGCGCATCAGGGCCGGTGCCGACGTCGAACGACGGCTGCGGGCCGACCTGGTGAGTACCGCGCTCGAAGGCGAGGGCGGTGCCCGCGAGGCGCTGAACCGGCTCGGGCTGGCCGGCCAGCCCGTCGTCGTGCTCGCCCTCGCAATCCTCGATCGGCCCGAGGACGAGCCGTCGATCGACGGCGACACCAGCCTGGCCACCGAGCGCCAGCGGCTGGCCGATGCGCTGGCGATGCACCTCAGCGCTGTCCATCCGCGCTGCGCCGCGGCGCTCGTGGGCGACGTCGCCTACGGCCTGGTGCCGGTGCAGCGCGATCAGCACGACGGGCAGGAACGAGCGGTACGGATTGCGCGCGAGTTCCTCGACCGGATCGGCGACCGGGTTTGTGCGGTTGTCGGAGTGGGGCCGGTCGTGTTCGACGCGGCCAACCTCGCCCCCGCGCGATCGAGTGCCGACCGCGCGCTACGGGTGTTGCGCACCGGCCAACGCGCGCAGCGGGTCGCCCGCCTCGACGACGTGCACGTCGAGTCGCTCGTGCTCGAGTTGCGCGATCTTGTCGTATCGCGCGGTGACGCTCTGACCGGACCGATCGCGCGGTTGGTCAGCTACGACGAGCAGCACCACACGAATCTGGTCGAGACGCTGCGGGCCTGGCTCGACGCATTCGGTGATGTCGCCGCGGCCTCGGCCTCGGTGTTCGTGCATCCCAACACGTTCCGCTACCGGTTGCGCCGGTTGGCCGAGGTAGGCGGCCTCGATCTCGACGATCCGGATGCCCGTTTCGCCGCAATGCTGCAGCTCAAGGTCATCTCGGTGCCCAGCTGACGACGTTGGTTGCAGTCAACCAAGGCTGCCGGTGCGCTTGTCTGCGCCGCACATATCCCGCGCGCCCGCGCCGTCCCACCATTGACACAGGCCACCGCGACGTCAAGGAGACGATGTGACATCACCAGTTCAGGACGAAGCCCTCGCCGAGCACGTGCGCGAGCTTGCCACCGAACTCGAGGTACCGGGTGTTTCGGTCGGCGTGCTGCACAACGGCGTGGCGCAGTACGCCTACCACGGCATCACGAGCACGACGAACCCGTTGCCGGTCGATGAGACGACCCTGTTCCAGTTCGGCTCGACGGCGAAGACGTACACGGCCACGGTGATCATGGCGCTCATGGAACGCGGCGACCTCGAACTCGACGCTCCGGTGCGGCGCTACCTGCCTGAGTTCGCGCTGCAGGACGAGGACGTCGCCGAGCACGTCACGGTCATGCATCTGCTCAACCACACCGCCGGGTGGGAAGGCGATCTGTCCGACGACACCGGCGATGGCGATGACGCGCTAGCGCGTTACGTCGCACTGATGAAGGACATCAAGCAGGTGACGCCGCTGGGCGCGACCGTGTCTTACAACAACGCGTCACTGTCGGTCGCCGGACGGATCATCGAGAAGATCACCGGCACGACCTACGAGCGTGCCATGCGCGATCTGTTGCTCGCCCCACTAGGTATGGACAACACGTTGTTCCGCATGACCGAGATCATGACGCGACGCTTCGTGGTCGGGCACACCCGCGAGGACGACGGCACGATCACGCCGTCGCGGATGTGGGCTATCCCGCGTGGCAACGGGCCGGCTGGTGGCATGTCGGCGAACGCGGCCGATCAGATCGCTTGGGCGCGGTTCAACCTCGGCGACGGGACGGCCCCGGACGGCACACGCATCCTCAGCACCGAATCGCTCACCCGCATGCATCAGCCAACGGTCTCGATGCCGGGTAGCGCGATCGGCGATCACGTGGGCATCACCTGGCTGTTGCGCGATGTTGACGGCGTGCGGCTGGTTGCGCACGGTGGCACCACGGTGGGCCAGCACTCTGAATTCGTGATGGTTCCAGAGCACAACTTCGCGTTGATCTCGTTGACCAACTGCGGCCCGAACGGTCCGCAGTTCAACGAGCAACTGCGGGTGTGGGCGCTCAAGCAGTATCTCGACGTGACCGAGGCGGACCCGGAGCCGGTCCGCCTGAGCGACGAGCAGCTTGCCCGTTACGTCGGCACCTACGAGACGATCGTGATTCTCTGCGACATCACCGCCGAGGACGGACATCTCGTGGCGAACATGCGGGTCAAGCCGGAAATGGCCGATACCCTTCGCGAAGCCGGACAGGACCCCGACGAGGTGCAGCCGCCACTGCCGCTCGGCATGCTGTCCGAGGACGGCGACAAATACATGGTCATTGATGGTGGCGCCAAGGGCATGAAGGGTTACTTCCAGCGGGACGCCGGCGGTGCCGTCGACGCGGTGCACCTGGGCGGACGGCTCGCCACCAGGGTGCGATCGCTGGTCTCCTGAGGCGGCGATTCGCGTCATCACCGGCAAATAGGCGCACTGAAAGTCGTTGGCAAGCCGAACGGGCACTACCTCGAGATGATCACGCGCCCTTACGGCAGCGGTGCGTGAGCACGCCGATCACCGGAACGACAGCCGGTCGATGAAGGCCTGATTTCCGGCAAGCGCCCTGGCCCCGTGATCCAATGACCAGGACCAGATGACCGTGATTCCCGCGCCAGGAACGGCTACCAGGGTGTAGTCGCCGATCAAGTTCGGGGCGTAAGCCATGTGCCCGATGTCGTTGAGGAAGGTCGGCGCTACTTTGACACTGTCTTTGAGGGCAGGCAGCCGAGCACCGGGCTTGAGCTGCCCAGATACCCGCCAGGCCGGCAGGCCACCCACGTGCGTAGGAACTAGCGCGGTGTTCGTAAGGAACGGACGGTGCGCCAGCCACGTCGCGACGGACTTGGCGGTCGTGCCGGCAGCTGGATCTCGCGTCCACGTGTAGTCGTCCTTGACCGGAATTGCATTCTCGGCCACCGACACACCGGTGGTGTCAATGTCGCCGCGATACACCTCTACGACATTGAGCGACGTCTGTTGGAATCCATTCTGGAAGCTGTTCGGAAGCGAGAAGGTGACCGGCACCGTGAGCACGACGTGATGAACCTTCGGACAGGTCACGTGAGCGCAGGGCGGGGACGGCTGCGACGCGGCGGGCGCCGAGTTGCTGCCGCTGCCCGCGCGCGCGACAAAGGCCCCGATCGCGACCGCAACCGCAACGACCACGATCGTGACGATGGAGGCCAGCGAGCGATTGCGTCGCGTGCGGTAGAGCTGAGCGAGCATGATCGACGGGTCGACCGTTTCGACGGCGATGCCGCGGGCTTCGGCGGCGGCGGTACGGGCCAGTTCATCGATGGTCATGACGGCTCCTCCGCACGCGCGCCCATTCGTTGCGCCAGGGTCGCGCGGCCACGCGAGAGGTGCACCTTGACCGTCCCTTCCGCACAGCTGAGCGTCTGCGCGATCTCACTGACCGCCATGTCGTAGATGTAATGCAGGGCGATGACCTGCTTCTGCCGGCGCGGTAGCCGGCGCACCTCGGCCCAGAAGTCGGCATTCACCATGGCGGGTGCATCGGTCGCCGCAGGCCGCGAGCCCAGGCGCAGCAGGCCGCGCGTTTCGACTGCACGCCGGCGCAGCACCGAGATCGCGCGGTTCGCGCACGCGCGACGCACCCACGCGACGGGAAGATCGAGTTGGCAAACCGAGTCCCAACGTCGGTACGCGGCCAGCATCGCTTCTTGCGCGATGTCTTCGGCCGCGGCCGAGCCGGAGAGGACCGCGGCAAAAGCAACCAGGGCAGGCAACTCGCGCGCGTAGAACACCTCGAAGCTGTCGACGGCCGCATCGGCATCGAAGACGATCTCGCGGCGCGGCTGAGCGTGCGCCGTCCGACATGCTGCGCTGTCCTCCATGGCTATCACTCGCTTCACCGACGCTCCAGGTTTACCGCGCGCGGAGGAAACTCGCTACCACCCGTCCCGCGGCGCAGCGTTTGGCACGGCTCACGCATCTAAGGGGTGACCCGCGCGGGCAGAAGGGAGGGCGGGTGGACTTCGAGGAGTTCGTTGCCCAGCGACGACGGCCACTGTTCCGCTTTGCCGTCGTCTTGTGCGGCGATCCAGTCCTCGCCGAGGACCTCTTGCAGGACGTGCTCGGACGCGCGTTCGAGCGGTGGCACCAGGTAGGTGCGGCCGACGACGTGAATGCTTACGTGCGCCGGATGCTCGTGAACGAGTTCCTCGGCTGGCGGCGCCGCCTTGGCCGCACGACGCCGGTCGCGGCAATGGACGGCCTGCTGCCCGACTTGCCCGACCACGCCGACAGTCACTGCGAGCAGGCGGCGCTGGCCGACGAGCTGGCCAACCTGCCACCCAAGCAGCGTGCGGTGCTGGTGCTGCGGTTCTACGCCGCTATGTCCTACGCCGAGGTCGCGGCGTGCCTGGGTTGCCGCGAATCAACGGCACGCGCCCATGCAGCACGCGCGTTGGCAGCGCTACGGATCCAGCTGGCGACGCCGCAGGTTTCGGCGACGTCGAAGCCGGTTTTCGAAGCCGATTAAGGAGCGATGATGCGACATCTCGACGACCTCGAAGCGGCCTGGACGCTGCTCGAGGAGCGTGCCGACGCCTACCCGTTGCACGACCTGACGGCGTCTCGTCCGCGCGTCAATCGTGCGCGACCTAAGGGGCTGGCGATCGCGGTGAGCGCTGCTGTGGTGGGGACGGCCGCCGTGGCGGCAATCGCGTCCGGGTTGACCAACCCGGCGACGCAACACCAGCAGCGCAATATCACCCCGCTCTCGGCGACGCCGATATCCGCCGCGGTACACCATCACAAACAGTCGGTGCAGCGTGCGGCGCCGACGCTCGACTGGGCAACGCTGCCCGACGACGGGCACTACCTCCTCGTATTCGACCAGATGCCGGGCACGACCGTCACCTCCGTCATCGGCGTCGGCAACCCGATCGACCCGGGCGGCCATCCGCAGTATCAAGAGGTGCAGACGACGGGTCCGAACGGCGGTCTCGTGTTCAAGGTCAACCCGGATGGCGGCTGGCACCCGAACGGCGGCACGCCGGTGACCGTGAACGGCACGCAGGGGTACTACGGCAGCTTCTTGCTGCATCCAGAAATCCCCGGGCATCCGGTGCATCCGCGAGTGGCGCTGGCCTGGCAGTACGCCCCGAACAGCTGGGTGACGGTCGCCAGCACGAGCATGGATCCGATCCCGCTCGACAAGGCGCAACGGATCGCCGGGCTCGTTCAGATCGGCGAGGGCGATTCGATCCCGAACCCGCCGCCGCCCGGCCCCTGAGGCACCGCCGCGCACGGAGACGTGGGACAGCGTGCGGGCAGTGTTGGTGGAATTTGTCCGAATTGGGTAACGATGTGGTGGAGACCACACCGCGTTCCACGCCCAGGAGGACGTTCCGTGCTTGCCGACTACCGCCAGGTCTACGACCCGCTCGGCCACTCGCTCGGCACGTCCTCGATCGTGGCGGTGCTGCCCCTGCTCGTGCTGTTCGTGCTGCTCGGCGTGGTGCGCATGCGGGCCTGGCTGGCCTCGATCATCGGCCTCGCCGTCGCCCTGATCGTCGCAATCGGCGCCTATTCGATGCCGGTCGGTGCTGCGCTCGACAGCGGGCTGCTCGGCGCCGCGTTCGGGTTCTTTCCGATCATGTGGATCGTCATCAACGCGATCTGGATCTACAACCTCACCGTCGAGACCGGTCACTTCGACGTGCTGCGCCGCTCATTCGCCTCGATCAGCGACGACCAGCGCGTGCAGGCGATCATCATCGCGTTCTGCTTCGGTGCGTTGATGGAAGCTCTTGCCGGCTTCGGCACGCCGGTGGCGATGAGCTCCTTCATGCTGATCGCGATCGGCTTCCGACCGCTCAAGGCCGCGACGCTCGCCTTGGTCGCGAATACCGCACCGGTTGCCTTCGGTGCGCTGGCCGTGCCGATCACCACGCTCTCGACCGTCACCGGCCTGCCGGTCGATCGGCTGGGCTCGATGGTGGGCCGGCAGACACCGATCCTGGCGGTGTTCGTCCCGCTGGTGCTCGTGTTCATCATCGACGGACGGCGTGGTGTGCGGCAGGTCTGGCCGCCGGCCCTGGTCTGCGGGCTGACCTTCGCGGTGTTCCAGTTCTTGGCCGCCAACTACTGGTCGATCCCGCTGACCGACATCATCGCCTCGCTCGCGTCAGCGCTCGCGGTACTGGCCTTCACGCGGATCTGGCACGCGAAGGAGCCCTACGTCGAATCCGACGGCGAAGAACCGGCCACCGGCGGTTCCGCGGTCAACCGTCCGCCCAGCGGCGACGGCGGTGACCAGCGTGGTTCGGTTGCGGTGGCCACCGAGCGCACGACGACTGAAGAAACCGTTGGCGATAGCCGTACCGATGTCCTGAAGGCGTACGCGCCGTACCTGATCATCGTCGCGATCTTCGTGCTCGCCACCCGGATCCCAGCGATCACCGGCATGGCACCGACGACGCCGGGAAAGGGTGGCACCGGACTCGAATCATTGACCCGCATCTACAACTGGCCCGGCCTGCACATTGCGAACAGCAAGGGCGATCCTGTCGCCACCACGTTCAAGCTGAACATCCTTTCTGCCGCGGGCACGTTGCTGCTGCTCGCCGGCCTGGTGACCATGGTCGCCTTGAAGGTCGGTGCACGTCGCGCGGTGCGCAGCTACGCTCGAACCCTTGATCAGTTGAAGTTGGCGATCGTCACCGTGATGGCGGTGCTGGCGCTCGGGTTCGTGATGAACGAATCCGGTGAGACGGTGACATTGGGACTGTGGCTGGCCGGCGCCGGCGGTGTGTTCGCCTTGCTCTCGCCGCTGCTGGGTTGGATCGGAACCGCGGTCACGGGCTCTGACACATCGTCCAACTCGCTGTTCGGGGCCCTTCAGGTGACCGCTGGCATGCATGCGCACCTTTCGCCGACGTTGCTGGCTGCGGCCAACTCGTCCGGCGGCGTGCTGGGCAAGATGATCTCGCCGCAGAACCTGGCGATCGCAGCCGGTGCAGTGAAACTTGGTGGCCGCGAGGGGG
>DASRSG010000099.1:0-5458 GCA_035656595.1 Jatrophihabitantaceae bacterium | reverse complement strand
CGCGGCGATGATGACCCGCGCGCCGTGCTCGATCAGCTTGGTGATCACCGGCAGCGATGCGCGCAGGCGTCCGTCGTCGGCGACACGGCCGTCCTTGAGCGGGACGTTGAGGTCGCAGCGGACGAGAACCCGCCGGCCCTTGACCCCGTGCTTGATCAGCTCGTCGAGAGTCCTCATTGTGCTCAGAGTGAGTTGCCCACGAGCACGGCGATGTCGACCAGCCGGTTCGAGTAGCCCCACTCGTTGTCGTACCACCCGACGACCTTCACCTGGTTCCCGATCACCTTGGTCAGGGCGGCGTCGAAGATGCACGACGCCGGGTCGCCGACGATGTCGCTGCTGACGATCGGATCCTCGGTGTAGGTGAGCAGGCCTTTCAGCGGCCCGTCGGCGGCCGCCCGGTAGGCGTCCTTGACCTCGTCGACGGTGGTGTCGCGCGACGCGGTGACGGTCAGGTCGGTGGCGCTGCCGGTGGGGACCGGCACGCGCAGCGCGTAGCCGTCCAGCTTGCCCTTGAGCTCGGGCAGGACCAGGCCGATCGCCTTGGCGGCGCCGGTACTCGTGGGGACGATGTTGATCGCCGCGGCGCGCGCCCGGCGCAGATCCTTGTGCGGGGCGTCCTGCAGGTTCTGGTCCTGGGTGTAGGCGTGGATCGTCGTCATCAGCCCGCGCTCGATGCCGACCGCATCGTTGAGCACCTTGGCCAGCGGGCCGAGGCAGTTCGTCGTGCACGACGCGTTGGAAATGATCGTGTGCTTGGCCGGGTCGTAGTCGCTGTCGTTCACACCGAGGACGATCGTGATGTCCTCATCGCTGGCCGGTGCCGAGATGATGACCTTCTTCGCGCCGGCGTCGACGTGCTTGCGCGCGTCGGCAGCCTTGGTGAAGAAGCCCGTCGACTCGATGACCACATCGACACCGAGGTCGCCCCACGGCAGGTTGGCCGGGTCGCGCTCGGCGAGGATCTTGATGTCCTTGCCGTTAACAGTGATGCCGCTGTCGGTCGTCGCGATCTCGCCGGGGAACCGGCCGAGGATCGTGTCGTACTTCAACAGATGCGCCATGGTCTTGATGTCGCCGAGGTCGTTCGCGGCGACGAGTTCGATGTCGGCGCCCGCTGCGGTGAGGGCGCGGAAGAAGTTGCGGCCGATCCGGCCGAAGCCGTTGATGCCCACCCGTACGGTCACTGCGTACTCCTCGAAACGTGACGAAAGCGGCTCGTGAGGCGCCCGCTACCGCGCGGCCGCGCTCACCGACGACCCTATCTGGTGCACGGATCCGCGTGACGGGCCACGGGCCTACTGCCGCGTAGCCCCTGTTTTGGTACGGCCTGACCAAAATGATCATGAAAATCTGGTCACCCGATACCAAAACAAGAGTTAGGGCGCGAGCATCTCCGGGGTCACCGCCGACTCGGTGTCGGGGATGCCGAGGTCGGCGGCTCGCTTGTCCGCCATCGCCAGCAGCCGCCGGATCCGGCCGGCGACGGCGTCCTTGGTCATTGGCGGGTCGGACAGCGCGCCCAGTTCCTCCAGCGAAGCCTGCTTGTGCTCGATGCGCAGCCGGCCGGCCTGCAACAGGTGGTCGGGCGCGTCGTCGGCGAGGATCTCGAGGGCGCGGGCGACGCGCGCGCCCGCCGCGACGGCGGCGCGTGCCGACCGCCGCAGATTCGCGTCGTCGAAGTTGGCCAGCCGGTTCGCGGTCGCGCGCACCTCTCGGCGCATCCGGCGTTCCTCCCAGGCCAGGACCGACTCGTGCGCGCCGATCCGGGTGAGCAGTGCGCCGATCATGTCGCCGTCGCGCACTACGACACGGTCGCTGCCGCGCACCTCACGTGCCTTGGCAGACACACCGAGGCGACGGCCGACACCGACCAGCGCGAGCGCGGCCTCGGCCGACGGGCAGGTGATCTCGAGCGCGCAGGCGCGGCCCGGCTCGGTCAGCGAGCCGTGCGCGAGGAACGCACCGCGCCAGGCCGCCTCGGCATCGGCGACGCCCCCGGCCACCACGTGATGCGGTAGGCCCTTCACCGGACGTCCCCGCAGGTCGACCAGCCCGGATTGGCGCGCCAGCCCCTCACCGTCCTTCGTGACTCGGACGAGGTAACGGCTGCCCTTGCGCAGGCCGCCGCCGGCAACGATCTGCACTTCGGACCCGTGCCCGAAGATGTCGGCGATCTCCTTGCGCAGCCGACGCGCCACCGATCCCGTGTCGAGTTCGGCCTCGATCACGATGTGCCCGCCGATCAGATGCAACGCGCCGGCGAAGCGAAGCATCGTGGCGAGTTCCGCCTTGCGCGCGGACGTCTTCGAGACCGGAACCCGGCTCAGTTCGTCCTTGACCGCTGCGGTCATCGCCATTCCTGACCTCCAGAGGTGTCAAACGCGTTGCGGTAAGCCTCGGCCAGACGCATTGGATCATGCAACTCGGGGTCGTCATGCGTGGCGAGCTTTGACAATAGGAGACGCGCCCCTATCCCGCGCGTGAAGTCGGCAAGTTCTTTTTCATCCTCCACCGCTTCGGTGTCGGCAACCACTGCTGCGATGCGCAATCCGCCGCGCGGTTCGGCGTGCTCGCACAACAGCTCGAGCAGTTCAACCGACGAGTAGTCGTCGGTCTCGCCCGGCTGCGGGACGAGGTTGAGCGTAATGACGATCTGGGCGCGAGTCGTGGCGAGCGCAGCACCGAGTTCGTGCAGCAGCAAGTGCGGGATGACGCTGGTGAACCACGAGCCAGGACCGAGCACGATGAGGTCTGCCTCGCGCACCGCATCGACCGCGGCCGCGCACGCAGGTGCGCCGGCGGGCAGCAATCGCACCGCACACACCCGTCCCGGCGTGGCCGCGACAGATGACTGGCCGCGAATCGTGCGGCGCCGTGACGGGTCGGCCGGATCGAACCGGTCCGCCTCGGCGATCAGGTCGAGCGGGATCGGGCTCATCGGCAGCACCCGGCCCACCGCGCCGACCAGCTCCGCCATCCAGGCCAGCGCGGCCGTCGAGTCATCGGTGGCACGCTCGAACAGTCCGGTCATGAGCAGATTGCCGACCGGATGCCCGGCAAGCACACCCGAGCCGCCCAGCCGATGTTGCAGCAGCTCAGCCCAGGCACGATGCTGCCGACCCTCGCCAGCGAGTGCGACCAGTGCCATGCGCAGATCGCCAGGGGGCAACACGTCCAGCTCGTGGCGGATCCGTCCAGACGATCCACCGTCGTCAGCCACCGTCACGATCGCGGTGAGCTGCGAGCTCACCAACCGCAATGCACTTAGCGACGCATGCAGCCCGTGTCCCCCACCCAGAGCGACCGCCCTAATCTCATTCACGGCCGAGGTCCCGGTGGACGACCGTGGCGTGCACTCCGTCTGCTTCGAGCCGGTCGGCGAGTTCCTGCGACATCACCACCGAGCGATGCTTGCCGCCCGTGCAACCGACGGCGAGCGTGAGGTAGCGCTTGCTCTCGCGGCGGTAGCCGGCCCCGATGATCTTCAGGATCGATGCGTATTGGTCGAGGAATGCGATCGCGTCCTCTTGGGAGAGCACGTAATCCTTGACCTCTTGATCGACGCCCGTGTGCTCGCGCAGTTCGGGAATCCAGTACGGGTTCGGCAGGAACCGCACGTCGACGATGAGGTCGGCATCGACGGGCAGCCCGTACTTGTACCCGAACGACACCACCGTGGCGCGCAACGCCGGGGCTGCGGCCAGCGTGCCATCACCGGCGAAGGCCGATTCGATGGCGTGCCGCAATTCGTGCACCGACCGGTTGCTCGTGTCGAGCACGAGGTCTGCTTCGTCGCGCAGCGGCGCGAGCAGGTCGCGTTCCTGCGCGATGCCGTCGGTCAACCGGCCGGTGCCCTGCATCGGGTGTGCACGGCGCACGTTCTCGAACCGCCGCACGAGCACGTCGTCAGACGCTTCGAGGAAAAGCACGCGCGGGCGCATATCGCGCTCGCTCAGGTCACGGATGACCCCGCGCAGGTCCGAGGTGAACGCGCGGCTGCGCACATCCATCACGACCGCGAGGCGGGTTACCTTGCCCCGGCTGCGACTGCCCAGGTCCATGAGCGTGGCGATGAGTTCGGCTGGCAGGTTGTCGACGACGTAGTAGCCGAGATCCTCGAAGCATTTTGCCGCCGTGCTGCGGCCCGCTCCCGACAACCCGGTGATCACGACTGTGTCGAGACCGCTCATTGGCCTAACCTCGCTGCGCTCGGTTCGACCACCAAAGGACTTCTGCGCCCATGGCTCGCTCCGCAAGCGTCGCTCATTCCGCTCGTCCCACGGGCTCATCTTGCAACACTTCACCGGTGGTGACATTCACCGCCGGTACCGGAGGCACATCTGACCTCAGCGCGTCGGCGATCGCGGTGGCCGTGCGCGGCCCGATTCCCGAGACCTCGGTGATTTCCTCCGGCGACGCGGCGCGCAGTCGCTTGAGCGATCCGAAGTGCCGCAACAGCGCCTTGCGTCGGGTCTCGCCGAGGCCCGGGATGCCGTCGAGAGCCGAGGTGGTCATCGCCTTGGATCGCTTCTCGCGATGGAACGTAATCGCGAACCGGTGCGCCTCGTCGCGCACCCGCTGCAACAGGTAGAGCCCTTCCGAGGTCCGCGGCAGGATCGTCGGGTACTGCTCCCCCGGCCGCCAGACCTCTTCCAGCCGCTTGGCCAAGCCGACGAGCGCGATGTCGTCGATGCCGAGTTCGTCGAGGACGGCCTGTGCTGCCGCGACCTGCGGCGCGCCGCCGTCGACCACGACGAGGTTGGGTGGGTAGGCAAACTTCCGCGGGCGTCCGGTGGTCGGGTCGATTCCGGGACGCGAGGAGACCTCGGCGGCCTCGGCAGCAGGATCGGAATCGGCGTCTGCGCCGTCGGCCACCTGCTCGTCGAGGTAGCGCGCGAACCGGCGGCGGACGACCTCGGCGATCCAGTCGGTGTCTCCCGCACCCTTGGCAGCCTGGCCCGCGAAGCGCGGGTGAGTGTTTACTCCGGTTCTCATCGCGAAGCGCCGGTACTCGCTCTTGCGGGCCAACCCATCCTCGAAGACCACCATGGACGCGACGACGTTGGTGCCCTGCACGTGGCTGATGTCGAAGCATTCGATGCGCAGCGGCGCAGTGGCGAGGCCGAGCGCCTCCTGCAACTCGCCCAGGGCGAGCGAGCGTGCGGTGAGGTCGGAGGCACGCTTGAGCTTGTGCTGGTTCAGTGCCTGCTGCGCGTTGCGCGCGACTGTCTCGGCGAGCGCGCGCTTGTCGCCGCGTTGCGGCACCCTGATGAGGACCCGTGAGCCGCGGCGCTCGCCCAGCCATTCGGCCAGTGCTCCGTTGTCGTCGGGTAGCACGGGCACGAGCACCTCGCGCGGGATCTCCGAGCCGTCCTCTTCGAAGATTCCGTAGAACTGAGTGATGAACTGCTCGACGAGATCGCCGGTGGTCGTGTCGTCGAGCTTGTCGACGACC
>DASRSG010000098.1:0-5425 GCA_035656595.1 Jatrophihabitantaceae bacterium | reverse complement strand
CAGCCACCGATTGGCCCCGTAGCCGGGCGACACGCCGTGCCGCGCCCTGCTACGGGGCCAAGAGGCCCTATTCCAGGACGAGCGAGGTTTCCACCAGTCCCGGCTCGGTCGCCTCGACCTGCTTGCGCGCCTTGCCGTCGCGGTGCATCACCGAAAGCGTCCACGAGCCCGGCGCGGCGAAGAACCGGTAGTCACCGGTCGCCGAGGTGACCACCTCGGCGGTGAACTCACCGGTCGAGTCGAGCAGCCGGACGTACGCGGCCGGAACCGGCGCATCGTCCTTGCAGACCACGCCGTAGATGACGGTCTCCTTGGCAAGGTCGACCCCCGCCGGCAACGTCGGCGACTGCGCCGGAGCACCGCACATCTCAGACCTCCCTTCGGTCGGTCTGCCAGCAGAGCCGAGCGATCCCGATGGTTGGCTCGCTGCGCTCGCTCACGTCAGACGTCCTTTTCGATCGGGACACCGACGAGCGAGCCGTACTCGGTCCACGAACCGTCGTAGTTCTTGACGTTCTGGTGGCCGAGCAGCTCGTGCAGCGCGAACCATGTGTGGCTGGACCGCTCGCCGATGCGGCAGTACGCGATGGTGTCGCGGCCGTCGTCGAGGCCCTCGTCGCCGTAGAGCTTGCGCAGCTCGTCGTCGGACTTGAACGTGCCGTCCTCGTTGGCCGCCTTCGACCACGGGACGTTGAGCGCTGTCGGGATGTGCCCGCCACGCTGCGACTGCTCCTGCGGCAGGTGCGCCGGCGCGAGCAGCTTGCCGCTGAACTCGTCGGGCGAGCGGACGTCGACGAGGTTCTTCTTGCCGATCGCGTCGACGACCTCGTCGCGGAACGCGCGAATCGAGGTGTCCTGATCCTTCGCGGTGTACGACGTCTTGTCGCGGGTCACCGAATCCGTTGACAGCTCGCGCCCGTCGAGTTCCCACTTCTTGCGCCCACCGTCGAGCAGCTTGACCGAGTCGTGGCCGTACAGCTTGAAGTACCAGTACGCGTACGCGGCGAACCAGTTGTTGTTGCCGCCGTAAAGGACGACCGTGTCATCGCCGCCGACGCCCTTCTGCGAAAGCAGTTCCTCGAACTGCTCCTTGTTCACGAAATCGCGACGGATCTGGTCCTGCAGCTCGGTCTTCCAGTCAAGCTTGACGGCACCGGGCAGGTGACCGCCGTCGTAGGCCGAGGTGTCCTCGTCGACCTCGACGAATACAACGCCCTCGGTGTTCAGGTTCTCTTCGGCCCAGTCGGCCGAGACGAGCACGTCTTCGCGGCTCATGGTTTTCACTCCTCGATTGGTGTGCGACAGCGAATAGACGGCACAGCGGTGCCAGCCAAAAACAGGAAGGGGTTACGACGTCAGCCGCGACACAGGCAGCTGCCCACACGGCACAGGTCGACCGTGCGGCGCGAGAAAAGCGCGATACCCATGCCCGACAGCGTAGCTGCCATGGCTGAGGCGCTCCATTTAGTTGGGACGACCGTCTCAGTGGACGGGATGTGCAGCCGCGCGAAACACCACGGCCTGGGCCGATCCGGACACCTGCAGCCCGTCCGCAGTGGGGGTCAGCCGTTCCAGGCGTAGGCCGTACGGCAGCGGCGGCAACGGGATGGGAAAGGCGAGGCTGGGCAGCAGCTGGTTCAGGACGAGGGTCGGCACGCTGAAGCCGGCGACCGACACGTTGCGCACCCGCAACCAGACCCCGCCGTTACCAGCGATCGTGGCCACCGCCTCGCCACTTACCTGCGCCAGCTGGCCGATACCCGGGACGGGCAAGGCGGCCGTCGCGATCAACCGCCCGTCGCGGTAGCGGAACCGAATCCCCGGAAGCGGACTCACCCGGGCCAGCTCCACATACGGGATCACCAGGTCGCCGTGCACGTGCTCGACCGGCAGTTCGCGGGCGCGACGGCCGAGCAGGTCGCGCAGCGGCAACCGGGCATTGACGAGGTAGGCGTGCAAGGTGGTGTCGGCCAGCACGCCGACCTGCAGGCCGGACGAGGTCACCTCAACGTTGCTGTAGCGGCCGCGCACGGCCTGCGTCAGGAACGGCGAGCCGTGCACCCGCACCCGCGCGGACCGGCCGAGCGGCGCGGACAGGTAATCCGACGCATGCCGTTCGGCCCGCAGCGCGACGAGCCGGTCGGCCGCGCCGGCACCGACAGCCAGCACGGCCAGCAACGCGATGACGGCCAGGACGACCACGGCAAGGGTCATGCGGATCAGGCACGAACGGCGAGGCAGAGCAGGAAGGCGACCGGGGCGAGCAGGCTCATCGGCAGCAACACTCCGATCACCGGACGTCCCCGACGCGCGAAGCCGGACTCGGCCAGCCTCGCGCCGTGCTCGACCAGCGCAGTTGCGACGGCGAACAACGCCACCACGGCGCCCAGTGCGGCGCCAACGAACACGGCTCGCCCGTTGACGAACTCGCTCGAGCTACGCAGCGTGAGCTGACCGAGCGCGGCGCCGATCGCCGTCGAGCCGATCACGGCGATCAGCCCGCGCGGAACGTCCTCGTCGAATCGTGGCGCGGCAAACACGAGGTCGACCAAGAAGCCGACAACCAGCGCGCCCGCCGCAACGACGATCACACCGAAGGTCACATCGCCGCCAAGATTGCCGCCGATGAACTCGTGCCGCAGTTGCATGAGCGCAGGTAATGAGACCTCGGCGAGGACGAGAATCGCTACGCCACCGAGTGATTCGATGACGCGCACGCGGGCGGTGCCGCGAAACAGCTGGTGTACGAAGAGCGCCGGCATCGCCAAACCGAAGACGGCCAGCAGGGTGCCCAGCCGCGCGTGCGGCCAGACCGACACTGTGACGTCAGCTGCCGCGGAGGCCAATGCGGCGATCACGATCGCGCCGATGCGGCCGGGGATGCGCAGGCCGAGGATGTAGACGAACGCAACGAGCGCCTGCGCGGCGGCGACACCGACCAGCAAGCTCAGCGCGCCCGAACGCGCCAGCCAGGCCAGCGCGATCCCAGCGAGTGCCGCGACGACGGCACTGCCGACGAAGTTGTACTCGACGCCGTCGGAGTCGAGGGATCCGGCAGGATCCGCGATGGCGCCGTCAGTCACGCGCTCCATCGTCGCAGACCTGCCCGACCGCACGTCGGGCGCCGGGAGCCGATTCGGCCGACCGCAACCAGGCGGTGACGCGCGCGATGAGGTCAGGCGTAGTCGCGCTTTCCGCGTGTCCCATCCCGGGCTCGATCCACACCTCGGCACTGGGCGCCGACTCGCGCAACAGGTGCACGTGCGGGAGCGGGAAGTAGTGGTCGGCATCGCCGTGGACGATGAGCAGCGGTGTCGGCGCGATCAGACCGGCGACCTCGTGCGGCGCCTCGGGCACCACCTCGGCCCAGCTGAACCGATCGAGCCGGGTTCGCCTGCTGACGCGGAGCACCACCCGGCCGGTGCGTGTCTCGCAAAGCCAGTGCACGATGCGCATCGGCCGGGTGCCTCGCTCGAACCAGCGCGCCGGCGAGGACACGCTGACCACCGCGTCAGTGTCACCGCCGAGGCCGGCATAGCGCAGCACGGCCGAGCCGCCCATCGACCAACCGAGGATGGCGACCCGTGCATAGCCGTGGGCGCGCATCCACGCCACCGCTGCGGCGACATCGTGGATCTCTTCTGCGCCGACCGTGCTGCGGCCGCCACTGCGTCCGTGCCCACGGAAGTCGATCGACAGCACGCCGGCGCCCTCGCCGGCCAGTGCGCGGCTGATCGCCTGGACGTCCGGGCTGCGCGACGAGCCGGTGAAGCCGTGTGCCACGACACATCCGAGATCGCGCAGACCCGGATCCCAATGCAGCGCTGTGAGGCGAATCCCGTCCGAAGTCTCGAGTTGGATGTCCTGCGGGGCCAGCACGCCCGGTATTGTCTCCAACCAGAGATAAGGGCAACGCGGCCCGTCCGGAATGTCGAAACTCGTATGAAACATCGACCCGTCAGGGTCTCCTACGAGCGATCGACAATGGATCGGGAGGCACGCATGGATCTGGTCCTGTTGACTGCCGCGCGACAGCCGACGGCTGAAGTACTGCCTGCCTTGGGCCTACTCCCCCACCGCGTCACCGTGCTGCCGCTCGACGCTTCCGCACTGGTCGATCGCGGGCTCGGCGACGCGATTCTGCTCGACGCGCGCCGCGACCTGGCCGCAGCGCGGACGTTCACCCGCGTGCTCTCGGCAATCGGGATCACCGTGCCGATCATCGGGGTGCTCACCGAGGGCGGCCTGATCGCGATGTCGGCGCAATGGTCGGTCGACGACATCATCCTGGACACTGCCGGACCGGCCGAGCTGGACGCGCGCCTGCGGCTCGCGATCGATCGGCGCGCTGCTGCCTCGGATCAGGCCGACGAGCATGTGGACATCGGCGATCTGACCATCGATGAGACGACGTACTCGGCTCGATTGTCCGGTGTCGCGCTCGACCTCACCTACAAGGAGTTCGAGCTGCTGAAGTTCTTGGCCCAACACCCGGGACGGGTCTTTACCCGCTCGCACCTCGTGCAGGAGGTGTGGGGTTACGACTACTTCGGCGGCACGCGGACGGTCGACGTGCACGTGCGCCGGTTGCGCGCCAAGCTCGGGCCGGAGCACGACCAGATGATCGGGACGGTGCGCAACGTCGGCTACAAGTTCGTGCGGCCGGCGACGGAGACGCCGGCTCGTCCGGCTACGGCGGCATCGCGAAACGACGAAGCCGTCGTGAAGCCAGACCTGCGCTAGGTCGCGCGCGACTCACGGCGCACTCTTTGACCAATTTCACGTCCGTGATCTGGCAACGCGGCGGTCCTGAATTCTGGTGTCGGCTGTGAGGTTCGGGCGCGGTGCGACATTACAGAGTGTGACCGACCGCGAGCGTGCCGACAGCTTCACGGCGATGTTCGAGCAGCTGTCCGCGCGAGTGTTCAGCTACGCCCGCCGCAGCTGCGATGCAGCGGCCGCGCAGGACGTGGTCGCCGACGTCTTCATGATCGCGTGGCAGCGTCGCGCGCAGTTGCCCGACGACCCGCTGCCATGGCTACTGGTCGTGGCCCGCAACACGCTAGCCAACAGGCGCCGTCGGCAACTGCATCAGGACCAGCTAGCCGACACGGTCGCGCACTTGGAACGTGTCGCGGGGCCGGGTGTCGGCGTCGACGAGAGCGTTATCGACCGGCACACATTCTTGAGCGCGCTGGCCACGCTAACCCTCGTCGAGCGCGAAGCATTGCTACTCGTGGCGTGGGACGGATTGTCACGTGCCGCGGCCGCATCTGTCGCGGATTGCTCACAACGTGCGTTCGAAGTGCGCCTGTCCCGAGCGCGTGCGCGGCTTACCCGAGCGGCCAATCAACAATTCCTTCCCACTGAACTTCCGATCCGTAAGGCGCGATGACGATGAATCAGCAACTCAGCGAAGCCGACA
>DASRSG010000097.1:0-11917 GCA_035656595.1 Jatrophihabitantaceae bacterium | reverse complement strand
AGCGAGCCGCACAGCGCTAGCAACCCCTACCACTTCCCGGGATACCTGCCGATCAACTACCTGCCTGAGTACGCCGGACGCACGGCGCTGGTGCGGGGGTTGCCGAAGAACACCAACCACGCAACGGTCGCGCGGCTACCGTTCGACATCGCGCATCAGGGCTGGCCGAAACTGCAGGCCACCCGCATCGTGCTCAGCCGCGGCGCGAAGCCGAACTGGCGTACCCGTGAGGTCACCGATCCGAGCGATCACAGCAATGTGACCACCGAGCTCGACCTCGTGCTGGGCAAGGGCGACATGATCACCACGCTGGTCAACGCCAAGCTGACCGCCGACGAGGTCGAGCTCATGGCGATCTGGGAGTGGATCGAGGCCTGGGCGGCGAGCCACGGCATGGATCCGGCAAACGTCTACAAGGCGATCCTGGCCGGCGAACACTGGATGATCACCCCGTGGCGTCCGGTCACGTTCGTGCACGCCGTCCGCACGCCACTCAAGGACCCGAAGCTGTTCCTGCTGCCGGCGAAGTCCACGATCGGGCAAACCGACGCCGTCTTCGACGGGCGCGGCCGGTTCACCCACGGCACTGTGCTGATGAGCCGCAAGAGCACCGCCCGCATCGACGTCGACGGCACGTGGCAGATGCCGGTCGACACTGGCACGAACGCCGATCCGGTCACCCCGCAGGATTTCGCCGGGCACGCGTTCACCCTCGAGATCGCGCGCGTCGGCGGTGGCGTCGATCCGGATGCGCACACCTCGTCGGCGGTGAAGGTTCCCGACGCCGAGAACTTCCTGGCCATCCACGAGTTCAACGACACGAAGTTCCGGGCGGTCAACTACCAGGCGACAGCGACCAGCTTCTACATCGAATACTTCCGCCAGCACAAGCAACTAGCGTTGACCGGCAATCCCGTCACGGCGTTGAAGGCGGCGCCGGTCAAGCCCGGAGTGGCGTTCGAAGCCAGCACGGTAAAGCTCACCCTGGCCTGGACGGACACCGCCGGCGGGCACACCCGAGCGCTCATCGCGGCACCACCGGGAACCGCACTCACCACGGCGGCGCCCACGCCGGGCGACTTCGTCGTCATCCAGGATCCGACGCTGGCAAGCGACCCGGCGCATGCGACACAGGGCACCATCCAGATGCTGGCGAACTCCTCGGCAAGCGCCCCCGATGATGCGACGGTCGAGTTCTCCTACGTCGGCCCGACAATCCACACGTACTCGCATCCGGCGGCCGACAAGACCACTGCGCATTTCATGCACGTCCCGAACTCGAAGCGGCCCACGGCACCGTCCGTGCGGTACCTGGTGCCGATCTATAAGCGGTCGACCTCGCGTGGTGGCGTCATCACGCACAAGGCCGGCGCGCTACGCGTTTACCTCGACCGCCCGTGGTGGTCCTCCGGTGATGGCGAACGGCTCGGCGTGGTGTGCTGGCACCAGAACAACAACTCCCCGGTCCTGCCACCGGCATCAATCGCGCCGTACGTGACGCTGTGGGGCTTCGACCCCGTGCACAAGACGGTGATCTCGCTGCCCGGCCAGCCCACGCCGTCCTGCTTCCCGCTCAACACCGCACACAACGCGAGCGGCTCGCTGAGCATCGACGAGTCGACCGTCGCCGTCGACGTGGCCGGCCATCCGGTGGGCTTCGACGCCACGCGCAACCTCTGGTACTGCGATATCGCGGTCACCGGTCCGAACGGTAAGGAACTGGCGTCCTACACACCCTTCATCCGGTTCGCCTTCGCTCGCTACCAGCCGATCTCGATAGACAACGCGCACCTGTCCAAGGTTGTTGTCGTCGACTACGCGCAGCTGGCGCCGAACCGGTTCCTGACCATGAAGAGCCGCGGCACCTCGCATCGGCTGCTCACCGTCGCCGGTCGGGCAGCCACCGGCACCGCCCACAAGCCGAGTACCCCGTCGCTGATGGTCGCGATCGTCGAGCAGCGCGACGCGCGCATCGCTGACGAGGCGCTGGCATGGAGCCCGGCGGTCGGCCAGCGCGGGTACAAGAACACCTATGACCTGACCGCAAGCGTGTCGGAGGTCGATTACGTGACGTGGACGGGCGAGATTGCCCTGCCGGTCACCCGCAGTACCCCGAAACTGCGCGTCACCTTCGAAGAGTACGAGCGGATCGCAGGCGGTGCTGGGCACGGTCGGATCGTGTTCACCGAGAGCATCCCGATCAACTGACGATCGAGGAGGTCAGCGCCCGATCGAGGACAGCACGTAGAGGTCGTCGCCCTTGAGAGCGCCGAGCACATTGGCGCCGAGGTCGGCGAGGGTGCGCACCGGCGTGATGAACCACTGCCCGCCCACCTGCGCGGTGTCGACTCCGCCGGACGAGATCAGCCCGGTCAGCAGGTCGGTGATCGCCTGCTTCTGCGCGTCGGTGAACTTCGGGCTTTGGCAGCCGAAGGTGCCGGCGCCGGACGAGGGGAGTATGGACGGTGCCGGAGCGGGCATCGGGCTGCTTGCGTGCGAGCTCGCCCGACTCTTGATCACGTGGTGCGGTCCGACCATGCCACCGCCGCTGCCACCGCTGCTGCTGCCATAGCTGAAACCGGCGCAGCTCAGACCACCAACGAGGCCACCGATCAAGTTCGGGGCGTCCTTCGGACACACCGTCTCGTGCAACGGGCCGGCGTCGACGGTCGCGCAGCCGCCGTTGATCGCCGCATTGATCTGCTGGCCTTGCACCGTGAGCGAGACGTCCTTGATCGACACTCGCATGCCGTCGGTGATCGGTGTGCTGGTGAAGTCGATGCTCTTCAGGGTGACCGGCAGCGCGTGCGGGGTCGGCAGGTTGGCGGCCAGCATTGCGCCGTAGTCGTGCAGCGCGCCGAGCTCATCGGGCGAGACGATGCCGATCACCGAGCGCAGATCAAGCGACAACGCCGAGCGGATCAGCTTGTCGACAGCGTCTTCGGGAGTGTCGGCACCCACTGCCGGGATGCTGTCGCCGGCGGCCGGGATCCGGTGGCCGGCTGCTGCGTCCGCGGCGGTGTAGAACAGGCTCGCGTACCAGCCGCCGTCGACCTTCTCCGCGGCAATGCGCACCGGGTGGTCGATGGTGACGTGCTGCGACTGGTCCTTGTCCGGGGCGTGGGTGAGATCGAGGAAGCGCTGGGTGAACGGCAGCTGGGCCACATTGCCGCCGAGGTCGACCGATCCGCCCGTGATCTGCACGATCTGGACGTGATCGTTGACCGTGATCGTCTTGTCGGCATAGGTGAGGTCGTGCGCTGCGAAGTGCACACCCGACACCCCGGTCGGATCGGCACCGTCGGCCAGCACGCCGAGCCTCTTGAGCGAGGCGACGTCGTCGTTGAGAGCACCAGACAGCGCGGCGCGCTCGCCAGGTGCCAGATCGTCGAGTACGCCGATCAGGTCGGCGTTCTGCAGATCGCCGATTACGTTCTGCACCGCTTTGTCCGGCGAGGACGCGCCGCCACCGGATGCGGAGAACGCCACGTAGCTGATCGCGCCGCCCGCGCCGAGCACCACTACGGCCGCAATGGATGTCAGCAGCTTGCCGTGCCTGCGCTTGGGCGGCTGGGGCAGAATTTCGAAACCGGGTGCGAGATCTTCTTCGGTCAACGCGAACTCCTGGGTACGGCAACGGCAGCGAACGCACGCAGCAGTACCGCGAGCGCGACGAGTGTAGCTCCGATCAAGGTAACCACAGGGCCGGGAAGCGCAACCTTAGCGAAGCTGCTCGGGCTCGCCGCGAGCGCGGCGATCGACGCGGCACCAGCGGCAATTGCGGACAATCCGGCCACCACCGCGGCAAGTGACCGCAGCCCGATCAGGAACAGTGCGACTGCTACCGCGCAGGCAATCCCGATGACGGGCCAGAGCGCGAGCAGGTCGTCAACCACCCGACCCGTGTCGAGCAGCTGGCGCACGGCGCCACCGGTTGCATAACTGTTGCGCGATGCCTGGCCGGATCGCAGCCACGGCAGGAACGAGCCGACGACGATCACGACGAGCCCGAGGAAGCCGGTGAGGCTAGTCGCTGGCCGAGCCGTGCTCGTTCTCCCACTGCGTCAGCTGTTCATTGAGCGCGCGCATCAGTTCCCACGCCTGGCTCGTCGGGATGCGGACCCGGCTGACGACCCGGGCGTTGATCTCGGTGAGCTGCTGCCCGGTCACGTCGTCGGCCGGTTGCGGCGGTTGGGTGACCACGGCGAAATCGAGAACGAACCCGTCAGCCCCGTGCCACACCCCGGCGAAGTTCGCGTAGTTGCCCGCCTCCTGCTCCGGAGGCAGGTTCATATTGATGCGGGTGGTGTTCGGCTCGGCCATCCTTCGACGTTAGCCGACCTGCCAGGTGTCCCCGCCGCACAGCAGGGCCTGTAACGCGTCATCGTCGCCGGCGGCCTTGGCAGCGGCCACGTCGAGCTGGTCGGCCATCAGCCGGTCGTAGGTGGCATGTTCGACCGACCGGAACACCCCCATCGGCGCGTATCGCGAGTCCTGCGACTGCAACCGCGACAACGCGAAGGCGTAGGCGGGGTTCTCGTTGTGCGCGTCGTGCACGACCACGCGCGGGTCGTCAGCGGCGACGTGATTTTCGATCGCAAAGGCGCCGTCACCAGCGCGCACTACCGCCTTATCGTTGGCGGCACCGAAACGCAGCGGCTGGCCATGCTCCATCCGGATCGTCCAGTCGTCTCGGGTGTCATTGTCTTTCAACACTTCGAAAGCGCCGTCGTTGAAGATGTTGCAGTTCTGGTAGACCTCGACCAGCGCGGTGCCGGAGTGGTCGGCGGCCGCGCGCAGCACCGACTGCAGGTGCTTGCGATCGGAGTCCAGGGTTCGCCCGACGAAGGTTGCTTCGGCGCCCAAGGCGACCGAGATCGGGTTGAACGGGTTGTCCAGCGATCCCATCGGGGTCGACTTGGTGATCTTGCCGAGTTCGGACGTGGGCGAGTACTGCCCCTTGGTCAGGCCGTAGATCCGGTTGTTGAACAGCAAGATCTTCAGGTTGACGTTGCGGCGCAGCGCGTGGATCAGGTGGTTGCCGCCGATCGAGAGCGCGTCGCCGTCACCGGTCACGACCCAGACCGACAGGTCGGGACGCGAGGTGCTCAGCCCGGTCGCGATCGCCGGGGCGCGGCCGTGGATCGAGTGCATGCCGTAGGTGTTCATGTAGTACGGGAAACGAGACGAGCAGCCGATGCCGGAGATGAACACGATGTTCTCGCGAGGCACGCCGAGTTCGGGCATGAAGCCCTGCACGGCGGCGAGGATCGCGTAGTCACCGCAGCCAGGGCACCAGCGCACCTCCTGGTCGGTCTTGAAGTCCTTGGCCTTCAGTCCCAATCCGGATCCGAGATCAGCCATGGTCGATGACTCCGTTCAGCATTTCGGCGAGCTCGTCGGCCTTGAACGGCATGCCGCGTACCTGGGTCACGCTCATCGCGTCGACCAGATAGCGGCCGCGGATCAGCATGGCGAGTTGGCCGAGGTTCATCTCCGGGATCACAACGTGCTCGTAACGGGCCAGGACCTCACCCAGGTCGGCCGGGAACGGATTGAGGTGACGCAGGTGGGCCTGCGCGATGGACGCGCCGGAGGCACGCACCTGGCGGCACGCGGCCCCGATCGGGCCGTAGGTCGAGCCCCAGCCGAGCACGAGGACCTTCGCGTCACCGTCCGGGTCGTCGACCGCGAGCGGCGGCAGCGACCGGGCGATGCCGTCGACCTTGGCCTGCCGGGTGCGCACCATGAAGTCGTGGTTGTCGGGGTCGTAGCTGATGTTGCCGGTCTTGTCGGCTTTCTCGATGCCGCCGACCCGGTGCTCGAGCCCGGGCGTCCCCGGCACTGCCCACGGACGGGCGAGGGTCTCCGGGTCGCGCAGGTAGGGCAAGAACTCACCGGCTGCCCCTCCGTTGGACCCAGTGCCGTTGGCTTCGGTGGCGAAGTCGACTGCAAGGTCAGGCAGCTCGGACACGCTGGGGATCTGCCACGGCTCGGAGCCGTTGGCCAGGTAGCCGTCGGAGAGCAGGAAGACCGGCGTGCGGTAGGTCAGCGCGATCCGCGCCGCCTCGACTGCCGCGGCGAAGCAGTCGCCCGGCGATTGGGCAGCCACCACCGGTACCGGCGCCTCGCCGTTGCGTCCGTACATCGCCTGGAGCAGGTCGGACTGCTCGGTCTTGGTCGGCAGCCCGGTTGACGGGCCGCCACGCTGGATGTCGCAGACGATCAGCGGCAATTCCAGCGACACGGCCAGCCCGATCGTCTCACCCTTGAGCGCGATGCCCGGTCCGGACGATGTCGTCACCGCCAGCGCGCCGCCGAACGCTGCGCCCAGGGCTGCGCCGATCCCGGCGATCTCGTCCTCGGCCTGGAACGTGCGCACGCGGAAACGCTTGTGCTTGGACAGCTCGTGCAGGATGTCCGAGGCCGGTGTGATCGGGTAGGCGCCCAGGAACAACGGCAAGCCGGATCGGCGCGAGGCCGCGATCAGACCATACGCGAGCGCCAGGTTGCCGGTGATGTTTCGGTACTGCCCGCTCGGCAGGGTGGCCGGCTTGATCTCGTAGGACACCGCGAACGCTTCGGTGGTCTCGCCGAAGTGATAGCCCGCTTTGAACGCGGTCGTGTTCGCCGTGGCGATGTCGGGCTTGTTCGCGAACTTGCTGGCGATGAACGCCAGGGTGCCCTCGGTGGGCCGCGAGTACATCCAGGAGAGCAAGCCGAGCGCGAACATGTTCTTCGACCGGCCGGCGTCCTTGCGCGACAGCTCCAGATCCTTGAGCGCCACCAGGGTCAACTCGGTCAGGTCGAGGGCATGGACGTTGAATTCCTCGAGCGTGCCGTCGTCGACCGGATTGCTCGACCAGCCGATCCGGGCCAGCGCCCGATCGGTGAAGTCGTGGGTGTCGATGATCAGCGCCGCGCCCTTGGGCATGTCCGAAAGGTTCGCCTTGAGCGCGGCCGGATTCATCGCGACCAGCACGTCGGGCCGATCGCCCGGGGTCAGGATGTCGTGGTCGGCGAAGTGCAGCTGGAAGGATGAAACCCCGGCGAGCGTGCCGGCCGGGGCACGGATCTCGGCGGGGAAGTTGGGGAAGGTGGCCAGGTCGTTGCCGAACATCGCGGTTTCCTGGGTGAACCGGTCACCGGTGAGCTGCATGCCGTCGCCGGAGTCACCCGCGATCCTGATCACGACGCGGTCCAGCTGTTCGACGTGCTTCGACATCCGCTTGGTCGCCTCCGGGTGACGCGGTCGCAACCTTGTCATCCTACTTAGCGGCTGCCGACGATTGGCGCAGGAGTGACCGATACCGCGCCCAGAACCTGACGCGTCCACAGCCCGGACGACCGACTGGCTGAAACGAGCGTTTCGGACATAGCGGTACTGGCCGGTACTTCCGCTGCAGAACGTGCCAGTCCGAGAGGGCCGATTCGGCGAAATTGGTGGCTACTTTCGAGTCACGGGATGCGAGGAACCTCGTTGTACCGGGTAGATAGATCTTGACAATAACTTGAGCAACTTGAGCATTTCTTGAGTATTAGGAAGCAGCTCGTCGGGGGACTCCCGCTCAAGCCACCGGAGCTAATTCGAGGAGCCGTCATGAAAGACCTGGTACTGCCATCCTTCGAGATGGACTGCCGCGATTGGCTCGTGGTGACACCGGACGAGGTGGGCCTGCCCGATGAGGTTGCCGGCAGCCCGTTGCTGGCCATGCTCAGCACCGTCGTCATCGGCGAAGACAGTTTCAGCCCGGCCAGCGGTGTGATCACGGTGGCGCTGGTTGACGACGATTCGCCCGAATCGCGGCCCGTCCCTGGCGGCGATGTCGCCGCGGAGCTGGTCGATCCCGACGCTGACGAGTTCGGCGTGCGCTACGTGCTGCCCACCCCGAACGGCCGGCTGGCCCTGCTCGCCGAGTTCGCGATGCCCGAAGGCCGGCACCCGGAGGTCGTCGAGCGGGTGGAAGAGCTGATGCGCTCGTTCCGCTGGGCCGCCTGAGTTGATCCTTCGACTATCCTGAGACTTTTCCTATAAGAATAGTAGACAAATAGGTACTCGTCGGCCACACTGACCAGGTGATCAACCGCGTTCCGCGTCGCCAGCTGATCGAATTCAGTCGGTTCTACGCCCTCGAGGTCGCTGGTGGCCGTTATCCGTACGTGCACTTCGACGAGGACGAGCGCTGGCATCAGCGCATCTACCGCGACCAGCGCATCGACATCTGGGTGATCAGCTGGCTGCCGACGCAATGCACCGACCTGCACGACCACGGCGGCTCGTCCGGCGCGTTCACCGTCTTGAGCGGCGAGCTGTCCGAAGCGGTGCCGTCGCAGGCCGGGATCCGCGACACGGTGCGCCGCGCGGGAACCAGCGTCGGCTTCGGCCCGCACTACATTCACGACGTGCGCAATCTCGCGTCCGGGCCGGCGGTGAGCGTGCATGCCTACTCGCCGCCGCTGACGACGATGAACTTCTACGAGTTCGAGGATCAACGGATCGTACGGATGCGCTCGCTGGTCACCGACGATCCCGAGCCCGCGCTGCAGAGCGCGTCGTGACCACGCTGGTGAGCCGGTTCGCCACGGTGGACGAGCTGCTCGACGACGCCCGATCGCGGCTACTCCGGGTCTGGCCGCTTGCCGCGGCGGCACTGGTCGACCACGGCGCGCTCGTCGTGGATATCCGTCCCGCCTGGCAGCGCGCCGCGAGCGGTGAGGTCCCGGGATCGCTGATCGTCGAGCGCAACCATCTCGAGTGGCGGCTGCATCCTGACTCGGCCGCGCGGCTGCCGCAGGCGCGCCGCAACCAGCAGTGGATCGTGCTCTGCTCGCAGGGCTACACGTCCTCGCTGGCCGCCGACGCGCTCAACTCGCTCGGTGTCGCGGCCACCGACGTCGTCGGCGGCTTCGACGCCTGGCGCGGCGCAGGGCTGCCGACGGTCGCGGGTGCGACAGCGGCGGATCAGCTCGTCAGCTGATCTCGTCGATGGCCGCGGTAGCCACGTCGAAGACGAAGCCGCGAACGTCGTCGCGATGCGGGAGCCAGGGGCAGGCCCGGACTTTCTCGATCGAGCGGCGCACATCGTCGCGGACGTCGGTGAACCCCGGCACGTCCCACTCCGGCGCCTGACCGCTCTCGGCGCTGAGCTCGGCCCGGAAGGCGTCATCGTCGAAGTCGTCCATGCCGCACTCGGTGTGGTGTAAGACGACGATCTCGCGGGTGCCGAGCAGCCGCTGGCTGATGGCAAGCGAGCGGAGCACGTCCGGCGTGATCACGCCGCCGGCGTTGCGCAACAGGTGCGCGTCGCCGATCTCAAGGCCGAGCGCGCCGAACAGGTCGAGGCGGGAATCCATGCACGCGACGACCGCGAGGCGCAGTTTGGGACGCAGCGGGCGGGGCCCCGGGAAGCCTGCTGTGTAGTTCTCGTTCGCGTGGACGAGATGATCGATGGCCGACACGATGTCCAGTCTCGCAGGGGAACGTGCGGGCTGCGCGTGGCGTTCTGCTAGATGTGAGAGGCGTCGCCAACGCAGTCAGGACAGCGCTGCTGTTCGGGATGCTCAGCGCGCTGCTGGTCGGCATCGGCGCAGGGCTGTACGGCAGCCGCGGATTGCTCATCGGGCTGCTCATCGCAGTCGCGATCAACGCGTTTTCCTACTTCAATTCCGACAAGATCGCGCTGCGCTCGATGCGTGCCCGTCCGGTGAGCGAGGCCGAGCAGCCGGTTATGTATCGCATCGTCCGCGAACTCGCGACCAGCGCGCGCCAGCCGATGCCGCGCCTGTACGTCTCGCCGACCGAAGCCCCGAACGCGTTTGCTACCGGCCGCTCACCACGCCACGCCGCCGTGTGCGCCACGGCCGGGATCCTGGACATCCTGACCGAGCGTGAGCTGCGGGCCGTCCTCGGCCACGAGCTGAGCCACGTGTACAACCGCGACATCCTGATCGCGTCAGTCGCCGGGACGGTCGCGGCTGCGATCACCTATCTCGCCAACTTCGCCATGTTCTTCGGCGGCGGCAACAGTCGCGACCGCAATCCGATCACCGAGCTGTTGATGCTCTTCCTCGGCCCGCTGGCCGCCGGCCTGGTGCAGCTGGCGATCAGCCGATCGAGGGAGTACCAGGCCGACGCGTCGGGCGCTGAGCTGTCCAATGACCCGCTTGCGCTGGCCTCGGCATTGCGCAAGCTCGAGCGCGGGGCCGCGGTGAAGCCGTTGCCGAAGACGCCGCGCCTTGAAACGACGAGCTCGATGATGATCGTCAACCCGTTCCGCGGCCGGTCGCTGTTCTCGACGCATCCGCCGATGGACAAGCGCATCGAGCGGCTGCAGCAGATGGCCGCCGGCGACCCCCGCTACTTCAAGCCCTGACCGTCCCGTCCCAGCCCCGGCAGCTTTGCCCCGCGTATGCACGCCAATTCGGCCGCGCAGCGCACCTACCCGGGGCAAAGCCGGCCGGAGCCGGCAGCGGGCGGCTAGCGGTAGTTGGTGAATTGCAGCGCGACCTCGAGGTCGGAGCCCTTGAGCAGTGCCTGGACGGCCTGCAGGTCGTCGCGCTTCTTGCCCGACACCCGCAGCTGATCACCCTGGATGTTGGCCTGGACGCCCTTGGGACCCTCGTCGCGGATCAGCTTCGCGATCTTCTTCGCGTCGTCCTGCCCGATGCCCTGCTTGAGGGTGGACGCGATGAGGTATTGCTTCCCGGACGCTTTCGGCTCGCCAGCATCGAGTGCCTTGAGCGAGATGGACCGCTTGACCAGCTTCTCCTTGAACACCTCGAGCGCGGCCTTGGCGCGTTCCTCGGTGTCGGCCTTGACGGTGACACCAAGCTCGCCGGACCACTCGATCGACGCGTTCGTGTTGCGGAAATCGAAGCGCTGCGACACCTCTTTGGCAGCTTGGTTGAGCGCGTTGTCGACCTCCTGTCGGTCGATCTTGCTTACGACGTCGAAGGACGAATCGGCCATCGGGCGCCTCCCTGAAATGGAACGGATACCGGCTTCGACCGTATCGCGCTGCCCCGGTAGAGTTCGCAGGCGTTGCCGGGCGAGCACCATTGCGCCTGCGCACGGCGGGTTGCCCGAGTGGTCAAAGGGAGCGGTCTGTAAAACCGCCGGCTCAGCCTACGTTGGTTCAAACCCAACACCCGCCACAGATAGTTGCAGCCTCCGGATTCCGGGGGCTGTAGCCGTCTCGGGGGAATATCTCGCGGGGCTGGCGAAGTGCCGCTAAGTGCCGCTGGAGGCCGCAGAATGCAGCCCGATGTCAGAGTTCGCGGGAAATGCGCGGGAATGATCTTGAATCAGCGGTCCGACTCGGTGCGGGCAAGCTGCGCTTCCAGAGGGTTCGCGGCGGGCGCTCGAATACTCGTCAGTCGGTGTCGAGCGCTGCGTTGATCCGCGCGTTGGCGATCGGCTCGCTGCCGTCGATGCAGGAGGCATAGACGCGCAGCAGGACGTCTACGCCGTGGCCGGCGCGTTCTGCCACCTCCGTAGCCGGTAGGCCGGCGTTGAGCCAGAGCGAGACAGCCGCGTGCCGCAAGTCATACGGACGCGCGGCGAGCGGTGTGTCCACTTGGCCGGCTGCAAAGCCAGCGGTCGGGCGGCCGCCCACATCGCCGCGTAGTTGGAGTTGATCACGCCGCCGCGTCGGGTCTGGAACGGTCGGCCATCGGCTGTGGTGCCGAACGCCTCGACGTGGCTACGCAGGATCTCGACCAGTCGGGGCGGGATCGGCACGCGGCGGCCGTGCCCGACCGCGCGGTGCTTCAGGCCGCGCTGCTCTTGGCGCTGCCGCTGTCAGTCCAGCGCCGGTTTGACTCGGGTCGCGATTCGGTCAGATTCAGGTAGCCCCATCCATCGTCGGGCAGTTCGCAGTCGTTGAGTCGGAGAGCTTGCGCCTCGGCGGGGCGCAGT
>DASRSG010000096.1:0-26719 GCA_035656595.1 Jatrophihabitantaceae bacterium | reverse complement strand
TCCCATCAGCGACGGCGCGGAGCTGTCCGCGGCCGGCGTCGAGCTGCGCGTGGTCGCCACGCCGGGGCACACGTCCGACTCTGCCTGTCTCGTGCTCGGATCCGGCCCGGTGCTGACCGGCGACTCGATCCTCGGTCGCGGTACGACCGTGGTCGCCCACCCCGACGGCAATCTGGGCGACTACCTCGCCTCGCTCGAGCGGCTCCGCGACCTGGGCGACGTGCCGGTGTTGCCCGGCCACGGTCCGGAGCTGCCCTCCGCCCAGGCCGTCGCGAGCGAGTACCTGACCCACCGCACCGAGCGGCTGAACCAGATCCGCGCCGCGCTAGATCACCTTGGCCCCGATGCCACCGCAAGGGCAGTAGTCGAACACGTCTACGCCGACGTCTCCCAAGACCTCTGGTGGGCCGCCGAACTGTCAGTGAGAGCCCAGCTGTACTACCTAACGGGCGCGGCGGGCTAACCGCTCGCGGTCGAGGATTACTACGCTTTTGCCCTCGAGGCGCAGCCAGCCGCGCGAGGCGAAGTCGGCCAGCGCCTTGTTGACGGTTTCGCGAGAGGCGCCGACCAGCTGTGCCAGCTCTTCCTGGGTCAGGTCGTGGGTGACCCGCAGCTGGCCGCCGTCGACCGAGCCGAAGCGCTGGGCCAGCTGCAGCAGTTGCTTGGCGACCCGCCCGGGAACATCGACGAAGATCAGGTCGGCGAGCATGGTGTTCGTCCGGCGCAGCCTGCGCGCGACGACGCGGAGCAACTGCATCGCGATCTGGGGACGGTCCTGCACCCACTTCTGCAGGGCTGCCTTGGGCAGGCGCGCAACCCGGGCGTCGGTCACGACCGTGGCGCTCGCGGTGCGCGGGCCAGGGTCGAACAGGGACAGCTCACCGAACTGGTCGGACGGTCCCATGATCGCGACCAGGTTCTCACGTCCGTCAGACGATCGGCGGCCGAGCTTGACCTTGCCCGACAGCACGATGAACAGGCTCTCGCCCGGCTCGCCCTCGTTGAACAGCGTGGTGCCGCGCGGCGCGTCGATGATTTCGAACTCGCTCGCCAGCGCCTCGACCGATTCCGGATCGACGCCCTGGAACAAGCCAGCCCTGCGCAGGATCTCGTCCACGTTGGCTCCTTCACGCTCGCCGCGTCAATGCGACCGGCATCACTCTTGGCGCGAGTCTAGGGCAAGCGGGGATTGCCGTACCCCGACGCTCAGCTGCGTTCGACCGAACGATTGCGCCGCCACCACCGCACACCAAGCCGCTGACGGAACCGCTTGAGCGCCGAGTCAGTGCCTTCCCGGACGAACGTGTTCAGTTCCTCGCGGTTGGCCGTGTCGAGGAACTCCTCCATCTCACGCTCGACCGCGACCTGGCTCAGCGGTTCCTCGACGCGTTCCATGAACAGGACGAAGCCGAGCAGGACGAACGGGAACAGCACTACCAGGAATCCGATCATGTCGGTTCCATTGTGCCGCAACCGAAGTCAGGTTCGGCTCGTAGTGTGTCGGGCGTGCCGTCCCAAAGCCGCAAGTTCGCCGCCGAATCGCCCACCGCCCTGACTCGGCGCGCGCGGCGCATCAACCGCGAGCTGGGTGAGCTCTACCCCGATGCGCATACCGAGCTCGACTTCACGACCCCGCTGGAGCTTGCGGTGGCGACCATCTTGTCGGCGCAGAGCACTGACAAGGGCGTGAACCTGGTGACTCCGACGCTCTTCCGGAAGTACCCCACCGCCGCCGACTACGCCAGCGCCGACCGGGCCGAGCTGGAAGAGCTGATTCACAGCACCGGGTTCTTCCGCAACAAGGCCAACTCGCTCATCAAGCTCGGCCAGCAGCTCGTCGAGCGCTTCGACGGCGAGGTGCCCAACACCCTCGGCGAGCTCGTCACGCTGCCCGGTTTCGGCCGCAAGACCGCCAACGTCGTGCTCGGCAACGCGTTCGGCGTTGCCGGCATCACCGTCGACACGCACTTCGGTCGGCTGGTGCGTCGCTGGCAGTGGACGGACGAGACCGATCCGGTCAAGGTCGAACTGGCGATCAACGCGCTGTTCCCGAAGAAGGACTGGACCATGCTGTCGCACCGGGTCATCTGGCACGGCCGCCGCCGCTGCCACGCCCGCAAGCCCGCCTGCGGCGCGTGCCCGATCGCCCGGCTCTGCCCGTCCTACGGGGAAGGCCCGACCGATCCGGAGGCGGCGGCGAAGTTGGTGAAGAGCGTCGAGCAGATGGTCAGTTCCACATGAGCGACGCTCGCGGAGCGGACCGACGGCATCGGGCAGATCGAGCCAAGCGAGAAATGCCGTGAGCGACCTGCCTGAGTGGTTGCGCCCGCTCGCCACCGCAGTGCGCAACGTGCGCGCGGAGGACATGTCGCGGTTCCTGCCGCCCGATGACGGCAGCGGACGAGCCTCCGCGGTGCTGATCGCGTTCGGCGCGGTCGAGAACGAACCGAGCGTCCTGCTCATCGAGCGGGCGGCCGACATGCGCAGCCATCCGGGGCAGGTCGCCTTTCCCGGCGGCGCGATAGACCCGACCGACGCAGACGAGGCGGCCGCCGCGCTGCGCGAGGCGAACGAGGAGGTCGGCCTCGACCCGGCCAGCGTGCAACTCCTCGACACGCTGCCGGCCATCTTCATCCCGATCACCGGCTTCGTGGTCACCCCGGTGCTGGCGTGGTGGCGCGAGCCGCACCCGGTCCGGGCGATCGACCCGCTCGAGGTGGCGCGTGCCGCGGTCGTCCCGATCGCCGAGCTGGTCGACCCGGCCAACCGGTTCCGGGTGAAGTCGCCGCGTGGCGACTGGCTCGGGCCCGCGTTCGAAGTGCACGGGTTGTTCGTGTGGGGATTCACCGCCGGGTTGCTCGACACGCTGCTCGAACTCGGCGGCTGGTCGGGCGAGTGGGATCTCGAGGACATCCGACCGTTGCCGGCGCGGCTGATCGGAGGGCCGGTCCCGCCCGTCGAGTAGCCAACAGCTTGCGCCGGTACCGTCGTCGGCATGCCCACCGCCCGCCGTACCGCGTATCTGTGCGCGGTCGTTGCAGTGGCGCTGGCATCCTGCACGAACACCGAGCCGGCCGTGAACCGCGAGCCGCAATCCGGTTCGGCGACAGCGTCAGCGGTAGGCGGCATCCAGCAGGTCACCATCAGCGCGGGTGACGACTACCGCTTCCACCCGTCGACGATCACCGTGCATCCCGGCCGGCTCAAGGTGATCCTCACCCATCCCGGCACGGGCGCGCCGCACAACTGGCAGCTTCCCGGCCGGCCGGCCGATGACGTCCCGCTCACGCCTGCTGGGCAGACAAACAGCGCGACCTTCGAGACGCCGGCGCCGGGCAAGTACCGGTTCATCTGCAGCATCCACGTCACGCAGGGCCAGGTCGGGACGCTGATCGTGACCAAGCAATGAACCTGCTGGACGGCCTGATCATCCTGGCCGCGCTCGGCTACGGGTTCACCGGCTTCCGCAACGGGGCCATCGTCGGGGTGCTCGCGCTGGTCGGCTTCTTCACCGGCGCCATCATCGGTGCGCAGCTGGCCGGACCGCTGGGGACACACCTGGCCCACGGGCGCGCGCAGGTTCCGATCGCGATCATCTGCGTGCTGTTCCTGGCGATGCTCGGGCAGCTGCTCGGGACCTGGGTCGGCAGCCGGCTCAAGTCGCGGTTCGTGCGCAACTCCGGGCGCCAGGTAGACGCGGGCGTGGGTTCGGTGCTGGGGGTGTTGTCCGTGCTGCTGGTCGCCTGGATGGTCGCCGTCCCGCTCGCGTCCTCGCCGTATCCGGATCTGGCCGCCGAGGCCTCCGGGTCGTCCATCGTGCGCGGCGTCAACGACGTCATGCCCGATGGCATGCGCTCGCTGTACTCGCGGCTGCGCGGGTATCTGGACCAGAGCGGCTTCCCGCCGGTCTTCGGTGACCTGCCCTCGACCACGATCGTGAACGTGGCGCCGCCGGCCTCACTGACGCCCAGGGAGCGGCAACGGGTGCAGGTTGCCGCTCAATCGACGTTCAAGATCTATGGCCAGGCACCGTCCTGCGGCCGCGGCATCGAGGGCTCGGGATTCGTCGTCTCGCGCCACCACATCATGACCAACGCGCACGTGGTCGCCGGCACCGACCAGGTGGGCGTGGTCGTCGCGTCCGGCCAGCAGCTGCCGGCCACCGTCGTGCTCTACGACCCGAACCGCGACGTCGCGATTCTCGACGTTCCCGATCTGCATGCCCAGGCGCTGCGGTTCACCCCGGCCCCGGCGAAGACCGGCGACGGCGCCGTGGTGCTCGGCTTCCCCGAGGACGGCCCGCTCGACGTGCGCTCGGCCAGGGTGCGCGCTCGCGCGACCGTGTCCGGGTCGGACATCTACGGCAACGGCTCGGTGCGACGCGAGGTGTATTCGATTCGGGCGCTGGTGCGCAGCGGCAACTCCGGTGGCCCGCTGCTTGCCGACGACGGATCGGTGCTGGGCGTGGTCTTCGCGACGGATCTGCGCTCGTCAGACACCGGCTACGTGCTCACCGCGAGCGAGGTCGCGAGCGACTTCGCGGCGGGACGGGCGGGATCGACACCGGTGCAGACGGGGCACTGCACGCCCGGCTAGCCGGTCAGGACAGCTTCGCCCACCGGATCAGCTCGCCGCTGACCAGCTCGGGTACCTCGTTGTGCGGGAAATGGCCCACGCCGTCGAGCACCCGCCACTCGTACCGGCCGGTGACGAACTGCCCGGACCCCTGCGCCGTCGCGGGCAACACGCAGCTGTCGAAGTCGCCGTGCAGCTGCAGCACCGGTGCGGTCACCGGCCGGCGCAGCGAATCGGCGAAGCGGCGGCCGTCCTTGCGCGGCACCGAGCGCACCAGCCAGCGAAAGTACTCGGCGGCACAGAAGTAGACCGGATGGATCTGCAGCGCCTGTGCGTAGCGCGCGACGTCGGCGACGTATCCGGGCGTGCCCCGCCAGCGCGGACCGGTCCAGGTGTCGAACAGCGCGCGCACCCACTGCCCGTCGGTCCCGAGCAGGTGCTCGGGACGGCGCGGTAGCTGGAACGTGCGCAGCGCGTATCGCGATGCCCGGCGTTGCTGCGGGTCACGGCGCAGCGCGGACCGCAGCCGCAGCGGATGCGCCGCGCCCACCACGACCAGGCTGCGGACCACCTGGGGGTGGGTGGCGGCCATCGTCCACGCCAGCAACCCGCCGATATCCGTGCCGACGACGATCGCGTCGGACTCGCCGAGGGCCGGCACGAGCGCAGCGATGTCGGCGGCCAGGTTCGGCGCGTCGTAGCCGCGGGGCGGCTTGTCACTTGCACCGTAGCCACGCAGGTCGACGGCGACGGCGCGGTAGCCGGCGTCGGCCAGGTCGATCAGCTGCTGGTGCCAGGCCCACCAGAACTGGGGGAAACCGTGCAGCAGGAGGACGAGCGGGCCGGTGCCGGCCTCGGCGATATGGATCGCGATCCCATTGGCCTGGACGGTGCGATGCGTCCACGGGCCGTCGACCAGGACGATCGAGCTGTCCGGGGCGCCCGGGAGCGGACCGAATCCCATGACGTGGTTAGGGCACTGACTTGGGATGCGACCTGAGATAACCGACCGTCTCGCGGCTGGTCTCGAGCGTCTTGGTGGGCGCCTTCACGCGCTTCACCAGCTTGATGCCGATGATCACCATCAAGATGATGATCACGAGGAGCAGCGCGAACACCACCAGGTAGCCCAGCCAGCGCGACAACCCCAGTGCGATCAACCCTTCGGCCAGCGCGATGAGCCCGAAGGTGAGCGAGAACGCGAGCAGCACACCGGCCGCGCCGAACAGCGCGACCCCGATGCCGCCGAACTTGACCGACGAGCGCAGTTCGAGCTTGGCCAGTTCCAGCTCGCCCCGGATGATCGTCGACAGCGACTCGGACGCCTCCGAGACCAGCTTGCCGAGAGAGGGGTCAGCGGCATGCTTGGGAGCGGCGCCGTTCGCTTCCGAGGTAACCGTCACGGGATCTGCTCCTCAACGTTGCGGGTGGGGTGCTCGCGCATCCTGCCAGCGCGCATCCTGCCAGTACGACGGTTGCGACCGCATCACGTCTGCTGGAGGCGGTCGAGCAGGGCGGTGCCATCAGGGCTGCCGAGACCGGTGCAGGCGTCCCATCCCGGTCCGGCGGCGAAGCTGCCGTTGTCGCCGCTGGTCACGTCGTGGAAACCGGACGGGCTGCTGCCGGCCGAGACGCCCTGGTAAAGCAGGTCGGCGAACCCGGTCAGCGGGCCACCGGTGGCTTGCGCGAGTCGCGCGACCAGTGCGGCCCACAGCGGGGCGACCGCGCTGGTGCCGCCGATGACCTGCGACGACCCGTCGACGAGCACCTGGTAGCCGGTCTGCGGGTCGGCGTTGCCGGCGACGTCAGGCACGCCACGTCCCGTGCCCGGCACGCCGGCACCGGCCTGGCGCGCCGGCCGGTCGAACACATCGCTGACCCCGCCGCCGGTCGCGCCGTTGCCGGCGCCGTTGTTCCAGACGGTCTCGCCGGTGCCGGACAGCGAGGTGCCGCCGCAGCCGAGCACGTTCGGGCTCGATGCCGGGAAGTCGCAGTGGTCGCTGCCGTCGGTGGCGCCGTCGGTGCTGCCGTTGTCGCCGGCTGCGGCCGTGACGACGATGCCGAGCTGGACGGCGTCGGCGAACACGCTGTCCATGGCCGTGCGTGCCTGCGCCGTCCAGTCGTCCTCGCTCTGGCCCCAGCTGATGCTGATCGCGGCCGGCGTCGGGTCGGCGTGCACCGCCTCGCTCACCGCGTCGAGGAAGCCGGCATCGGTGTTGGGAGCGAAGTAGACGTTGATCGCGGCGCCGGGGGTGAGCGCGCCGATGACTTCGATGTCGAGCAGCACCTCTCCGTCGGCGCCCTGCGGGTCGCTGCCGGCCTGGTTGCTCGCACCGTCGACGCCGATCGCGGTCACGGTGGGCGAGGCGATCCCGAGGCCGCTGAAGTAGGTGTCGAGATCGCCCTGCGCGAACCCGCCGCCGAGCTCGATGATCGCCACCGCCTGGCCGGTGCCGTCGGTGCCGGGTGGGAACGCGTAGGCGTCCCCCACCTGCACCGGGGTGTAGCTGGTCGACACGTCCGCGGCGTTGGCGATCCGGAACTGGCTGCGGGCCTGCGGCCGGTCGTCGAGGCCCAGCACGGCGAGCACGCGGTCGCCCAGCTCGGCCGGCAGGCTGAGCTCGCCGGTGCGCTGGCGGTGCGTGACGGCGCGGCCGTCGGGCGCCCGGCTGGTGACCGATTCGAGAGTGGCGCCGAACACGGACGAGACCAGTGACGCAGGCCCGCTGACCCGGATGCGCCGCGACGGTGCGTCGGCGAGCAGGATGTGCAGGCCGGCGTTCTCGAGAGCCGCGGAGACGGTGCGCAGGTCGTCAGGGTCGGCGCCGAGCTCGCCGTCGGCGCGACGGCGCAGCACGATGGTCAGCTCGACCGAGGCGGACGGGTCGACGGGGCCGTGGCTGGTGGCATCCGGCGCAGCGAAGCGCTCGCTGCCGGGCAGGCTGTTTTCGGGCATACCCGACTATTACTCGCGCCGTCCGACATTTCCAGCTCCGCGGCCCGCTTGAGCCCATTTCAGCCCGCGTCAGCCCGCTTCGCCCCGGGTAGGAACGCCCCCGGCCGCGATCAGCGTGGGTATGCGGGGCAAAGCTGAGGGGGACGGGCGGCTAGCGTCGTCCCTCGTGTCCGACCCGTTGGCCCCGCTGCTCGAGCTGCCCGGGGTCGCCGACTCGGTCGCGGCGGCCCGCACGGCCGTCGACGCGCTGCTGGGCAACCGCGCGCTGCGTCGACGCTCAGCCGATGTGTCGGCCGAGTCGTCGTTGCGGGGCGCATGGGCATCGGCCGTGCTGTCCGGTGCGCGGGTGAGCCTGGACGACGTCCGCTCCGGCGCTGCCGCCGACGACCCCGTCGTGCAGGGTGCGTTGCGCGCGCAGGCCGGCATCCCCGCCCTGACCGACACCTGGACCCGGGCGCCTCGGCAGGCGCTGGCCCGGCTGCACGCCCTCGCCGCGGCCGACCTCGTCGGTGCCGATGCGCTCGGCCGCCCGACCGCGGGGGCAGAACGGTTGGACACCCTGGCCGCCGTGCTGGCCGAGACATCGGCGCCGGCCGTAGTGGTGGCGGGCATCGTCCAGGGCGAACTGCTCTCGCTCGACGCCTTCGCGCCGGCATCGGGCGTGGTCGCGCGAACCGCCGTCCGGCTGACCCTGATCGAGCGCGGCCTGGACCCGAAGTCGCTGGTCGTCATCGAGGCGGGGCACCGCGACCTGGCCGCCGACTACGCCGAAGCGCTGGACGCCTACCGGTCCGGGACTCCCGAGGGGATCGCCGAATGGCTGCGGCACTGCGCAGCGGCGGTCGCCGCGGGTGCGCGCGAGTCGACGGCGATCTGCGAGGCCATCCTGCGCGGCTGATCAGATAGTTCGACGGCGCCGGGGTGAACGAAGCTCACTCCGACGCCGTCGGCACGCCGACCGGGCTACTCAAGCGTGCCCTTTGCGGAAACGTCGTGCAGGGGCCGAGGTCTGTCCCGGTCCCGGCCGACTCACCTGTGGCGGTGTGAACGCCCGCGTGGGTACCCGTGTCGCCATGCCGGACGAATCGCGCTGGGGGCTGGACCGCCATAGACGAGGTTCGTCCTTACCGCGAATATGACCCCGGTCACAGTCGGTGCACAAGGGGTGTGCGGCGTGTCGGCACCCTATGCGCGTCTGGCTCGCCGCCGTGTCGCGAGCCAGACGAGGCTGCCCGCGGCCAGGCCGGCGCCCACTGCGGTCGCGGTCAGGGTGGGGTGCTCTGGCCGCAGCCCGGAGATCCGCTCGCGCAGCGGCACGGCGTTGGAGAAGGTCAGTGTCGGCCAGTCGCGCTCGGCGGCGATCTTGCGCAGCGCGCGATCGGCGTTGACGGCGAACGGATGGCCGACGGCCTCGAGCATCGGGACGTCGGTGGCAGAGTCGGAATAGGCGTAGCTGTTGGTGAGGTCGTAGCCGCGATCGGCAGCCAGTTCGCGCACGGCCACAGCTTTCTCAGCACCGTAGGCATACAGCTCGATCTCGCCGGTGTACTTCCCGTCGGCGACCACCATTTTCGTCGCCACGACGTGGTCGGCCCCGAGCATCGCCCCGATCGGCGCGACCACCTCTTCACCGGACGAGCTGACGATCACGACGTCGCGCCCGGCCGCCTTGTGCATGCCGATGAGCTCGACTGCCTCGTCGTAGACGATCGGATCGATGATCTCGTGCAGCGTTTCGGAGACGATGTCGCGCACCTGGGCGACGTCCCAGCCCTGGCACATCGCGGTCAGGTAGGCACGCATGCGCTCGATCTGATCCTCGTCAGCACCGGCAAGCGCGAAGACGAACTGGGCGTACGCGCTACGCAGCACGGCCCGCCGGTTGATCAATCCGCCCTGGTAGAAGGGTTTGCCGAACGCCAGCACGCTCGACTTGGCGATGATCGTCTTGTCGAGATCGAAGAACGCTGCGGTGCGGGAGACCACGGGTCTGATGGTACGGATGAGCACTGTCAAATCCGCCGTCCACAGCTGCTCGTGTCGTCCACAGTGACGCGGTTGACCCGATCCTGGCGAGCGAAAAGCGCGAGGATTCGGTCATGTCGGACGCAATCGTGGGCTCGATCGTGGCCTCCGTGGTGGGCTCGGTGGTGGGCTCGGTCGTGGGCGTAGTCGGGGGCAGCGGTGGGGTCGGCGCCTCGACCTTCGCCGCGACGCTGGCAGCTACCGCGGCGCCGTCTCTGCTCGTCGACCTCGATGCGGTCGGCGGCGGCATCGACGTGCTGCTCGGCGTCGAGTCGGTGCCGGGTGCACGGTGGTCGGGATTGCGGTTGGACGGCGGCCATCTCGACCCCGGGCTGCTCGCCGGTGGGTTGCCGCGCTGGCGCTCGGTGGCTGTGCTCGCGGCTGACGTCGGCCCGCCGTCTGCCGAGGCGGCACTGCAGGTGATCGATAGCGCGGCACAGCTCGGCGCCGTCGTCCTCGACGTGCCGCGCGCGCCCGGGCCGATGCGCGACGCCGCGCTGTCGCGCTGTGCGCTGCGCGTCGTGGTCGCTGTGGCGCAGCTGCGCGAACTCGCGGCAGCGCGCGCGGTGCTCGCCTCGCTGCCGGACGGTCCGGTCGGGGTGGTGCTGCGGCGCGGCGGACTGCCGATCGGCGAGGCCGTTGCCCGGCTCGGCGCGCCGTTGCTCGGCGTGCTGGCGCCGCTGGATCGATCGATCTCGCCGCGGTCGGCGGCGCGGGTAGCCGCTGGCGTGCTCGACGGGCTTTGCGGCGTGAATGCCGCATGAGCGAGCTTGTTGACCGGGTGCGGCATCGCCTCGTCTCCGCGCCGAGCGAGCTTGATGACGCCGTGCGCGCCGAGGCCGACGGCATCGTCGACGACGCGGTGTTCGCGGCGCTGCGCCGCGAGGTCGACGCTGAGCTCATCGGCGCCGGACCGCTGGAGCCGCTCCTCGCGCTGCCCGATGTCAGCGACGTCCTGGTCAATGCACCCGACTCGGTGTGGATCGATCGTGGTCGCGGGCTCGAACGGGCCGGTGTCCGGTTCGGCGACGACGCCGCGGTGCGCCGGCTGGCTCAGCGGCTCGCCGCCAGCGCCGGCCGGCGACTCGACGATGCGATGCCCTTCGCCGACGTGGCGCTGCCCGACGGCACCCGGCTGCACGCGGTGCTGCCGCCGGTGTGTGCGAGCACCACCTTGTCCTTGCGGGTGCTCGCCCGCCGGCGCCTTGATGTGGACGCGCTGATCGCGCGCGGTGCCATGTCGCGCCCGGTTGCCGATCTGCTCGCTGCCGTCGTGGCGGCCCGGCTCGCGTTCGTCATCAGCGGCGGGACGGGGGCGGGCAAGACCACCCTGCTCGGCGCGCTGTTGGGGCTGGTCCCGCCCGACGAGCGGGTGCTGATCATCGAGGACGCTGCAGAGATCGCGCTGCCGAGCCATTGCGTGCGGCTGGTCACCCGGACGGCGAATGTAGAAGGCGCCGGCGCGGTCGAGTTACGCGAACTGGTGCGGCAGTCGTTGCGGATGCGTCCCGACCGGCTGATCGTCGGCGAGTTCCGTGGCGCCGAGATGGTCGAGCTGCTCGTTGCGCTGAACACCGGCCATGAGGGTGGCGCGGCAACGCTGCACGCGAATTCGGCGGCTGACGTTCCGGCCCGGCTGCTTGCGCTCGGCGGCCTGGCCGGCTTGCCGGCTGCCGCAGTGACTTCGCTCGTCGCGAGCGCGCTGTCGGTCGTGATCGCGCTGCGCCGGTTGCGCGACGGTACCCGTGTCGTCGACGAGATCGGCCTGCTCGATCGAGCCGGTGATGCGCTGGCCGTTTACCCGGCTTGGACGCGCACGGCTGGCTTGTCCGGTGCCGCCCGGCGGTTGGCCGATGAGCTCGCCGCGCGCGAGGCGCGCGTGCCGGAGCTGCTGCTGTGGGAGCGGGGCGAGCCGACCATGGGCATCGGTCCCGGCCGGATCGAAGTGACGGTCGGGCTGTGACTGGCCTGACTTGGCTGCTGCTCGGGTTCGGCGTGCTGCTGCTCCCGGGTGTCGACCCCGCCGCGATGCGCGCGCGGCTGCTGACCGCACGTGGCCGGTTGGCCGAAGTGCCGGCCCGTACTGTGCGCGCGCCGCTGCCCCGCCCCGAGCTGCTCGCGAGCGTCGGCTGCATTGCGGCCACCGGCGCGGTGTTCGGCCTGGCCGGGCCCGTCCTTGCCGCCGCCACCGGCATCGGCGCGGCGACCCTTGCGCGGCTGGTGTTGGGGGCGCTGCGCGGGCGTGCGGCGCGACGCCGTGACGCTGAGCTCTGCACCGCCGTGCGGCTGGTCGCCGCGGAACTCGAGTCGGGCAGCGGGCCGTCAGCCGCCCTCACTGCGGCTGCCGATGCGGCACCCACCTGGCGTGCGGAATTCAGCGCGGGTGCCGAGGCATGTCACGCGGGGGACGATCCGCGGTTCGAAGCTGCCGAGCTGCGTGGTCTGGGCGATGCCTGGCGGGTCGCCGATCGGGCGGGAGCGCCGCTCGCGGCCGTGGTCCGGCGGGTCGCCGACGACCTTGCCGGCCGCGTTGCGCAACGCCAAGCGGTGACCGCCGCAGTGGCCGGTGCGAGGTCGTCGGCTGCCCTGCTCGCCGTCCTTCCGGTGCTGGGTCTGTTACTCGGCGCGGCGATGCAGGCTCACCCGCTCGGCGTGTTGCTGACCACGCGCGCCGGCCAGCTGATCTGCTTCTTCGGAGTCGCGTTCGATGCGGCCGGCGTGCTGTGGACGCAGCGCCTGGCCGCGAGTGCGGAGCGCACGTGACCCTGACCTGGCTGTTGCTCGCAGTCGGCCTGGGCCTCGCCGGCAGCGACCCGCCGTCGAAGGCCCAGCGCTCGCCGCGACGGGCACTGCCGATGCGGGCGCTGCAGCGCGTCGTCGGCGCCGCTGTTGCGGTCGCCTGCGTTGCGGCATTCGGCGTCGAGCGCGGCGTGCTGGCTGCGCTGGTCACGGTTCCGGTCGCCGTCGTGGTGATTTCTCGGCTGCACGCGCGGCCAGAGCGTGCTCGCACCACCCCGGCACTTGCCTTGACCCTTGATCTGGTCGCAGTCGCGTTGCGTGCCGGCCAGCCGCTGTCCGAGGCGCTGGTCCTAGCCGCGCCGGCCGCAGACGGCGAGTGCGGTGCACGGCTGGCGCGGGTCGGCGGGCTGTTGCGGCTGGGCGCCGATCCGGGCGAAGCCTGGCGGGCGGCCAGCGAGCTCGAAATCCTGGCGCCGGTGGCCGTCGCGGCCCTCCGAAGCGCGTCGAGCGGGGTACGGCTGGCCGCCGAGTTCGAGCAGCTCGCTCGCGAGGTGCGCGCCCAGCTGGGCTGCGCGGCTCAGGCACGGGCGGCCCGATCGGGCGTGCTGGTCGCGGCGCCGCTGGGGCTGTGCTTCCTCCCGTCGTTCGTATGCCTCGGCATCGTCCCGACGGTCATCGGCATCGCCGGTGCGGTCCTGTCCGGAGCCGGCTGAGCGTCGCCTACGGCGTGCCCACCGTGACGGTGAGCGCGACAAGTAAGGCCGGGTGGTCGGTTGTGCCGTGCATGCTGATCACTCTGCGCGAGCGCACCGTGACGCCAGCCGTCACCACGACGTGCTGCAGCGCGCTGTCGTCGGTCTGGTCAAAGCCAGCCGGCAGGCAGGAGTGCGCGTCGGGCGAGCCGCCAGATCTGAGGTTGAGGTCGCCGCCGATCACCACGGGATCCCGCCCGCCCCGGGCGCGCTCGGCAGGGACGGCGGTGTCGAGCAGGTAGCGGCACTGGGCGAGCGCGACGCTCGCACTGGTGCTAGCCAGATGCGTGGTGCAGGCATAGAAGTCGGCGGTGGCGTGCAAACACAGCCAAACCCGCTCCTCCGGATCGGTGGTGTCTTGCCTCGGGTAGATGGCACCATCGCGATCGATTCGGGAGGGCGAGGGTCCGAACCGCGCAACGATGCCGATGCCGTACGGCTCGCCGTTGCGGCACCGGAAAGCCCTGCCTGTCCGGCGGTCCACGGCGGCTTCGAAGGCCACCGCGACGCTTGCGGATTGGCGGGTCTCGGACAGCGTCCTGCCGAGCACGGACACGTCGCCGCGGCAGACCTCGTTGAGCGTGACAACGTCCGGGCGTTCGGCGCGGATCAACGCGCTGGCCGCGCGTAACGACCGGCCGGTGTAGCAACCGGCGATGCCGCTATCGCACAGATTCAGCTGCAGGATCCGTACGGGTAGGGCCGTAGTCGTGCTGGCCGGCCGGGTCGGTGCCCGGCCTGCGGTCGCGCCGGACAGCTCCACGATGGCCCAGAGCAAGCAAGCGCCACCAGCTACCAGCCGCCACAGTCTGCGGCTCCATCGACCAGCCATGCGACCGCCAAACCGAGGTGTGCATCCCAGCGTATGGCGAGCAGCCGCGGTCACGTGATCGTCCGGTGGCGCAGATGCGGGTCGGTCGGCATCGTCGTTCACAAACCGCACCGGGCTGGCAGGCTGGCTGGCATGAAGGTGTACATCTCCTCCGATATGGAGGGCACGGCCGGAGTCGTCGACTGGGGGCAGTGTCTGCTCGGCGAGCCGGAATACGGCCACTACCGCGGGCTGCTGCAGGCCGAGGTCAACGCGGCGATTGAGGGGGCGCTGGCCGCGGGCGCCGATGACTTCCTCGTGAACGACTCGCACTCGAAGATGCAGAACCTGCGACCCGACGCGTTGGCCGGATCCGCGCGCTATCTGTCCGGCCGGCACAAGCCGCTGTACATGATGCAGGGCCTGGACGCGTCCTTCGCCGCGGTCTTCTTCGTCTCCTACCACGGCTCGATGTCGACCTCGTCGCCGCTGTCGCACACCTACAACCCGCGTGCGATCGCAGAGGTGCGGCTCAACGGCACGGTGGTCGGCGAGTCGGGCATCAACGCGCTGGTCGCGCTCGGCCACGGCGTCCCCGTCGTACTGGTTACCGGCGACGACGTCACCGCGGCCGAAGCCGCCCGCATCTGCCCGGGCATCCGGACCGCAGTGGTGAAGTCGGCGGTGAGCCGGTTCGCGGCCGACAGCATGCATCCGCACGCCGCACGCGACCTCATCCGCGCCGAGGCCGAGGCCGCCGTGCACGGCATCGGCGACGCGCGGCTGCCGCAGATCGAGCTCCCGGCCACGCTCGCCGTCACCTTCCGCAATGCCGACCTCGCCGAGCTCGCGACATGGCTGACCGGTGTGCGGCGCACCGGCACGACCACGGTATCTATCTCGGACGATGACCCGATCCGGCTCTTTCGTAGCTTCATCAATACCGTGCTGTTGACGCGCGACATTGCCGAGTAGCGGAGGTTACGTGCCCGACGAGCTGGTCACTCTCGACGACATCCTGGCCGCGGCCGAACGGATCATCGGGCGGGTCGTGCGCACGCCGCTGATCCCGTTCGCCGCCGCCGCGCCCGATCGGCCACTTTGGCTCAAGCCCGAGAACCTTCAGCCGACGGGCGCGTTCAAGCTGCGCGGGGCGTTCAACGCAGTGCTTCAGCGCCTCGAGGCGGCCCGCGCGCAGGGGGTGGTGACCCATTCCAGCGGCAACCACGCGCGAGCGATCGCGTGGGTCGCCCGCGAACTCGGTCTGCGGGCCGTGATCGTCATGCCGGACGCGGCGCCGGCGGTGAAGGTCGACGGTGTGCGGCGCCTCGGCGCCGAGGTCGTCATCGTCGGTGCGGCCGAACGCGACACCCGGGCTTTCGAGCTGGCCGCCGAGCACGGGTACGTGCTGGTGCCGCCCTACGACGACGCCGACGTCCTCGCCGGGCAGGGCACGGTCGGCCTCGAGATCGCCGCCGACCGTCCCGGTGTCGCGACCGTGCTCGTCCCGGTCAGCGGCGGCGGTCTGCTCGGCGGCGTGGCCACCGCGGTGAAGGCCTGCGCGCCGGGGATCAGGGTGATCGGCGTCGAGCCAGAACTGGCCGGCGATGCCGCCGAGTCGTTCCGCCGCGGGAAGCGGGTGTCGTGGCTGCCGGAGCAGACCTACCGCACGATCGCGGACGGGCTGCGCACCACCTCGCTGGGCGAGATCCCGTGGCGGCAGATCCAGCGCTACGTCGACGACATCGTCACCGTGACCGAGGACGAGATCCGCGACTCCGTGCGCCGTCTCGCGGTCGATGCCCGCATCGTCGCCGAGGCGTCCGGCGCCGTCCCGGTCGCTGCCTACCTGCACCATGGCGACTCGCTCGGCCTGCGCGGCGACACCGTCGCCGTCGTCAGCGGCGGGAACATCGCGCCCGACCTGCTCGCCGAACTGCTCGCACCGCCGGCGTGACGGCCCGCCGCGGCCGTCATCCACAGCCCGGTCGGCCGTCCACAGATTGCTCGCGAGCGCCGCGTCGGCTCGACCGGTCCGGCTTGGCTGCTCGTCATGAAACTCTTCAAGCGAATCACCCAGCGCGCAAAGGACATCCGGGCCGCGATCGACCGTGGCATGAGCACGGCCGAGTACGCCGTCGGCACAGTCGCGGCCGTCGCCTTCGCCGTCGTGCTCTACAAGATCGTGCGCAGCGATGCGGTCTCCTCAACGCTGAGCAACATCATCACGAGCGCGCTGCATGCGATCTAGCCGGTCCGACCACGGCATGGTCACCGCGGAGCTCGCGGCGTGCCTGCCCGTGCTCGTGTTGCTGCTGGCGGTCGCGCTGAGCGCGGTGTCAGTTGCGTCGGTACGGGTACGTGCCCAGGACGCCGCACGCGAGGCGGCCCGCGCGGCGGCCCGCGGCGATGACCGCAACGCCGCCGGGCTGGCCCGGGCGGCGGCGCCCGGCGCGCAGATCCGGCTACAGGTCACCGGCGACGACGTGGTGGCGATCGCGTCGGTGCGCGCACACCTGCTCGTGCCCTTCCTGCCGTCGGTGACTGTCACCGAGCAGGCGGTCGCGGCACGCGAGCCGCCGTGATCGCCGCCGTGGCCCGCGACCGCGGCGCGGCGGTGGTGTGGGTCCTCGGGTGCGGTGCCGTGCTGTTCGCGATCTCCCTGATCATCGTGCTGCGCTCGCTCGCCGTGCTCGCCCGGCACCGCGCGGAGGCGGCGGCCGACTTCGCCGCACTCGCGGCTGCGACACGAATCGGGCTCGGCGGGTCGCCGTGCGCCGCGGCGCACGCTCTTGCCGCCGCCAACGACGCGACGGTCGAACGCTGCCAGCTCGCGCTTGACCCCGGGGGTCGTAGCGGCACGGTTTCGGTAACGGTCGCCGAGTCGGTCCAACTGCCGGTTGTCGGCGCGCGCGAGGTCACCGCGCACGCCCGCGCCGCTCGGTTGGCTGGGTCAGGATCGGCCGAGATGGCCCAGCACGAGATCGAGCAAGCGCACGGCGCCGCCCTTGTCCAGCGGTTCGTTGCCGTTCCCGCACTTGGGCGACTGCACACACGACGGGCAACCCGACACGCATTCGCACGCGCTGATCGCTTCGCGGGTGGCCTGCAGCCACGGCCGCAGTGCAGCGTGGCCGCGCTCGGCGAAGCCGGCCCCACCCGCCGCGCCGTCGTAGACGAAGACCGTGGGGCTGCCGGTGTCAGGATGCAGGCCGGTGGATACCCCACCGATATCCCAGCGGTCGCAGGTCGCGAACAGCGGCAGCAGCCCGATCGCGGCGTGCTCGGCGGCGTGGGCGGCGCCCGGAACGTCGCGTTCGAACAGCTCGACCGCGTCGAGCGCGTCTTGCCCGATGCAGTACCAGACGGCACGGGTCCGCAGCTCGCGTGCCGGCAGGTCGAGCGGGGTCTCGTCGATGATCTCGTTGGTGCTGATCCGGCGGCGCTGGTAGCTCACGGTCTGATTGGTGACGTCGACGGTTCCGAACGCCACGCTGATCGGTCCGTACTGGGCGACAGTCGTCGTCGCCACGATCGCGATGTCGGTGAGATCGCGCGCAGTCGTCGACCAATCGGGCTCCTCGGCGTGTACGAGCGCCACGGCGTCCTCGACGTCGAACGAGTCCACCACGTACGAGCGGCCCTGGTGCAGGTAGACCGCGCCGTCGTGCACGGTGCCGTGTGCGGCGCCGGCGTCAACCGTCCCGATCAGCGAGCCGTCGCTCCTCTCGACCACGGTGACCGGTGGCCCGCCACTACCGCGGATGTCAGCGGCCGGCCGATCGCGCGAGGTCCAGTACCAGCCGGACGGTCGCCGCCGCAGCAGCCCCCGCGCGACGAGCTGATCCAGCACGGCGGGCGCACTCGCGCCGAACGAACCGACATCCTCGGCGCGCAGCGGTAGCTCGGCCGCAGCGCAACACAACTGCGGGCCGAGCACGTACGGGTTCTCCGGGTCGAACACCGACGCCTCGATCGGGTGCCCGAACACCGCCTCGGGGTGGTGCACCAGATAGGTGTCCAGCGGATCGTCGCGGGCGACGAACAGCACGAGCGCGGCCGCCCCTGACCGGCCGGCCCGGCCGGCCTGCTGCCACAGCGATGCAAGCGTGCCCGGGAAGCCGGCCACCACCACCGCGTCGAGGCCGCTGACGTCAAGGCCGAGCTCGAGGGCGTTGGTCGACGCGACACCGAGCAGCCGACCCGACGACAGCGCTGCCTCCAGCGCCCGCCGTTCCTCGGGCAGGTAGCCGGCTCGGTATGCCGCGATCCGCGCGACCAGCGCAGCCGCGCCGGCTTCGGTCAGGTGTCGCTGAGCGGTCAGCGCCGTCAGCTCGGCCCCGCGCCGCGACCGGACGAAGGCCAGCGTGCGGGCGCCTTCGACCACAAGGTCGGCGAGCAAGCGCGCCGCTTCTGCGCCGGCAGCACGACGCACCGGCGCGTCGTGCTCCCCGCGCCGCGCGGTCAATGGCGGCTCCCATAGCCCGAACGTGATCGCGCCGCGCGGCGAGGCATCCTCGTCCACCGCGGCCACCGGCATCCCGACAAGGCGCTGTGCAGCTGCCGCGGGGTCAGCGACCGTAGCCGATGCCAGCATGAAGGTCGGCGCAGCGCCGTACGAGCGTGCCACCCGCTGCAGCCGGCGCAGGATCAGCGCGACGTGCGCCCCGAACAGGCCGCGGTAAGCGTGACACTCGTCGATCACCACGTAGCGCAGGTGCCGGAAGAACGAGGCCCACCGGGCGTGCGCGGGCAGGATGCCGCGGTGCACCATGTCCGGGTTGGTCAGCACCCAGTTCGCGTGGGCGCGCACCCAGTCGCGCTCCTCGATCGGGGTATCGCCGTCGTAGGTCGCCGGCCGCACCCCCGGCAAGTCGTAGGACGCCAGCGAACGCAGCTGGTCCCCGGCCAGCGCCTTGGTGGGCGCGAGGTAGAGCACCCGGGCCCGGTCGTCGGCGAGCAAGGCGGCCAATCCGGGCAGCTGATAGGCCAGCGACTTGCCCGAGCCGGTACCGGTGGCGAGCACCACCGACGTGCCGTCATGGGCCAGCGTGGCGGCGCGCGCCTGGTGCTCCCACGGCAACCTCACCCCACGTGCGGCCAGGCGCAGCCGGAGGATCTCCGGCGTCCACGGCGGCCAGTCGGCCTGCCGCCCGGCGCGGGCGGCCAGCACCTCGACGTGGGTCAGCGGTGAGGCGTCGGGCGGCACGCCCAGCAGCACTTGATCGAGTAGCGCGTGCACCGTCCCTCCGTTCCCGCCTCTGTGGCATGCTGTCGCAGACCTGCGATAGCTCGAGATCGCTCAAAAGTGACGCGGTGCAAATTCTGGTCGCTGGGCTGACAACGTGAGGTGGGAGACGCGTGGATCTTTCCGTTTCCAAGCACGGCGAGGACGCTGTCGCCGTCGTCGGCGTCAGCGGCGAAGTCGACGTCTACGCAGCGCCGCAGCTGCGCGAGCGGCTCACCGAGATGCTCGAGGACGGCCGCTCGGTTGTGGTCGATCTCACTGAGGTCGGTTTCCTCGACTCCACCGGCCTCGGCGCCCTCGTCGCGGCCCGCACGTCCGCCGCCGAGCACGGTGCCTCGCTGCCGCTGGTGTGCACCCATCAGCGCATCCTCAAACTCTTCACCATTACTGGGCTCGACGGCGTGTTCACCATCCACGACACCGTCGACGCGGCGATCGCCGGCCTCGCCGACGGCAGCAGAGCGTAAGCGTTACCAGCACTACCCGCCAGTACCCGCGCCGGGCCGAATCCCCAGCGTGCGGTTAGACTCCGCCAGACAAGCCTGCCCCGTGCGTGGAACCCTCGCGCCGCGGGCTCACCGCACTGATCCGCCGCCGTGCTCGCACCGGCGGCGATTCGATGAATGACATAGGGGTACTTGCATGCACGGCCTGATCGCCGCTCCAGGAATCTCATCCGGCCAGAAGGGCGCAGTCGCGGTGATCGGCTTGGTCGCCATCGCCGCGCTCGTCTTCGCCTACACGCTGGTCCGGGAGGTGCTCAAGGCCGACCAGGGCACCCCGAAGATGCAGGAGATCGCCAAGGCGGTGCAGGAAGGCGCCCGCGCCTACCTGAACCGCCAGTTCCGCACCCTCGCCGTCTTCTCGGTCATCGTGTTCATCTTGCTGCTCGTGCTGCCCGTCAACCACGGCGGCTTCTCGGTGCAGCTCGGCCGAGCGCTGTTCTTCATCGTCGGCGCCGTGTTCTCCGCCTCGGTCGGCTACATCGGCATGACGCTCGCCACCCAGGCCAACGTCCGCGTCGCCGCGGCCGCCCGCGGCGGCGGGCGTGAGCGCGGCTTCCACGTCGCCTTCCGCACCGGCGGCATCGTCGGCATGCTCACCGTCGGCCTGGGCCTGCTCGGCGCATCGGTGGTGCTGTTCCTCTACAACTCCAACGCCCCGACCGTGCTCGAAGGCTTCGGTTTCGGTGGCGCCCTGCTCGCCATGTTCATGCGTGTCGGCGGCGGCATCTTCACCAAGGCTGCGGACGTCGGTGCCGACCTGGTCGGCAAGGTCGAGGCGGGCATTCCCGAGGACGACCCGCGCAACGCGGCAACCATTGCTGACAACGTCGGCGACAACGTCGGCGACTGCGCCGGCATGGCCGCTGACCTGTTCGAGTCCTACGCGGTCACCCTGGTCGCCGCGCTGATCCTCGGCCAGACCGCGTTCGGCGCGAAGGGTCTGCTGCTGCCGCTGATCATCGGCGCCATCGGCATCATCAGCTCGTTCGTCGGCATCATGACGACCAAGCTGCGCGAGGGCGACCGCAACGGCCTCGTCCCGATCAACCGTGGTTTCTTCTTCACCGCCGCGGTGTCACTCGTCCTCGTTGCCGTCGCGGCCTTCACGTTCTTGCCCAGCAACTTCAACAAGCTCGCAGGGCATGTCAGTGATGCGACCGGCAACCCGGGCATCATCGCGTTCGTCGCAGTGCTGATCGGCATCGTCCTCGCCGTGCTCATCCAGCAGCTCACCGGCTACTTCACCGACACGGTGCGACGCCCGGTCAAGGACGTCGCCGATACCTCGCTCACCGGCGCGGCCACGGTCGTCCTGGCCGGCATCTCGCTCGGCCTCGAGTCGGCGGTCTACTCCGCCGTACTCATCGGTGCCGCGGTGTTCGGCGCGTTCCTGCTCGGCGGCGGCAGCACCTTCGTCGCGCTCTACGCCGTCGCACTTGCCGGCTGCGGCCTCCTGACCACCGCCGGCGTGATCGTCGCGATGGACACCTTCGGCCCAGTGAGTGACAACGCCCAGGGCATCGCCGAGATGAGCGGTGACATCGACGAGAAGGGCGCGCGGGTCCTCACCGACCTCGACGCCGTCGGCAACACCACCAAGGCCATCACCAAGGGCATCGCGATCGCGACTGCCGTGCTCGCCGCGACGGCACTGTTCGGGTCGTTCAACAAGGCGTGGTCCGACGCCCTCGACTCGCTCAAGGGTGGCGCCGATGCGGCGCTCGGGGGTGCGGGTCGGCTCACCAACCTGTCCTTCAGCCTCGACCTGTCGCAGCCGAACAACCTGTTCGGCGTGATCATCGGCGCTTCGGTCGTGTTCCTGTTCAGCGGGCTCGCGATCAGCGCGGTGGGACGTGCGGCCGGCCGGGTCGTCTACGAGGTGCGCGCCCAGTTCCGCGACCACCCCGGCATCATGGACTTTTCCGAGAAGCCCGACTACGCGCGCGTCGTCGACATCTGCACCAAGGACTCGCTGCGTGAGCTGGCCACCCCGGGTCTGCTGGCGATCTTCGCCCCGATCACCATCGGCTTCCTGCTCGGCATCGGCCCGCTGGCCGGCTACCTCGCCGGGGCGATCGGTGCCGGTGTGCTGATGGCGATCTTCCTGGCCAACTCCGGTGGCGCGTGGGACAACGCGAAGAAGATGGTCGAGGACGGTGTGCACGGCGGCAAGGGCACCGAGGCGCACGCGGCCACGGTCATCGGTGACACCGTCGGTGACCCGTTCAAGGACACCGCCGGCCCGTCCATCAACCCGCTGATCAAGGTGATGAACCTGGTCGCGGTGCTGGTCGCGCCGGCCGTGGTCAAGCTGACCGTCGGTGAGAACGCGTCGGTCGGCCTGCGCATCCTGGCCGGCGTGGTCGCATTCGCGATCATTGCGGCGGCGGTCATCGTCTCGAAGCGGCGTCGGGTGTCGATGGGCGACGCGCCCGTCACCGAGGCGGCGGCACCGGCGACCACGGGCGTCTAACCCCGAAGAGCGGAAGTCGAGGGCAAGGTGACCACCAGGCGATGAGCGCTCGCGCTCGCGAGGCGCAGTGAATCAGTTCTCCCTGTTCGGCGCGGCGGCCGCCGAACCCTCGCGTGCCGACCTCGACGGCGTCCTGCTCGCCGGCGGTCACTGGGTGCGCAATGCCGGCACGGCCCGGCTGTCGATCGTCGTGGCGCAACGGTGGCGCGCCGACGCGCTCGCTGCCGAGTTCGCTATGCGTGCGGTGGAAGGGCCCGACCCGATCGTGGCAGCCGAGGAAGGCTGGAGCGTGCGCACGGGCTTTCGGCCCGAACTGCTCGACGCGGCCGCGAGATGGACCCGGGGCGCCAACGAGGGGCCGCCGACCGGCTTCGCGCTGACCGTGGGCGGCCTGCGGCTGTGGGCGATCGCCTGGGGACGCCATGACGAGGGCGGCTACCTGCTCGCGACGTCGCGCGTCGACCCCGGGTTGCACCTTGCCGCGGGCGCGCAACTGTCCCGGCTCGGGCTGGCCGCGGTCTCGATCGGCGCGCGCGGCGGACCGGGCTGGCGGATCACCTCGGCCAAGCGTTTGCGGCGCTTTGCCGAGCTGGTCGGCCCGGCTCCCGACGGCGGCGGGAGCGACTGGCTGTAACGGCTGTGACGCAGCCCGGTTGGGATCGTCCTGTACCGTCCGCGACTGGTGGGTACCAAGCCCGCCTGAAACGGACGACAGGAGCGCGGGTGGCGAGCAAGGCGGCGAAGACGGGGACCAAGCTGGTCATCGTCGAGTCGTTGACGAAGGCCAAGATGATCGGCGGGTACCTCGGTGCCGGCTACGTCGTCGAGGCCTCGATCGGCCATATCCGCGAGTTGCCACCGAATGCCGCAGCAGTCCCCGCGCAGTACAAGGGCGAGCCGTGGGCGCGCCTGGGCGTCGACGTCGATCACGACTTCGAGCCGCTCTACGTGGTCAGCGCCGACCGCAAGGCGCAGGTCACCAAGCTCAAGGGCCTGATCAAGGACGCCGACGAGCTCTACCTCGCCACTGATGAGGACCGTGAGGGCGAGGCGATCGCCTGGCACCTGGTCGAGACGCTCAAGCCCAAGGTGCCGGTGCGCCGGATGGTGTTCCACGAGATCACGCCGAGCGCGATAGCGGCCGCTGTCGCCAACCCGCGCGAGATCGACGCGGAACTGGTCGAGGCGCAGCAGACCCGTCAGATCCTGGACCGGCTCTACGGCTACGAGGTCAGCCCGGTCTTGTGGAAGAAGGTACTGCCCCGCCTGTCCGCAGGCAGGGTGCAGTCGGTCGCCACCCGGATGATCGTCGAGCGCGAACGTGCCCGGATGGCCTTCCACTCCGCCGAGTACTGGGACGTGCAGGGCACCTTCGCCCCCTCCGCGCCCAAGCCGGGCGATCCGGCAACCTTCACCGCGACGCTGGTCAGCGTCGATGACATGCGGCTGGCCACCGGACGCGACTTCGACCCCGCAACCGGACGCGCGCCCTCGAGCGTGCTGCACCTGGACGAGGCCGGCGCGCGGGGGCTGGCCGCTCGCCTGGAGGGCCGCGACTTCAGCGTGCACGGCGTCGAGGAGAAGCCGTACCGTCGCCGTCCCTACGCGCCGTTCATGACGAGCACGTTGCAGCAGGAGGCCGGCCGCAAGTTCCGCTGGTCGGCGCAGCAGGTGATGCGCACCGCGCAGCGGCTCTACGAGAACGGCTTCATCACCTATATGCGCACGGACTCGACGACGCTGTCCGAGACCGCGCTCGGCGCGGCGCGCGCCCAGGCCCGCGAGCTCTACGGTGACGCCTACGTGCCGGCCGAGCCACGCATCTACACCCGCAAGGTAAAGAACGCGCAGGAGGCGCACGAGGCGATCCGCCCGGCCGGCGACTCGTTCCGCACGCCCGGCCAGGTGGCCAACCAGCTCTCCTCCGACGAGTTCCGCCTCTACGAGCTGGTCTGGCAGCGCACGCTGGCCTCACAGATGTCCGACGCGGTCGGCACGACGGTGTCGATCCGGATCGGCGCGACATCGGCCTCGAACGAATCGGTGGTGTTCACCACCAGCGGTCGCACGATCACCTTCCCCGGTTTCCTGCGCGCCTACGTCGAGGACACCGACGAGGCCGACGAGAAGGACGACGTCGAGAAGCGGCTGCCGCAGCTGACCCGCGGCGATGGGCTCGACCCGCGCGAGTTCGAGGCCGACGGGCACTCGACCTCGCCGCCCGCGCGCTACACCGAGCCGTCGCTGGTCAAGGCGATGGAAGAGCTCGGCGTGGGCCGCCCGTCCACCTACGCCTCGATCATGCAGACCATCCAGGATCGCGGTTACGTCTGGAAGAAGGGACCTGCGCTCGTCCCGACGTGGACGGCGTTCGCCGTGATCGGGTTGCTCGAGTCGTACTTCGGCCGGCTCGTCGACTACGGCTTCACCGCCTCGGTCGAGAACGACCTGGACGACATCGCCAACGGCGAGCGGTCACGCGTCGATTGGCTGCGCCGGTTCTACTTCGGCGCCGACGATGCGACCGACGCCAAGCGCATCTCCGCGCAGGGCGGCTTGAAACGGCTCATCGAGTCGCGGTTGGAAGAGATCGACGCGCGCGGGGTGAACTCGATCCCGCTCGGCGACACCGGCGTGATGGTGCGGGTCGGGCGGTACGGCCCGTACCTGCAACGCGGTTCGGACGAGGAGTCGCAACGCGCGTCGGTCCCTGAGGATCTTGCGCCCGACGAGCTGACCCCGGAGAAGGTCGAGGAGCTGCTCTCCGCGCCGTCCGGTGACATCGCGCTCGGTGCGCTGCCCGACGGTCGCGAGATCACTGCACGGTCGGGACGCTACGGGCCCTACGTGACCGACGGCGAGAAGTCGGCTTCGCTGTTCAAGTCGATGGCGCTGGACACCGTGACCCTGGCCGACGCCGAGAAGCTGCTCACCCTGCCACGCACGCTGGGGCAGCTCGACGGCGAGGATGTCACTGCACAGAACGGCCGGTACGGCCCCTACATCAAGAAGGGCTCCGACTCGCGCTCGATCGACAACGAGGACCAGCTCTTCACGATCACGCTGGACGAGGCCGCGGCGATCCTGGCCCAGCCCAAGCAGCGTGGCCGCCGCGCGGCTGCCGCGCCACCGTTGAAGGAACTCGGCAAGGATCCGGTGTCGGGCAACCCGATGGTGGTCAAGGACGGCCGGTTCGGCCCGTACGTCACCGACGGCGAGACGAACGCGTCACTGCGGCGCGGTGACTCGATCGAGGAGCTCACCGACGAGCGTGCCTCGGAGCTGCTGGCCGACCGCCGCGCGCGCGGGCCGGCCAAGAAGACCGCGAAGAAAGCCGCGAAGCGGCCGGCCAAGAAGGCGGCGAAGAAGCCGGCCAAGAAGGCCGCGGCGAAGAAGTCCTAGTAGACGTACCGCTCGAGGAACGCGTTGCCGAACTTGTGCTGCGGGTCGTAGGTGTCGATCAGCTTGCCGAACGCCGCCAGCTGCGGGTAGTGCGGGCGCGGGTCGGTGTGAAACACCTTGCCCCAGTGCGGGCGGGCGTCGAACGGTTCGAGCGCGCCCTCGACCCGGGTTACCGCATCGGCGATCAGCTCGTCGTCGTCGACCCAGGTGAAGTGCACAGCGATCGTGTCCCGTCCATTGCACGGGCTCAGCCAGAGCTCGTCCGCGGCAATGGTGCGTATCTCGCAGATCTGCAGCGCCGCCTGCAGGTCGAGGGCACGCAGGGCCATCAGCGCGGCGGCACCGTGCTCGCGCGGGAGCAGGAACTCGCTCTGCTGCTCGTCACCGTTGCTCGGGGTGAACTCGAGCCGGAAGTGCGGCAGCCGCGCGTTCCACGGACCAGGAACGCCGAGCTGCTGGGTCGCCGTCGACGCGTCCTGCCCCTGGATCGGGTGCTGTGCCGTATCGGCAGGTCGCGCGCCCCAGCGGCGTCCGTCCGCGATCGGGCGATCGGTGCGGGACTTGATCCAGAGCTGGTCGACGATGTCGCGACGTGACCAGGTGGTGAAGGCGCTCACGCTGTAGCCGGCAGCCATGACGGTGTCGAGGTCGTCGACCAACCTCTCGAGAGGCAGGTCGAGCCAGACGTCCTGGCGCACCTCGTAGCTGGGCTCGATCGCCAGCGTCAGCTTGTGCACGATCCCCAGCGCGCCGAGGGATACGACGGCGCCCTTGAACGACTCATCGCTGTGATCGACCGTGACCAGCTCACCGTCGGCGCGCACGAACTCGACCGCGATGGCGGCGGCAGCGAGGCACTTGTTGGCGATGCCGGAACCGTGCGTGCCGGTCGCGCAGGCGCCGGCGACCGAGATGTGCGGCAGCGACCCGAGATTGTGCAGCGCGCGGCCGTGCTGTTCGAGCACGCCGGTGATCTCGCCGTAGCGCAGCCCGGCGGGAAAGCTCACCGTGTCGTCGCCGAACTCGATCGCGCCGGCCAGCTCGGCGACCGTGAGCAGGGCGCCCTCGGTGTCGGCGATCGCGCTGAACGAGTGTCCGGTGCCGAGCGCGCGGACCCGCGGCGTGCTCGCCACCAGCTCCTGCACCTGCTCGACGGACGTCGGCCGCAACAGCGTCCCGGTCGAGAAGACAACGTTGCCGGCCCAGTTCTGCAGCTGCACCCGTCCATTCTG
>DASRSG010000095.1:0-2638 GCA_035656595.1 Jatrophihabitantaceae bacterium | reverse complement strand
GCTCAGTGCGTACGTCTTCCAGACGCCACATCATCGGGTCGCCGCGGTCGTGCTATCGGGCTGCGCAGACGTCGCGAGCTACGCCCTCGCTGCCGGCCTCGTTCGGCGCATCGGCTTCGACCCGCAGCTACGGCGCGCGCGGGACGCATGGCTGCTGTTGGGTGCCGGGATCCTCGCCGCGTTGTGTGCCGCCGCGACCACGATCACCGTGTCGTCGCTCGTCGCAGGCTCCCCGTGGTCCGACTGGCGGGACAGCGTCTTCAACTTCTGGCTGGGCGACGCGACCGCGGTCGCCGCGTCGACACCCGCGATCTTGATCGTGGTGCGCAATCTGCAACGCGGACTACGCACGCACCGGCGGCCACGTGCCGCGGATGTGGCCGAGCTCGCCGCCCAGGTGCTGCTCCTCGGCCTGTGCCTGCTCTGGGCCGCACGCAACGGCGCCGTCAGCGATACCGACCGGCTCGCGCCGCTCGCCATTCCCATCTGCTGGCTCGCCCTGCGACGACGCGAGGGCGGCGCGGCGTATGCGGTGGCCGCGACCGGTCTCGGACTCGCCGCCTGCTCGCACCAGGCGGGCCTCACAACCAGCGGCATCGAAGGCATGCAACTGTTCTTCCTCGGCCTCGCCGTCGGGGCAGTGTGTCTGGGGTCGCGCGAGAGCGACCGGAACGCGGCCAGCACCGATCTCACGCGCAGCGTCGACCGGCTCAAGCACGCGTTCGAATCGGCAACAGATGCGTTCGTATCGATTGCCGACGACGGACGCGTCATCGAATGGAACGAAGCCGCGACGCGGCTCTACGGGTGGAACGCCGCCGAAGCGATCGGCCGCAACGGGGGCGAAGTCATGATCCCGGCGCGCCTTCGCGCGGAGTACAAAGCACGCTGGGCCGCTTCGAAGAGCGACGGGGCCACGGTGTTCTCCGGACAGCGGGTGGAAAGCATCGCCATGCACCGCGACGGTCGGGAAGTCCCCGTCGAAGTTGTGCTTTGGCAGGGCAAAGTGGCTGGCGAAACGCACATCTTCGTCCGCGACATCTCTGTGGTGAAGGCGGCCGAGCAGTTGCTCCGCGAGAGCGAAGAGCGCATGCGGCTGCTCGTGGAGAGCAGCACCGACTACGCGATCTTCATGCTCGATCCCGTCGGGATGGTGCAGACCTGGAACGTCGGTGCCGAACGCATCACCGGATATGCCCCAGCGGAGATCATCGGGCGGCACTACGCGACCTTCTTCCCCGCCGAGCAGTTCGATGCCGGCAAGCCCGAGGCCATCCTCGAATATGCGCGCACTCACGGCCGCTGCGAGATCGAGACGTGGTACCGACGCAAGGACGGCGGCAGCTTCTGGGCCAGCGCGGTCATCACCGCGATGCATCACGAGGACGGCACCCTGCGCGGCTTCGCGGAGGTGACGCGCGACCTCACCGAGCGGAAGGAGACCGAGGAGCGGCTCACCCGGCTTGCCACCCACGACTCGCTCACCGGCTTGCCGAACCGTGCCCTCATCATCGACCGGCTGGCCGCCGCGCTCCAGCAGGCGAGCCACCCGGACCGCGGCGTTGCCGTGCTGTTCGTCGACCTTGACCGCTTCAAGGCGGTCAACGACAGCTGGGGTCACGACCTCGGCGACCAGTTGCTCCAACTCATCGCCGACCGAATCCGATCGGTGCTGCGCAGCACCGACATGGCCTGCCGGCTGGGTGGTGACGAGTTCGTGGTCGTCTGCGACGGCTTCGACGACGGTGCGGCCGCCTCGAACTTCGCGCTGCGCATCGAGCAGGCGATCAAGCTCCCAGCCCGATTTGCCGGCCGCGAGATCTCCATCAGCGCCAGCATCGGCATCGCGCTCGCGGGCAGCACCAATGACCCGATCGAGGTCCTCGAACGAGCCGATCAGGCGATGTACATGGCGAAGGAGGCCGGCCGCGCACGTCATCACGTGCATCCGGGCGGCGAGCTAGCCGGCCGGATCGGGTAAGGCTGCCAGGCAGAAGTCCTCGACGAAACCGATCTCGTCATCGGTGGGCGGATCGTCGGCCCACAAGGCCTCGAGCATCACCGCAAAGGTCAGCTTCCCGATCAGATAGGCACTCACCCGGGGCTCTGCGCACCCGGCCGCGGTGAGTGGATCGATCAGCAGCTGCCAGACCAGCGATTCCGCCCGCCGCGCGTCGCTGTCGGCCTGTCCGACCAGCACGTTGCGATTCGCGGTGACGGCGCGAGTCGGTTCCGCAATCCGCGGGTCGAGCGCTTGCTGGAGCACGACTCGCACCCAGGTCCGTACCTTCTCGGCCGGGTCGTCGACGACCGCCATCGCCTTCTCCAGATACACCGCCAACCGGCGCGCATTGGCATCGACGATCGTGGCGACCAGATCGTCCTTGCCGGCGAAATGCCGGTAGAACGCCTGGTTCGACAACCCTGACTCACGCACGATTTCGGCCACCGTCGCGCGTCCGCCGAGGCCGGCGCGCGTCATCACCACACGCCCGGCGTCAAGCAGCCGTTCGGCCTCGCGGGCACGCGCCGCCACGAGGTCGGCGGTCGATCGATCCGCAGCGCGCTGCGCGAGCGGCGGTCCGTCGGGTGGCGGCACGGCAAATCTCATGCTTCGGCGTCCGGCACGACGAGTAAC
>DASRSG010000094.1:0-5990 GCA_035656595.1 Jatrophihabitantaceae bacterium | reverse complement strand
CGGTACCGGGGCGGGCTCCTGATTGAACATACAGTCAGCCTAGTTCCTCAGACCTCACCGGCGAAAGCCCCGACGCTGCGATCGGCGCTCGAGGCGTCGCCGCGCGTCAGCAAGCGGTAGATGAGATAGCCGATCACGACCACGAGCAGGGCAGTGCCGAGCATGATCGTCGCGAGCGCGTTGAGCGCCGGCGTGGGCGCGGCGCGCGCGGTGTTGTAGATCTTTACCGAGGCCGGTTCGGTCGACGAGTCGCCGGACAGGTAGCGCACGATCACGAAGTCGTCGATGACGTCGGCGAAGACGAGCACCGTGCTGGCAAAGATGGCCGGGGTGAGCATCGGCAGGATCACGCGGCGCAGCGAGCCGAGCGGTGACGCGCCGAGATCCTGTGCGGCCTCCTCGTACTGCCGCCCGATCGTCGCCAACCGCGCGCGGACGAGCACCGCCGGATACGACAGCTGGAACGTGACGAGGCCGATCACCTGCGCGGTTGTGCCTAGGTAGAACGGCACCGCGATGATCGTGATCAGGAACAGGAGCGCGACGGCGAGCAGCGTCTCGGGAATGACGAACGACAGCAGCATCAGCACGTTCGCGGTCTCGGGCAGCCGCCCGCGCCAGCGGTCGATGCCGATCGCGAACAGCACCCCGAGCGGCACGGTGATGACAGTGGTGATGACACCGAGCTTGATCGTCTGGACGACCGCGGTGTGCAGGCTGTCGTCGTGCCAGACCGAACGGATCGGGTCGCCCCAGTACCAGCGCATCGAGAAGCCCTGCCAGCTGGTGCGCGATCGTCCATTATTGAACGAGAAGAGCACCGCGACTGCGACCGGTAAGAGCGACCAGACCAGATAGCCGATCGTGATCGCGACGAGCACCCGCGGCTTGCGCCAGGGGTCACGAAACCAGGTCAATGGGCCGTTCACGTCGCGGTCAACTCACTCTTCGCGACCGACCGCACGTAGTAGAGCATCGGAATGAGCGAGACGACGAGCACGATCATCACGAACGCACCGGCATATCCGGTCTCCCCAGGGGTCAGCACGGTCTGGTCGATCAGGTTGCCGACCATCGCCGTGCTCGGCGATCCGGACAGCAGGTCGTTGGTGTAGTAGTCGCCGAGCATCGGCAGGCAGGTGAGCAGCACGCCGGCCACGATCGTCGGCCGGCACATCGGCAGCACCACTCGCACGAACGCTCGTGCCCGGTTCGCACCGAGGTCACGCGCGGCTTCGAGCACCGATTGCGGCAGGCGGTCGAGGCCGGCATAAAGCGGAAGGATCATGTACGGGACGTAGCCGTAGACCAGGCCGAGGATGACCACGATGCTCTTGCCGGACAGCCATTGCTCGTGCACGTTGAACAACCCGCCGAAGCTGAGCAGCTTGTTCACCAGGCCGTCGTCAGCGAGCAGGTTCACCCACGCGAGCATGCGCATCATGTAGCTGATCCAGAACGGTGCGATCAGCAGCGCGAGGATCAGGCCCTTGCGTCGTCCGGACAGGCGCGCCACGTAGTAGGCCACCGGAAACGCAACCGTCACGCACACCACGCTGGCGGCGAGCACGTAGATCGCGGTGCGCAGCAGCGCGGGACCGAACACGGCATCGCTGCCGAAGATCCGGTCGATGACATAGGTGAACTGCCCGGCCCGCCAATGCGCCGGGTTCCAGATCGGTGTCGGCGTGCGGAACGTCGGGTCGACCGCCCCGAACACGATGGCCAGCACGACGTAGAGCGGCGCGAGGAAGAACAGCACCAACCATGCAATGCCGGGCAACGACAGGATCGACCACAGCGAGAAGCGCTTGCGGAACCACCTGAGCGTGACTGTGAACGCTGCCGCCATCAGCCGCCGGCCTTGAACGCGAGCCAGATCCGGTGCCACGCCGCGTCGTTGTCGACGGTCAGTTCAAGTAGCCGGTAACCGACATCGAAATACTCCTCTTGCACCACTGCCGTGGACAGGTTCTTCGGGACGAAGCCGCGGGCCACCACCGTGTCCGGAACGAGCGAGCGCTGCGGTGGTTGGTAGCCGACGAAGCTGAAGTTCGTCAGTGCGTTCTTCGTGTCGAGCATGAACTGCACGAACAGATGTGCCAGTACGGGATTCTTGCCATCGCGCAGGATCACCATCAGGTCGTTGTCGACCATGCCGTGCCCGTCCGGCGGGAACCAGTATCTGAGCAGCGAGACCGGGGTGTGCTTGGGCAGGTAGTACTGCGCGTTGATCACGTCGCCGGACCACATCTGGCACTGCCCCAACTGACCGGCCGGCAGGTCGTTGTACATCGTGATCGTGACCTTCGGCTGCGAGGTGCGCTGCAACTCGGAGAGCTGCTGCGAGATCACCTGCAGGTCAGCCGATGACGCGGTGTTGATGTCGTTCTTGCCGGCCCGCAGCAGGCACATGGCCATCGCGGTGTGCCAGTCGTCGATCACGGCCGTCTCGCCGCGATACTTCGCGTCCCACAATGCGTCGTAGGGATTGGCCAGCGAGGCGATGTCGGTACTGACCTTGTCAGTGCGCCAGCCGATGCCCGTCGTGTACACGGTGTAGGGCACGGTGTAGCGCCACCGCTGGTCGTACCACGGGTTCTGGAACGTGGCCCACACCTTGTCGATGTTGGTGAGGTAGCTGTGGTTGAGCGGACGGACCAACTCCGCTGCCACCAACCGGCTGATCTGGTCGTAGCTCGGGAAGTAGATGTCGTAGGGCACCGCGCCGGTGCGGATCTTGGTGATCGCCTCATCGGTGTCGTTGAACGTCGACACGGTGACATTCACGTTGTACCGGGCGTACTTCTTCTCGAACGCCTTGATCGCAGCCGGGGCGATGTAGTCGGCGTAGTTGTACAGCCGCAGCGTCGCGTTCCGCTCGGGCGTGAGGTTGTCGGCGATCGGATCGTTGCCCGCCGAAATGGGCCACAGCACCGGATGATCGGGCGCAGCCAGGGTGAGCGCGCCGGACACCGAGCGTGAGCCGGCCGCGCGTACGCACGCGGCCAGCAACCCGCTCGTCGCCGGCACAACGGCGGCCGTTCCGGCCAAGCGCAGGAACTGCCGACGGCTGGGCGGTGCGCGCCGCGGGCGTCGGCGAGGTTCGCTCATCCGGCCTCCGGCGTGCTCGGGCACCTTGTCGAGGCCTTGACTCTAGACATAGACTGAATGCTCAGTCAATCATCGCCCGGCCGCCGAAAGCGGAGGATTCCCGTGGTTACGCCTGCGGTTGCGACCGCCCCCGACGACGTTCGCGACCGGCTCGACGAGCTGATCGAACGCGAAGCACAAGCCTTTTTGCAGCGCCAACCGCGCAGCACGGAGATGATCAAGAAAGCGCGCGAGCACCTCGCCGGCGGCGCCACGTCCAACTGGCAGATCGCGCAGCCGCAAGCGGTGTGGATGAGCCATGGCGCGGGCTCGAAGGTCTATGACGTCGATGGCACCGAGTACGTCGACATGCACGGCGGGTACGGCGCCACGATCGCCGGCCACGGCCACCCGGCGATCGTCGCGGCGGTGTCCGATCGCGTGCGGCGCGGCACGCACTTCGCGCAGCCCACCGACGACGCGATCTGGGTGGCCGGCGACCTCGCTCGCCGCTTCGACCTGCCGTTATGGCGATTCGCCAATTCGGGCACCGAGGCGACCATGGACGCGGTGCATCTCATGCGTGCGGTCACCGGACACGACGTGATCATCAAGGTCGAGGGCTGCTATCACGGCCACCACGATTCGGTGCAGGTGTCCGTGCTGCCCGAGCCGGACGAGATCGGCCCGCGCGATCGTCCCCTCGGCGTCGCGGCGAACACCGGCATCCCGGCGGCGATCCGCGAGCTGGTCGTGGTCGTGCCGTTCAACGACCTGGCGATCGTGGAGCGCGTGCTCACCGAGTTCGACGGCCGGGTGGCGGGCATGATCGTTGAGCCGATCATGATGAATGCCGGCATCATCGCGCCCGGTCCGGGCTACCTCGAGGGTCTGCGCGAGCTGTTGCACCGACACGGCGCGCTGCTCACCTTCGACGAGGTGAAGACCGGATTCACCACCGGACCCGGCGGTGCCACCGCGCGCTATGGCGTCGTCCCCGATCTTGTCTGCCTGGCCAAGGCGATGGGCGGCGGGATCGCAGTAGCGGCAATCGGTGGAATCAGGCCGGTGATGGACGCGATCGGCGACGGGCGCTACGAGCAGGTCGGCACGTTCAACGGCAATCCGCTGGCGATGGCGGCGGCGCGAGCGACGCTGTCCGAGGTGCTCACTGACGAGTCGTATGCGCGTCTCGACGCGATGGCCGCCCGGCTGCGCGACGCCGTGTCGGCCACGATCGCCGAGAGCGGGTCGGCCTGGCACGTGGTGAGCATCGGCGCCAAGGGCTGCATCACCTTCCGCGCCGAGCCGGTTCGCGAATACCGTGACTTCCTCGGCATCGACGACCGGCTCGGGCAGGCGCACTGGCTCGTCCAGCACAACGGCGGGGTGTTCCTGCCACCGTGGGGGAAGGTGGAGCAGTGGCTGCTGTCCGTCCAGCACGACGAGTCGGACGTCGATCGTTTCGCGCGCAACTTTGCGCGGCTGACCGCGGCGGTAGCCGGCTAATGGCATCGTGCGGCGGTAGCCGCTTGATGTCGCAGTGACCGGCGGCGCGATCTCGCTGGTGTCGCTGGCGAAGGCCTTCGGCGGGATTCCCGCGGTGAGCGGCATCGATCTCGAGATCCCGGCCGGCGAGTTCTTCTCGCTGCTCGGCGCATCCGGATGTGGCAAGACGACCACGCTGCGCATGATCGCCGGCTTCGAGAAGCCGGACGAGGGACAGATCCTGCTGGACGGACGGGACCTGTCCCATGACCCGCCGCACAGCCGGCCGGTCAACACGGTCTTCCAGAACTACGCACTGTTCCCGTTCATGACCGTGCGCGAGAACGTCGGATTCGGCTTGAAATACCAGAAGGCCAGCAAGGCCGAGACGCAGCGGCGGGTGGGACAGGCGCTCGAGCTCACCCGGATGGCCGGTTTCGCCGATCGCCGTCCCGGCCAGCTGTCCGGCGGCCAGCAGCAGCGCGTGGCATTGGCTCGCGCGCTCGTGCTCAACCCCCGGGTGCTGCTGCTCGATGAGCCACTGGGCGCGCTCGACGCGCAGCTGCGCAAGCAGTTGCAGCTCGAACTGCGCAACCTGCAGCGCGAGGTCGGCATCACGTTCGTCTACGTGACTCACGACCAGGAGGAAGCCCTCACCATGAGCGATCGCATCGCGGTGCTCGCCGAGGGCAAGGTGGAGCAGGTCGGGGCGCCGCAAGAGATCTACGCGATGCCCTCGACCACGTACGTCGCCGGATTCCTCGGTTCGGCCAACATCTTCGACGCCACCGTGCTGACCGTGTCCGGCGGCGAGGCGAGCTGCGACGCGCTCGACACCAAGGTGAACGCGCACGTCGAGGACGACTTCGAGCCGGGTCCGGCTGCGGTGGTGATCCGGCCCGAGCGGATCGCGATGGTCGGTGCCGACGATGCCGTGTCGACCGGCCGCAACGTGCTGCGCGGCACGGTGCGCGACATCGTGTACCTGGGCGCCGCGACCCAGGTTCATGTGGAGCTGCCCGCCGGGCAGACGCTGACCGTGGAGGTCGCCAACCACGACGGGCCGGCCTCAGTGCCGTACCCGCCGGGTGCCACCGTCCAGTGCGTCTGCACGCCGGAGGCGGTGCGTGTGCTGCGCCGCAGCGCCGCCGCGATGCCGGCGGCGGTCGACTGAGCGTCGCTCACGCTCAGCCTTGCTTGGCTGCGCAAGCGTCGCTCATGCGACGAACCGCTCCTGGTCGACCTTGCGCGGACGTCCGCGGGGGCGCTTGAACGGCACGATCGCACCCTGCTGGAAGATCTCGCCGCCCCAGACGCCCCACGGCTCACGCCGCTCGATAGCGCCGGTCAGGCAGCCGAGACGCGCCGGGCAGTCGTGGCACAGGCTCTTGGCGCGCTCGATGTCTGCG
>DASRSG010000093.1:0-4969 GCA_035656595.1 Jatrophihabitantaceae bacterium | reverse complement strand
GAACTACCGCAACTGGGCCGTCGCCGAACTTGTGCGCGAGACGCTCGACGGGCTCGATCCGAAGTACCCGCCGTCCGATCTGGACGTGGCCGCGCTCAAGGCCCGACTGGTACCGCCGAACTGAGCGAGTGCCGAGCGCGTCTCGCCAGCACGACAGTGAGCACCGCCAGGCCGGCGAGCAGCGCGAACCCGGTGGCGATCGCAGCTGGCGCGCTGACCCCGAGCCCATCGGCAAGCGAGTACACGCCGCCGCCGGCCAGTGCACCCATTGCCGTGCCCGCGAGCTCGGCGAATTCCACGCCCGTCGCCACGGTCGCGACCTGTTCCGGCGCAAGATCGGCCAACGGCGCTGCGCACAACCGCGGATAGCTCAGGCCCATGCCGAGGCCGCCGATCGCCCACGCGGCTACCGCGATGACGGTCGCCCCGCCGCGCGGTACCAGCTGCGCGATCGACTCGGTCGCGAGGGCAACGATGAGGAGCGTGAGTCCGGGCATGCGCAGATCCGAGCGTGGTGGCCGGGCGCCGGTGAGCGACCAGGCGAGCAGCCCGGCGCCGACGGCGATGCTGCCTGCAACTGCACCGCGGTGCAACCCTTCGATGACGCCGAGTGATACCAGGCCGGCACCGCCGAAGTAGGCGAGGCAGAGCACTAGGAACGCGACCGCCCGCCGGGTTCGGAGCCCAGGACTGGTGTTCTGCGGAAGCGAGGGAGGATGCGCGCGGCTATCACAACCGCCACCGGCCACGCCATCGCCCAGCGCCACCCGAATGCGACCGCGATGATGGCGTTGACCGGAGCCCCGAGGAGCGACGGAAGCACCCACATCAGCGCGTAGAGGCCGAGCACGCGTGGGCGCAGCGTGTCGTCGAACAAGGCGCCGATGACAGTCAGCCCGAGTCCGGTGAGCAGGCCGCCCGCAATACCGCGCAGGATCGACCCCAGCAGGACGAGCGCCATCGTGGGTGCGGTTGCCGCAACCACGACGCCGGCGGCGTAGACCGCAGTTGCGATGAACAGCGTGGCGCGCGCACTCATCCGCGTGAGCAGCCAGGAACCGGCCGACAGCACGAGGATCGTGGTCAACGACCCGGCGGCGAGGGTGGCGCCGTACAGGGCGCTGCCGCCCAGCTCGCGCGAGGCGAGCGGCAGCACTGCCGAGTAGGCGACGCTCTGCACGGCACCCGCGAACTCGGCCAGCAGCAGCCCGGCCAGCAATCGTCCGCGCCGTCCGGCGAACACCGAACGCAGCGGCGCGGTCATGGCGCGATGGGTGTGTCGACCTCGACCGCCGGCACGTCGGCGCAGTAGCGCGCACGGCGACCGCGTGAACCCGGCACTCGCGCGGAAGTCATTAGCGCACGAGCAGGGCGATCGGATAGTCCGCGAGCAGTTCGGCCAGGACGAGATTGCCCGACCACCTGCGCCCCGAGATCAGATCGGACACCGGACCGCCGACGTCGAGCGTGGTGTCGCCCCAGCCGCCGGCACGCTCCAAGCCGACGGGCAACCGGGTCGCAACGGTGATCGCGCCGCCACGGTCGAACGCGATCGCGTGCTCGGCCGACGTCCCCTGCGCGAGCATCGGCGTGTAGGACGTGAACAGGTCCGGGTAGTCGCGACGCAACCGCAACGCGCGAGACACCACCCAGAGCTTCGCGGCGCCGCCCGCGCTGATAGCCGGCGGGTCGCTGCGCCCGTCGAGCGCGTCGAGCATGGTGCGGCGCAGTTCGGTGTCGACGGGGCGCCGGTTGTCGGGATCGACGAGCGAGTCCTCCCAGAGCTCGGTGCCTTGATACACGTCCGGGACGCCCGGCATGGTCAGCTGCACCAGCTTCTGCGCGAGCGAGTTCGTCCAGCCGTACGGTGTTATGCGTTCGCAGAGCGCGGCCAGCGGTTCGTGCACCGACGAATCGTCGTAGGCCCGATCGACCGTCTCATGCACGGCTTTCTCGAACGACTCGACCGGATCGATCCAGGTCGTCGACTGGGCCGCCTCACGCATCGCCTTCTCGGCGTAAGCGTGCATGCGCTCGCGTTCGATGAACCCAGCGCCGAGGAACGTCTGCCACAGCAGGTAGCCGAAGGTCGGGTCCGGCAACGGGGCGGCAGTCATTAGCGTGCCTGCCAGGTCCGACCACTCGCGCGGCAACTCGCTCAACACGGCGAGGCGGGCGCGCACGTCCTCACCGCGCTTGGTGTCGTGGGTCGACAACGTGGTCATGCCGCGCGGCGCGATCTCTTGCCGCACCCCCTGCGCGACGTGGAAATCGTCGAGTGCGAGCCCGAACTGCGCCGGGTTGCCGCCCACCTCGTTCAGTGCGATGAACCGGGTATAGCGGTAATAGCTGGTGTCCTCGACGCCCTTGGCCATCACCGCGCCCGTGACTTGCTGGAACCGTGCGCACAACTCGTCGGCCGGGTCACTGAGTCGTGGCGTCAACGTCGCGATGGTTTCGGCAAGGTCGGGACGCGCGGCGCGCGCCTTGGTGATCGCCTCGGCGAGGTACTCGGCGCCGATCGGCAGGTAAGACCGGTACACGGGGAAGTGCACGACCAGTTCGCGCAGCGCGGCGGTCGCGTTGACGACGTTGGGTGCCAGCCGGGCGAGGCGTGCCACCTCGGCCTGCAGGATCGTCTCGGTCGCGCTGCGCTTGCCGCGCTCGACATGGTCGGCGAATGACGCGTTGTCGCCGGTCAGGGATCGATACAGTTCCTCGAGCGGTGCCTCGCCAGCAGGATCGATGAAGACTCCGTTCACCTCGGCAAGCGCGTCGTATCCGGTCGTGCCGTCGACCGGCCAGCCGAGCGGCAACGTCTCGCCCGGTTCGAGGATCTTCTCCACGGTGATCCAGGACGAGTCGCCGGCAACCTCGCGCAACCGGGTCACGTATTCGAGCGGATCGACCAGGCCGTCCGGGTGATCGACACGCAGCCCGTCGATGCCGTCGTCGAGCACCCAGCGAGCAATCTGCTCGTGCGTCGCGTCGAAGACCGCCCGATCCTCGACCCGCAGGCCGGCCAGGGACGTGACGGCGAAGAAGCGCCGGTAGTTCTGGTCGGTGTCCGCGGTGCGGAAGTTGACCAGCCGGTAGGGTTGCCGCTCGGCAACATCGGCGCCGGTCTCACCAACGCCTGCCTCGCTGCCTGGCGCGATCGGGAAGCGATGCTCGTAGTAACGCAGCTCATCGCCTTCGATCGTCAGTTCGGACGGATCGAAACCGTCGCCCAACACCGGCAGCAGCAGCGGGCCGCTTGCCCAGTCGATGTCGAACCACGCGGCGTATTGCGAATCGCGCCCGTACTTGAGCACGTCCCACCAGGCCGGATTCTCTGCGGCGTCAGCGACGCCGGTGTGGTTCGGCACGATGTCGACGACGATGCCCAGCCCGCGAGCGCGTGCGGCAGCGAGCAGCCTCGTCCAGCCGTCGGCGCCACCGCGGGCCGGATCGATCCGGTCGAAGCCGACGACGTCGTAGCCGTGGTCGGAACCCTTGGCCGAGGGCAGCAGCGGCGACAGGTACACCGCACCGACGCCGAGGGTGCCCAGGTAGTCGCACAGATCGGCGGCAGCATGCAGATCGGCGGACGGGCTGATCTGCAACCGATAGGTTGAGGTGGGAACTGCCATCGATCAATCGGCCTTGCGCAACACGACAATGGCACGCGGACCGACCGCGATCGTGCCCCCCGCCTTCACGACTGCCCTGACGACTGGCGACGGCTCTCCGTCGACGCCGCGCAGCGTGTCGATGACGACCTCCCAGGCAGTTGCGTACTCGTCGCCGGGCACCGCGAAGTCGATGGCCTCGTCGTGCGCGCTGAAGCAGAGCAGGAAGGAGTCGTCGCCAACACGTTGGCCGCGGCTGTCGCGGTCGGGAATGCCCTGACCGTTGAGGAACATGGCAATCGACCGGCCGAAGCCCGAGTCCCAGTCCTCCTCGGTCATCTCGTCGCCGTCCGGCGTGAACCACTGGATGTCGGGCAGGCCCGCACCGCGACGCACGGGTCGTCCATCGAAGAAGCGCCGGCGACGGAACACCGGGTGATCGCGGCGCAGCGTGGCAACCTCGCGGGTGAACGCGAGCAGATCGACATCGATGTCGGCCCAGTCGATCCAGGTCAACTCGTTGTCCTGGCAGTAGCCGTTGTTGTTGCCCTGCTGCGTGCGTCCCAACTCGTCGCCGTGGCAGATCATCGGCACGCCCTGCGAGAGGAACATCGTCGCGATGAAGTTGCGCCGCTGCTGCGCACGCAACTGCAGCACCGCCTCGTCGTCGCTGGGCCCTTCGACGCCGCAGTTCCACGACCGGTTGTGGCTCTCACCGTCGTTGTTGTCGTCGTGATTGGCTTCGTTGTGCTTCTCGTTGTACGAGACGAGGTCGAGCAGGGTGAACCCGTCGTGTGCGGTGACGAAGTTGATCGACGCGACCGGGCGGCGCCCGGAGCTCTCGTACAGGTCTGGCGAACCGGTGATTCGGGCCGCGAACTCACCGATCGTCGCGGGCTCGCCGCGCCAGAAGTCGCGGACGGTGTCGCGGTACTTGCCGTTCCATTCGGTCCATTGCGGCGGGAAGTTGCCGACCTGGTAGCCGCCAGGGCCGACGTCCCACGGCTCGGCGATCAGCTTGACCTGGCTGACGACCGGATCCTGCTGCACGAGTTCGAAGAAGGACGACAACCGGTCGACGTCGTAGAACTCGCGGGCAAGGGTCGCCGCGAGGTCGAAACGGAATCCGTCGACATGCATCTCGGTAACCCAGTACCGCAGCGAGTCCATGATCAGCTGCAGGGTGTGGGGGTGCCGCACGTTCAGGGTGTTGCCGGTGCCCGTGTAGTCCATGTAGTACTGCTTGTCGTCCTCGACCAGCCGGTAGTACGCCTGGTTGTCGATCCCGCGGAACGCGAGCGTCGGGCCGAGATGGTTGCCCTCCGCCGTGTGGTTGTAGACGACGTCGAGGATCACCT
>DASRSG010000092.1:0-2605 GCA_035656595.1 Jatrophihabitantaceae bacterium | reverse complement strand
GCTGGCCGAGTTCCTCGACCCGGAGGAGATCTTCGAGATCACTCGGGCGGGCTTCGACTTCTACCACCGGGTCTTCGACTACCGGTACCCCTTCGGGAAGTACGACCAGCTGTTCGTGCCGGAGTTCAACGCGGGTGCGATGGAGAACGCCGGCTGCGTCACCTTCCTCGAGGACTACGTGTTCCGCAGCAAGGTCACCGACGCCCGGCGGGAACGTCGCGCCGAGACGATCCTGCACGAGATGGCGCACATGTGGTTCGGCGACCTGGTGACGATGCGCTGGTGGGACGACCTGTGGCTCAACGAGTCGTTCGCCACCTACGCATCGATGCTGTGCCAGACGAACGCCACGCAATGGCGCGATGGTTGGACGACGTTCGCCAATGTCGAGAAGACGTGGGCGTACCGGCAGGACCAGCTGCCCTCGACCCATCCGATCGCCACCGACGCTCCCGACGTGCAGACCGCCGAAGTGAACTTCGACGGCATCACTTACGCCAAGGGTGCGAGCGTCCTCAAGCAGCTCGGCGCGTACGTCGGCGTCGATGCGTTCCTCGCCGGGTTGCGCCAGTACTTCCAGGAGCACGCCTACGGCAACACGACTCTCGCCGATCTGTTGTCGGCTCTGGAGAAGTCGTCGGGTCGCGATCTCGGCGAGTGGTCGAAGCTCTGGCTCGAGACCGCCGGCATCAACACGCTTCGTCCCGAGTTCACGGTCGAGGACGGCAAGTACACGAGTTTCGCGATCGTGCAGAGCGCGCCTGACGACGTCGCCACGTCGAACACGCTGCGGCCGCATCGGCTTGCGGTCGGCCTGTACGAGGACCGGCACGACAAGCTGTTCCGCGTGGACCGGATCGAGCTGGACGTGACCGGTCCCCGCACCGAGGTGCCGGAGCTGGTCGGCAAGTCACAGCCCGCACTGCTGCTGCTCAACGACGACGACCTCACCTACTGCAAGGCGAGGCTGGACGACCGGAGCTTCGCCACGCTGCGCACCGGCGGCATCGGCCGGCTGGCCGACTCACTGCCGCGCGCACTCGCGTGGACCTCGGCATGGGACATGACGCGCGACGGTGAGCTGCCCACCCGCGAGTACGTCGCGCTCGTCGTCGAAGGCGCCAAGCACGAGACTGACATCGGCGTGATGCAGTCGATCATCCGGCATGCCCTGCGCGCGCTGGACATCTACGCCGACCCGACGTGGGCACCGACCGGTTATGCCGCGATCGCCGATGCGTCGGCAGCCTCGTTGCACGCAGCCCTGCCCGGATCCGACCAGCAGCTGGCGTGGATGCACGCGCTGCTCGGTTCGGCACGCACCGATGAGCATCTCGGTTTCACCCGCGGCCTGCTCGATGGCAGCGCAACGCTCGACGGGCTCGCCGTCGACGACGACCTGCGCTGGGCGATGGTGCAATCGCTGGCCGCGAACGGTGCGATTGACGTGCCGACCATCGACGCCGAACTTGATCGCGATCCGTCAGCGGCAGGCCGGCGCAACGCCGCGACTGCACGCGCGCTGCTGCCGACGCCGGAAGCCAAGGCCGAGGCGTGGCGGCTGGCGCTGCACGACGACGCGGTGCCGAACGCGATGCAGAAGGCCGTCATCGGCGGGTTCGCGCATCCCACGCAGAGCGATCTCATCGCGCCGTACATGCAGCGTTACTTCGAAGAGGTCGCCGACCTGTGGGAGCGGCGCACCAGCGAGCTCGCGCAGACAGCGGTAGTCGGTCTCTTCCCGAGCTGGCACGCGACGATCGCGCCGGACACGGTCGCGGCCGCCGACGCGTTCCTCGCCGCGCCGGATGTGCCGTCAGCTTTGCACCGGCTCGTTCTCGAAGGACGCTCGGACGTCGTGCGCGCGCTGCGCGCTCGTGAGGTCGACGCGGCAGCTTCCTGACACGTATCCACAGCCGTTCGCACTCTGATCGACAGGGCGCCGGTTTCCGGGTTACGTTTCTACGGCTCTGGTTGATTTGATCTCGCACGCGGCGTTTGCTCGACCGCGGATTTGACCGTATTGGGGGGTCGGTGGCGCGCGCGCGTCGAACCGTAGTCGGCCTGTTCGCCGTCACCATCAGTGTCCTGGGCCTCATCGAGGTACCGAGCGCTGCCGCGCACGGCCCGGCCGTGCCGTTGACGAGCGCGGCGAGTTCGCGGCCGGCTCGTACCGCGGTGATCGGGCGCAGCACTGCGTCGATCGTTTTCAACGATCTGTCCAACCACGTCGTATATCTCGGTAACCCGGGCAGGCGGGCCGTCCCCAAGGTGCTGGTCGGCAATGCTCGAGCGACGGCTGTGTCCGGTGACATGCTCGAGTACGTCAAGGGCGGCGCCCGGCTATGGCGCAAACTTGGCACGTCGCAGCACGGCGCGATCCCGTCGACGTGGACGTTTCTCGCGCCCGACGGTGGGCTGCGGCTGCGGCAGAACGGCGGCCAGACCGCGCTCGATTACTTGCATGTCGACGGCAGCATCAAGAGCTATCCGCTGCCCGCGAGCCTGCCCACCGGCGATGTGCGCTACAGCGTGGTCGCCAGCGACGATGGCATCGCCGTCGCGGCGAGCAAGGCGAAGTCGGTACCGAAGGTCGCGTTCTCAG
>DASRSG010000091.1:0-15019 GCA_035656595.1 Jatrophihabitantaceae bacterium | reverse complement strand
TGCAGCGAGACGGTAGATGTCCTCGCGGTCAAAGGGCGTCACGAAACTGGTGTTGAGCTGACGCATGATGCGATGCGTGACCGAGTCGCCGGTGTGCTCGCGCTCGCGCAACTGCTTCGCGATCGCCTCACGATTGGCGTTCGGGTCGAGCAGGCCGGCAAGGATGTCCGCGCAGTCGGCGATGTTCTGGCCGGCTTCGGTGAACATGCCGTAGAACGCACGGTCGCGCGGTGTCAGACGGAATGCCACGCGGGCAGGGTATCCGTCCGTCCGGATGAACAAACGCTGGCCCGCCGATGAACGTGTGCGAGCTGGCTCAGCCGAACACGATCGTCTTGTTGCCGAAGACCAGCGTGCGGTGCTCGACGTGTGCGCGGACGGCTCGCGCGAGGACCACCGTTTCGAGATCGCGACCCTTCCGGATGAGGTCGGCCACCGAATCGCGATGGCTTACCGGCTCGACGTCCTGGGCGATTATCGGGCCCTCGTCAAGATCGCGGGTCGCGTAGTGCGCAGTCGCTCCGATGATCTTGACACCGCGTTCCTGTGCCTGGTGGTACGGCCGGGCACCGCCGAATGCGGGCAGGAACGAGTGGTGGATATTGATGATCCGGCTCGAATACGCGTCGAGGACGCTCGGTCCGAGGATCTGCATGTACCTGGCGAGCACGACGAGGTCCACTGCGTAGTCACCGAGCAACCGGACAAGTTCAGCCTCTTGTCGAGGTCGAGAGTTGGGGTCCACCGGCAGATGATGGAACGGCACGCGGCTGAACTCGGCCAGGCCCGCGTGATCTGCATGGTTGCTGATGACCGTGACGATGTCGGCGGGCAGTTCGCCCGAGCGCCACCGTCCCAGCAAGTCGGCCAGGCAGTGCGACTCGCGGGAGGCAAGGACTGCGATCCGCGGCCGGTCACCGGAGAACTGCACCTTGGCGTCCATGCCGAACCGGGTGGCGAGCGGCGCGAATGCCGCGCCAAGATCCGTCCGGGCCGATGCCGACTCGGCCAGGTCGAACTCGACCCGCTGGAAGAAAACACCGGCCTCGCGGTCGGTGTGCTGCTCGGCGTGCAGGATGTTACCGCCGACGTCCAGGACGAACTGGGCAACCGCGTGAACGAGACCCGGCTGATCTCGGCACGAGATGAGCAGGATCGCGGTAGTCAGCGGTTTCTCACGCGCCTGATGATCAGCAGGACGACGAGCGCGCCGGCGGCGCCGATGACTGCCTTGCCTTGCGGGCTCTGTGCCTTATCCTTCAGGCTCTGCTTGGCCTGCTCGCTGAGCCGCTTCGGGCTCGTCCGGTAGGCAATCTGGTCGACGGCGTGGGCCAGCGACACGCGGGCCTGCTCGATCTCGCGCTGGATGTCGTCCGCACTACGGTCGGCCACGCCTGCCCCTTCGTCCGTCCCGCCTGCCTTTGCGCCGAGCCTAGGCCATGCCTCGGTAACGTTCGGAACCATGACGCGCCTTGCGCCGGGCGACCCGGCTCCTGATTTTGCTCTCGACGACGCCGACGGCAACACCGTCGCGCTCAAGGACTTCCGCGGCCAGAAGGTAGTCGTGTACTTCTACCCGGCCGCGATGACGCCTGGCTGCACGACCCAGGCGTGCGACTTCCGCGACAACCTGAACTCGCTCGCGGCGGCCGGCTTCACCGTCCTCGGCATCTCGCCGGACAAACCTGCCAAGCTGGCCAAGTTCCGCGACCGCGATGCGATCACCTTCCCGTTGCTCTCCGACCCGGAGCGCGCGACGCTCGAGGCATACGGCGCGTTCGGCGAGAAGACGATGTACGGCAAGAAGGTCACCGGCGTGATCCGGTCGACATTTGTCGTGGACGAGGCGGGCAAGGTCGAGGTGGCGCAGTACAACGTGAAGGCCACCGGACACGTCGCGAAGCTGCGGCGCGATCTCGGCGTTGACTGAGCAGCTCGCTGCGCAGCGCGCGGACACCGTGGCGCGCATCGCCGCGTTGCGCGCGGATGTCGCGACGATCCTCGGCTCGGCGTCGTCCACGACCGGCGACGACGAGCACGACCCGGAGGGAGCGACGATCGGCTTCGAACGAGCCCAGGCGATGGCACTGCTGGCCCAAGCCGAAGACCAGCTGGCCGCGATCGACGCGGCCCTGGACCGGGTGGCTGCTGGGACCTACGGAAGGTGCGTGTCGTGCGGGCAACCGATCGCGGCGCCACGTCTGGAGGCCCGCCCCGAGGCAACGCGCTGCATCACCTGCGCCTCCCGCTGAGGGGCCGGCTGGTAGTGGTCAGTTGCGCGGTTCAGTGGTCAGTTGTGTCTGACCACTGACCGACCGAACTGACCACTGACCCGGATCGGTGCCGTCGCTATTGTGTCCGAGGGGCCGTAGCCCAACGGCAGAGGCGAACGATTTAGGGTCGTTACAGTGCGGGTTCGAATCCCGCCGGCCCTACTCAGGAGACGCGTTCCTCGTCGTCGTCCTCGTCGTCATGATGGTTGTGCCGGTCGTGGTGCTCCACGGGCGGGACGGGTTCGCCCGGCACGGGCTGCCCGGCCGGTGCCGAGCGGATGGGATGCCCCACCGACGTCAGGCACTTGCCGTCGGTAAGGCGCCACTTCCAGCCGTGCATCTGGCAAGTGAGTATGTCGCCGTCGATCGAGCCGAATCTCGACAGGTCAGCTTTCAGGTGGGCGCAGCGTCGCTGGATGTTCCAGCCGTCCAGCGTGATCGTCTCGGCGGCCTCACTCGCGTTCTGTTCGGCGAACCAGCCCTCGGCGTAGTTGAGCCGCTCCTCGGACAGGCACTTGAAGAAGACGTAGATGAACTCGTTGTACGGGCCGATGCGGTGCGCGGAGAACCGGCACGACAGGAACAGCGAGTTCACCCAGTCGATCTCGTGCTCGGCGATCAGCTGCTCGACGTATGCGCGCCGGGTGCGGAACCGGTAGCGCACCTTCTCCCCGGCGTAGCTGCGCACCTCGCGCTTGACGAAGTCGAGCAGGACATCGACATCGCCGCGTGCCCCGTCGTATCCCGAGTCCTCGCAGGTGAACCGCACCCCGCCGTCGATGCCCGCCGCCATGTGGGCGGCCTCCTGCAGCAGCGGGGTGAACCATTCGGTCAGCTCGGCCAGGATGTCGATGTCGGGATGCGCCCAGCCGGCCTTGATCGCCTCGATCGCAGGCATCCGGCGGGTCTGCATCTCACGTAGATATGTCGACTTGTCGGCAAAAACGCTTGCCGGTTCGTACGGGTGCACCACCGGGCAATCCGGCTCGTCGAGCGCGGCGACCGTTCCGGGCAGCAGCAGCCGCCCCTCGCCGTGGCCCTTGGCCGAGAGCCAGTCCAGGTAGACGGTCTGGTCGGGGAAGATGTTCGACTCGTCGCCGAAGATGTCGTTGAAGCCCCACAGCTCCTCGTCCAGGAAGCACGGCGGCCCGGCGGTCGGAAAGACGAACCGCGCGCCGAGTTCGGTGATGTAACGCAGCGTGCGGTCGAACTGCCGCTCGCGCTTGGTGGTGCCGAGCGCCTGCTTGGCCCGGGCCGGCAGCTCGTAGACCATCGGGAACCAGATCGCGCCGGAGAACTGCACCAGATAGCCGTCGACCGGACCGAGTGCCTTGAAGATGTCCAGCTCCGACGGGCGGGCATCGTTCTGGTTGAGCACCGTCTGCGTGCCGTCGTGCACCCACAGCGACGAGTCGCCGATCGGCCCGTCCGTCGGCGAGGTCAGCGATTGGATCATGATCTGCAGGCCGTCGACCTCGACGACCTCGCCCGACTCAGGGGTCACGAACGACGTGAACCCGCACTCGCGCAGCCGATCCTCGAGTTCGCTCGTCGGATAGGCCGGCAACAGCACCGTCGCCTTCTTGCTGACGAAACGGCGCAGGTGCGCAGGGTCGAAGTGGTCGCGGTGCAGATGCGAGACGAACAGGTAGTCGGCCTGCCCGAACCGATCCCAGTCGAGCTCCGAGTTGTCCGGGAACGGGAACCACGAGCCGAAGTACGCCGGATTCACCCACGGATCGGTGAGGATCGAGCCGTGCGCGGTCTCGATCAGCACGCTCGCGTGGCCCAGCCCGGTGATCTTCACTCAGCGCCGCCGCGAAGGTCGGAGCGCAACGAGGAATTGCCTGGGCGCTTTCGCATGCCCTCCACGGTATCGACCGTCACCCAGGTGCCAGAATGAGCCCGTGGCCTTGAATCCGCACAGCGAGCAGCCCGACCTGGGCGCACCGCCCGACTACGCAGCGCAGCATCCGAACGAGCACCCTGAGGATTGGGGCTGGCACGGCGAGTGGGGCCGGGCGGCGCGCGTCGCCGGCTGGGTGATCGCGATCCTGTTGGTGGTCATGATTACGACCACCCACTACAACGAGTCCGGCACGGTCTGGCTGATCGGCTTCGCGGTCGGCCTCATCGTCGTCCTGATCTGGGACATCCAGCGTCGCAAGAACGCCTGGCGTAAATAGGCAGGCCGGTTGAAGCCGACCGGCAGCCCGGACGACGGCGCGATCAGCCGGTTTTAACGCGCTGCTTGTCCCGCTTGTCGACGAACTTGGTCGCTTGGGCGTCCAGCTCGGCCATGAACGTGGCCAGCTCATCGCGGGCCGCCTCGCCTTCGGGGCCGAAGTCGTCGCGCTGGAAGACCTTCCAGAACCGCAGGACGGGCGCGATCACCTCGTCGTGATGCAGCCGCAAATCGTAGATGCCGGCCTTGGCGATCGTGGCCGAGTTGCGCAGGAAGTTCGGCATTCCCTGGCCGGGCATCTGGAAGCCGACCACCTCGTCGCGGATCGCGCACATCGTCGCGTCAGGAAGCCGATCGAGCGCCGCCGCGACCAGGTTGCGGTAAAAGACCATGTGCAGGTTCTCGTCGGTGGCGATGCGGGCCAACAGCTGCTCGGCCAGCGGGCAGCCGGTCGCGACGCCGGTGTTGCGGTGCGAGACGCGGGTGGCCAGTTCCTGGAACGAGACGTAGGCCACAGCCTGCAGCGCGGTCTTGTCCCCCGAGTCGTAGCCGGCCGTCATGTGCACCATCCGCAGCCGCTCCAGCTCCACCGGATCGACGCCACGGGTGACGACCAGATAGTCGCGCAGCGCGATGCCGTGGCGACCCTCCTCGGCCGTCCAGCGGCCGACCCATTCACCCCACGCGCCGTTGCGTCCGAACCGGGTCGCGATCTCGCGGTGATAGGACGGCAGGTTGTCCTCGGTGAGCAGGTTGACCGTCATCGCCGTCTTGGCCACCGGATCGAGCGGCGAGTCTTCGGGACGCCAGTCCTCGCCGCCGAGGAAGGCGAAGTCGCGGCCACGGCTCCACGGCACGTAGTCGTGCGGGTGCCATTCCTTGGCCAGGCTCAGGTGCCGGTTCAGGTTCTCGGCGACCACGGGCTCCAGGTCGTGCAGCAGGCGCTGCTGCGCACCGGTATCGGTGTCTGCTGGGTCGAGCATCGTCATGTCGGCTCCTCTCGTACCTACGCCTACGTTAGCGTAGGTTCGGCCAGTCCCATCTTGCCTGGCAGCGGATCCTCAGGGCGTACCCGCCGATCCACCCGGCTAAGCCGACACCTTGTTCGCACGCCCGCAGCTCACCGGCCGTCGAGCAATGGCTGGCGCGGATCCCAGGTTGTGCCGTCGCGGGCGTCACGGCGACGACGGGCCATGCCGGTGAGCGTTTCGAGCACGACCCGGTTGGCCAGGAAGGACGTGATCTCGGCATGGTCGTACGGCGGCGAGACCTCCACGACGTCGACACCGAGCACAGGTAGTTCGTAAGCAATCCGGCGCACCGAATCGAGCAGTTGCCGCGCGGTGAGGCCACCCGGCTCGGGGGTGCCCGTCCCCGGCGCGTGGCCCGGATCGCACACATCGATGTCGACGGACAGGAACACGCCTTCGCAGTCGTCCATGGCGATGCCGAACGCTTCGGTGAGGCAATCGTTCAATCCGCGCGCACCGATCTCGCTCATTTCGTACGAGCGCATCCGCTGCTCGGCCATCCAGGCGAGTGTCTCGGGCGGCGGCCAGTAGCCGCGCAGCCCGATCTGCAGGAAGCGATCGCCGCGCAGGGCGCCGGATTCGATAAGGCGGCGCATCGGCTGGCCGTGCCCGATCAGCGAGCCGAACTCGATGTTGCCGGTGTCGGCGTGCGCATCGAAATGGATCATCGACACCCTGCCCTGGCCGACGTGCTCGGCCACACCGGCGGCATCGGGCCACGCGATTGTGTGGTCACCGCCGAGGATCAGCGGGACCGCTCCGGTCCGCGCGACGGCGTAGACGGCGGCTTGCAGATCGTGCACCGAGCGCTGCGCGTCGCCGGAGTACATCTCGACGTCACCGGCGTCGTAGACGCGCAGATCCTGCAGCCCGTCTACGCGCATGGCCAGCGACGGGCGTGAACCGTCGTGCGGCAGGTAGCACGTCTGCCGGATGTGCTGCGGGCCGAACCGGGTGCCGGATCGGTGTGACGTGCCGCCGTCGAACGGTGCACCGAGGATCACGACGTCGGCATCGGCAAAGCTCGCAGGGTCGGCCCAGTCACATCGATCGACTCCGAGGAAAGTGATGTCCGGACCGAACTGCGTTCCGTATCTCGCCATGCGAGGCAACCTATCGCTGACCCGGCGATCAGGAACTCGGGTCGAGTTCCTGTAGCCCCCACGGCGAGCCGTACTCGCCGGCGAGCAGGTCGAGGAACGGTGTCGCGGCGAAGGCCTCGGGGCCGAGCACTCCGGCGCCCGTCCAAACGCCGGTAGCGATCAGTTCTAGCGCGACGACCGGATTGACCGCTGTCTGCCACACCACCGCCTGCGACCCGTACTCCGACATCGACCATTCGTTGTCGACGACGTGATACAGGTAGGTCGATCGCGGCCGGCCGTCCTTGCCGGTACCGCGCACCCACAGTCCCGCGCAGGTCTTGCCCGTCATCTTGTCGCCGAGCGTCGCCGGGTCGGGCAGGCATGCCGCCACCACGTCGCGCGGGCTGACTTCGACCGCTCCGACCCGCACCTTCTCGGTGCGGTCGAGCCCGAGCAGGTGCAGTGTTTTGAGCACTTGGATGAACTCGTCGCCCAACCCGTACTTGAACGTCACCCGCTGGGCATCGATCCGCCGCGGGATGAGCAGCACTTCCTCGTGCTCGACGTTCACGCACTCGACCGGGCCGATCCCTTCCGGGAAGTCGAACACCTCGGGCTCGCTGAACGGTTCGGTGGTGAACCAGCCACGGTCCTTCTCGTAGATGACCGGCGGGTTCAGACACTCCTCGATCGTGGTCCAGATCGAAAACGACGGTGCGAAGTCGAAGCCGGTCACGGCAAGGTTGGCGCCGTCGCGCACGCCCGCCTCATCGATGGCGCTGAACAGTTCGTCGGCCGCGTACCGCGCGAAAACGTCGGCGAGGCCGGGTTCGACGCCGATCCCGACGAGAGCAAGCCGATCGGCGGCCTCCCACTCGCCGGCAAGCGCGAACTGCTCGTCGCCGAGCTTCACGCCGGTCTTGGCGTAAGGCTCGGACGGGTGTGGGCGCGACAGCGACATCGCCATGTCGAGATAGTGCGTACGAGCCGCGAGCGCCGCGCGAAAGATCGGCATCGTGAAGCGCGGATCGGTAGCACCGAGCACCGCGTCGATCTGCTGGTCGGCGAGCAACGCCTCGATCGCGGCTTGATCCGAGGCATCAACCTGCGCGGCGACGAACCGCGGGTCGTGCGTCGCCGCGGCGGCCCGTTCAGCTCGGGCGAGGTCGTAGTCAGCGACAACGACATGGGAGGCGAAGGTGCGGCGCGCGGCGATGAGGGCCGCTGCCGAACCCACCCCGCCGGCACCGAGGATGAGGATCCGCATCGGCCCGACTCTATCGATACGTTGCCTACGGAATCCATAGCCGACAGGCAGACTGGATGCGGAAACCCTTGCCGTAAGGCGGCAAGACTGCGGTTAGCGCACTACCGGAAAGAACCTACGCCGAGAAATCAGGAGTCGAACCCGAGCCCCAGGCGGTCGAGGGTGCGCAGCCACGGACCGCGCCGGCCGGCATTGCGATCCGCCTTTGCCAGCGCGCGCCGGGTGAGCTGGATGCCTGCGTAGCGCACCGGCTCGGGCGGAAACGGTAGCGGACGAGAGGTGACCGCGCGCAACGAGAGCGCCTCGCTGTCGACACCGTCGAGCAGGTCGAGCATGACCTGCGCGCCGAAGCGGGTTGCGGCGACGCCCAAGCCCGTGTAGCCGAGGCTGTACGCGACCCGCCCGCCGAGAGCCGTTGCCTGGAATGCGAAGAACCGCGTGCAGGTATCGATCGCGCCGCCCCACTTGTGCGAAAAACGCACGCCCTGCAGTTGCGGGAACGTCTCGAAGAATTGTGCGGCGAGCAACTCGAACGTGTCCGGTCGCTGATCGAGATCGTCGCGCAGCCCGTTGCGCCAGTGGTAGACCGCGTCGTAGCCACCCCAGAGAATCCGGTTGTCGCTGGTCTGCCGGTAGTAGTGGAACTGATTGGCGGTGTCGCCCACACCCTGCCGATTCCGCCAGCCGATTGCGGCCAGCTGTTCCTGGGTCAGCGGCTCGGTCATCAGCACGTAGTCGTACACCGGGACGATGAAGGGACGCAGCCGCCGCAGCACCGACGGGAAGGCGTTGGTCCCCATCGCAACCCGCCGGGCGAGTACCGACGCACCCGTGCCGCAGCCCAGTCGCGCGGCGTGGCCTTCCTTGGCCAGCGAGCGGACGTCGGTGTCCTCCATCACCCGCACACCGAGGCGAAGGCACGCAGCGCGTAACCCCCACGCCAACCGCGCCGGGTCAACCAACGCGGCCTGATCGCGGTGCCAGGCACCGGCGAGGTAGGTAGGCGAATCGATCTCCGCACGCACGGCGTCGCGGTCGAGGAAGACGCTGTCGTGTCCCAGCTCGATCGCTTCCGTGACCTCGTTGCGAAGCCACGCGACCTGATGCGGTTCGGTCGCGACGGCCATCTCACCGGTGCGTTCGAAGCCGCAGTCGATGCCGTGGCGCTCGATGGTCGACTCGATGCCGTCGAGGTTCGCGCGACCGAGTCGATCGAGTGTGCGTACCTCGTCCGGAAAGCGCGACCTACCGTTGTCGATGCCGTGCGTCAGTGACGCGGCGCAGAACCCGCCGTTGCGCCCGGACGCGGCCCACCCGGCACTCCGTGCCTCGAGCACGACGACATCACGCGACGGATCGGCCTCTTTCGCCAGCAGTGCTGTCCACAACCCGGTGTAACCCGCGCCGATGACAGCGAGGTCGCATGCGGTGTCTGCGGTCAGCGGTGGTTGTGGTGGTGGACGGTCGGGTGAGTCGAGCCAGAATGGAATCGGAGCCGCTTCTGCGAGGGAGGCTGCTACCGACCTCATACCTTCTGCCGGCGCGAGGAAATGAAACCGTAAATGGCGACCAGCACGCCGAACGCGAAGATCAACGTGCCCATCACGTTGACTTGAGGCGGCACGCCGGTGCGCGATGCGCCGTACACGTACAGGGGGAACGTGACGGTGTTGCCGGCGTTGAAACTGGTGATGATGTAGTCGTCGATCGACAACGCGAACGCGAGCAGCGCACCGGCGAGCACGCCGGGCATGATCAGCGGCAGGGTGACCTTGAAGAACGTCACGATCGGGCCGGCACCCAAGTCACGCGCGGCTTCGTCAAGCGAGGGATCGATACCCACCATTCGCGCGCGCACAGTGACTGCGACATACGCGAGGCTGAACATCACGTGCGCGATGACGATGGTCCAGTACCCGCGCGGGATGTTGAGGGTAAGGAACATGCTCAGCATGGCCGCGCCGAGAACGACCTCCGGTGCCGCCACGTTCGCGAACAGCAGCAAGGTCACCGAGCCCGAGCCACGGAAGCGGTACTTGCCCAACGCCATACCGACCAGCGTGCCGAGCACGGTGGCGATTGCTGTGGCGACGGCCGCGATGGTCAGCGATGTCACGAGTGCGTCGGTGAGACTCTGGATGCCGAACACGTTTCGGTAGTTGCGCAGCGTGAAGCCCTGCCAGCGAATGTTGAACTTGCCGGTCGTGTTGTTGAATCCGAACACGATCATCACGATGATCGGCGTCGACAGCCACAGGATGACCAACCAGCCCCACACCGGGCCAGCCCAGCGGCCGTTGACGCGGCGTCGCCTGCGGGTGGGCACCGGCGGGCGGGCTACCGGCTCCGGCGGACGGACTACCTCAGTTTGCAACGCCATCAGTTACCCGCCGCTTCCAGGACTTCCTCAGTGCCTAGCAGTCGTGCATACAGGAACACGCCAACCAAGAGGATCGCCATCAAGATGAACGAGATAGCAGCCGCGGACGGGTAGTTCAGGTTCGTGAAGTACTGCGTCTGGATGATGTTGCCGATCATCGTTGTGCCCTTGCTGCCACCGAGGATCGACGCGTTGACGTAGTCCGACGACACCGGGACGAACGTCAACAGCACGCCCGCGAAGACACCTGGGATGGACAGCGGGAGGACCACCCGGAGGAATGCGGTGGCCTTGTTCGCGTACAGGTCGGCGGACGCTTCGAGCAGCGCCGGGTCGACCCGCTCCAGAGCGACGTAGATCGGCAGGATCATGAACGGGATGAAGTTGTAGGTCAGCCCGCCGATCACCGCGAACGGCGTCTGCAGGATGTGGAAGTTCTGGCCGACCCAGCCCCAGTCCTTCAGCCGGGACACCACCATCCCGTTGTCGGACAGGATGAAATTCCACGACGACGTGCGGATGACGAACGACACGAAGAACGGTAGGAGCAACAGAAAGAGCAGGCTCGACTTGTGCGCCCCACCCCGGAAGGCAATCCAGTATGCGACGGGATATCCGATCACAATGCACAGCGCAGTCGCGATCGCACCGTAGACGAGCGAACGCACAAACTGCACGTGGTACTGGCTCCACGCGTCGCTGTAGTTGCTCCAGTGGAAGGTCTGCTTGAACCCGTCCTGGATGTTGCCGGTCATCGTCGACACCGACAGCATGATCACGATCGGGACGACGAAGAAAATGGCCAACCAGAGCCAGCCCGGCAGCACCAGCCAGTACGGGGCCAAGGTTCGCATCCGGACCGAGCGCCGACGGGCTCGCGCCGCCGCCGGTGGCGGCGGGGCAACAGGTGGTGCGGTCGTGGTTGCCGTCATGACTGGTAGATCGGCTCGAAGAGGTTGTCCCAGGCAATCTCCTCGACCTTGTTGAGCACCCGGAAGCGATGCAGTCGCGAGTACTCGTCCTGGGACGGGAAGATCAGCGGGCTGTTCGCCAGGTAGTCAAGCGTCTTCGCGTCGCTGCCACTCGCCGCCGCGGCGTCCTTCTTGATGAAGGTCTGCGCGCCAGTCACCGGCGTGATGTAGTTGATCCCCTCTGCCAGCAGCGCGGCGATCTTCGGCTGATAGACGAAATCCATGTAGGTCATCGCGTCAACCGGATGCGACGCGTGCTGCGGGATGCACATGTTGTCGGTCCAGATCGCTGCGCCCTCGCTCGGAATGACGAACTCGAGAGTCGCGCCCGACAGATTAGCCTGGAAGACGTCGCCCGAATACGCCATTGACGCCCAGATGTCGCCCTTCGACAGCGCGTCGATGTAGGCCTGGTCGTAGTACTTGCGTACCAGCGGCTGCTGCTTCTTCAACCAGGCAGCCGCCTTCTGCCAGTCCGGCGGGGTGGAGGTCTCCGGGTTCACACCCACCGCGCACAACGCCGCCGTCGGCAGGTCCTCGTTGTCGGCGAACATCCCGATCTTGCCCCTGAGCGCCGGGTCGAGCAGATCGTTCCAGCTGGTGATCTTCTTGCCGACGCGTTTGGGGTCATAGCCGATACCCGTCATGCCGGACTGCCACGCCATCGTGTAGACGTTGCCGCGGTCGTAGCTCGGATCCCGAACCAGGTCGCTGGAGTACGCGTAGAAGTTCGGCATCCGGTTCTGGTCGAGCGGGATCAGGTAATCCAGTTCGATCAGCTTGTCGAGATAGATCCCGTTGGTGATGACGATGATGTCGTAGCCGGTACCCTCTTCAGCGGCTAGTTGCGGCTGGATCTTGGCGAAGAACGTGTCGTTGGAATTGACGTCTTCCTTGTAGTCGACCTTGATGCCGGTCTGCTGGGTGAACAGGTCGATGCTGGGGTGATCGTTCTTGTTCTTCGCCGCTTGATCGATGTAGAGCGGCCAGTTGCCGAATTCAAGAGTGCCCGTCTTCTTGTGCGTGGCCCAGAACTTGGCGATCTCGGCGCGGGCCGCGGTCAGGCCCAGCTTGCTGCTCTGCGCGCCGGGGATGCCACACGCGGTCAAACCCAGGCCGAGCGCGGACAGGCCGCCGACCTGCAGCATCCGCCGCCGGGACAGCCGTGGCGAGGTCAGTCCCCGGATCAGGTCGGCGGGCACGTTCTCCGGAGCGCTCACGCGACCGTCTCCGTCTCTGCTGCTGGATCGGCTCCGGGCGCGAGGGCGAGCGAGTGTTCCGGCCGCCACGACAACCAGACCCGATCGCCGCGCTCGGCGATGTCTTCGGCGTCGGACGCGTTCTGCACGAAGACGAGCAGTTCGCTGCCATCTTCGGTCCGTACCGCGTACTGGGTGGACGTACCGAGGTAAACGACCTCGCTGACGCTGCCGCGGATGGCGCAGCGTCCGGCGTCCGGCGCGTCATTGGTCAGCAAGATCTTCTCCGGCCGTACGGTGAGTTCGAGCGGCTGCCCGACGGCGGCGCCGACCTCATCGGCGTCCGGCACGATCACCGACTCGTCAGCTGAAGTCTCGAGCACCGCCGTCCCGGCGTCCATCCGCTCCACCGTGCCCCTCATGAGGTTGGACGTGCCGATGAACCCGGCCACGAAGCGGGTGCGCGGCCGTTCGTAGATCTCGCGGGGCGCGCCCAACTGCTCGATCCGGCCGGCGTTCATCACCACAAGCCGATCGGACATGGTCAGTGCCTCGTTCTGATCGTGGGTGACGAAGATGAAGGTGATACCGACCTCGCGCTGGATGCGCTTGAGTTCGATCTGCATCGCCTGCCGCAACTTCAGGTCGAGCGCGGCAAGCGGCTCGTCCAGCAGGAGCGCGCGCGGCTTGTTGACCAGGGCACGGGCCAGCGCGACGCGCTGTTGCTGACCGCCGGACAATTCGCGCGGGCGCCGGGTGGACTTTCCGTCCAACTGCACCAGTTCGAGCATCTCGTTGACCCTGCGCTCCGTCTCTGCCCGGTCGACGCTCTTGCGGCGTAGTCCGAAGGCCACGTTGTCGTACACGGACATGTGCGGGAACAAGGCGTAGGACTGGAAGACCATGTTGACGTCGCGATGGTTCGGCGGGACACCGACCACGTCGTTGCCGTAGAGCAGGATCTGCCCCTCGGTCGGCTCCTCGAACCCACCGATCATGCGCAACGTCGTGGTCTTGCCGCACCCGGACGGGCCGAGCAGTGAGAAGAACTCGCCCTCACCGATGATGAGGTCGACCCGCTCGACCGCGGTCACCTCGCCCCGGCGGGAGTGGAACCGCTTCGCGATTCCGACCAGTTCGATTGCCGGAATCGTGCCCTCCGACGACTGCGAAACACCCGGTTGGCCATACGGCTGCCCAGGTTCATCAATGGTGGATGTGGGTGACTTGGTCAGATCCATCGGGATACCGAGGCCTCCTCTGCCGGCCGGCGTCGGGTCGGTGGTGCGGACGGTGGCAGCATCTTGGCATGCGACCACGCCATCGGTCCAGCGATGGCCTGTCGTTTCCAGCGATTTGCGCTGCCGCAGGGCGGCACAACTACGGATTCGCTTGCCAAGTGCCCCCTGGACTAGGCAAAATCGTTGTCATGGCCCGCTCCCCGTCACGCGTGACCACCGACGACGTCAGCCGGGCGATCATCGAACAGCTCCAAGCCGACGGCCGGCGCTCGTACGCGGCGATCGGGCAGGCAGTCGGGCTGTCCGAGGCCGCTGTGCGGCAGCGGGTGCAGAAGCTCATCGACAGCGGGGTCATGCAGATCGTCGCCGTCACCGATCCCATGCAGATCGGCTTCGCCCGGCAGGCCATGGTCGGCATCTCGTGCACCGGCGACGTGGAGGCGATCGCCGCCAAGATCGCGGGCATTCCCGAGGTCGACTACCTCGTGATCACGGCGGGCTCGTGGGACATCCTCGCCGAGGTAGTTGTCGAGGACGACGACCACCTGCTGCGCCTGATCAATCGCAGCATCCGCTCGATCGACGGCGTCGATCGCACCGAAACGTTTCTCTATCTGAAACTGACCAAGCAGACCTACAACTGGGGCGCAAAATGAACCACCCGCTCAACGACCCGACGGCGGCGGAGCTTTCCGACAAGGCACGCGAACACCTCTGGATGCACTTCACCAAGCTGTCGTCCTACGCGAACTCGCCGGTACCGACAATCGTGCGTGGCGACGGCGCGCGCGTATATGACGTCCACGGCAAGGCCTACCTCGACGGGCTCGCCGGCCTGTTCGTCGTCCAGGCCGGGCACGGCCGCCGCGAACTGGCCGAGGCCGCCTACAAGCAAGCCAGCGAGCTGGCGTTCTTCCCGCTGTGGTCCTACGCGCATCCGCAGGCGATCGAACTCGCCGACCGGCTCGCCGATCTCGCGCCGGGTGACCTCAACAAGGTGTTCTTCACCACGGGCGGTGGCGAGGCCGTCGAGACTGCCTGGAAGCTGGCCAAGCAGTATTGGAAGCTTGTCGGCCGGCCGATGAAGACCAAGGTGATCAGCCGCAACATCGCCTACCACGGCACACCACAGGGCGCGTTGTCGATCACCGGCATCCCGGATGCCAAGAAATGGTTCGAACCGCTCGTCCCCGGTGCACACAAGGCCCACAACACGAACTTCTACCGGGCGCCCGAGCACGGTGACGATATCGAGGCCTTCGGCCGGTTCGCCGCCGACAGCATCGAGCATGCGATCGAGTTCGAGGGGCCTGACACCGTCGCCGCGGTCTTCGTCGAGCCGGTGCAGAACTCCGGCGGCTGCTTCCCGCCGCCGCCCGGGTACTTC
>DASRSG010000090.1:0-18597 GCA_035656595.1 Jatrophihabitantaceae bacterium | reverse complement strand
TCGACCGTCTCGTCTTCGCGAACCTTGATCGAGAGGAGCGTGCCGGAGGCCGGCGACGGGATCTCGGTGTCGACCTTGTCGGTGGAGACCTCGAGCAATGGCTCGTCGGCGTCCACGTGATCGCCCTCGGCCTTCAGCCAGCGGGTCACGGTGCCCTCGGTGACGCTCTCACCGAGGCGCGGCATGGTCACGGAAACCGGCATTGGGACGGGGCTCCTTCGATCGGACGAGATGTGGCAGACGAGCGGTCAGTCGTGGACGTGCAAGGGCTTGCCGGCGAGCAACAGGTGCGCCTCGCCGATCGCCTCCGACTGCGTCGGGTGCGGGTGTATGAGCTGCGCTACGTCGGTGGCAAGGGCTTCCCAGTTGTAGATCAACTGCGCCTCGGCGATGAGCTCGCCGACCCGGTCGCCCACGATATGGACGCCCAGCACCGTGCCGTCCTGAGCGGCGACCAGCTTGACCGCACCCTTGGTGTTGAGGATGGCACTCTTGCCATTGCCCGACAGGTCGTAGTTGACCGTTTTCACGTTCTCGGCGCCGTGCTTGGCGACGGCCTGTTCCTCGGTGAGCCCGACCGAGGCGACCTCGGGGGACGAGTACGTGATGCGCGGGACGCCGGCGTAGTCGAGCGGAACGACCGGCAGACCGGCGATGAGCTCGGCGACCTGGATTCCCTCGGCAAAACCGACGTGGGCCAGCTGCAGGTGTGGCTCACCGTTGATCGAGATGAGGTCGCCTACGGCGAACACACCGTCGACCGACGTGCGCAGGTATTCGTCGGTGATCACGAACCCACGCTCGATGCGGACCCCTTGCTCCTCGTAGCCGAGGTCAGCCGAGACGGGGCCGCGGCCCACCGCCACCAGCAGCAGCTCAGCGGTGAGCGTCTCGCCGCCCTCGACGGTCACGGTCACGCCGTCGGCGGATGTCTCCACCCTCTCGAACCGGGTGCCCAGCTTGTAGTTGATTCCGCGGCGCCGGAATGCACGTTCGAGCAGCTTGGAGTTGGCCTCGTCTTCAGCCGGCACCAGGTGCGGCAAGGCCTCGACGATCGTCACCTCGGCGCCGAAGGACTTCCAGGCGCTGGCGAACTCGCAGCCGATGACACCGCCGCCGAGAATAATCGCGCTGGCCGGGACGTGGTCGAGGACCAGTGCGTGCTCGCTGGTGATGACGTGGCTGCCGTCGACCTCGAGCCCCGGCAGGGTGCGGGAGTACGAGCCCGTCGCCAGGATCAGGTTCGCGCCGGTGTAGGTGTCGCCGTCGACGGTGACCGTCCTCGGCCCGGTGAGCCGGCCGGCGCCCTCGACGATGGTGATGCCGCGGCTCGTGATCAGCCCGACCAGCCCCTTGTGGTTCTTGCTGACCACGCCGTCCTTGTACTTGTGGACGCCCGCCATGTCGATGCCCTCGAACGTGGCGTTGACGCCGAAGTTCGCGCTCTCGCGGGCGCCGTCGGCGATCTCGCCGGCGTGCAGCAATGCCTTGGTCGGGATGCAGCCGCGGTGCAGGCAGGTGCCGCCGACCTTGTCCTTCTCGATGAGGACCACGGACTTGCCAAGCTCGGCTGCTCGCAGTGCCGCGGCGTACCCGCCGCTGCCACCGCCGAGGATGACGAGGTCGGACTGGTTGTCGGCCACTGCTACTCCCGTGCTCGATAAGGTTCCTCACCATCTTGGCACTAGCCGAACACCGTCCCGCGCGCCCGGTGTTCCTGCGCAGCGTGCGGGCCGCCGAACAGCGCGCGCACAACGTTTCCTGACATGATCTGGAGCCATGGGGTGGCTACCACGACGCAAGAAGCAGCGTCCGGGGACGCTCCGCACCGCGAGTTCGGCCGATCTCGACCACCTCGCCGACTTTGTCCGTACCCGCGACGGGGTCGAGGCCTATCTCGAGCCGCGCACGACAGTCACCGAGAGCACGGTCGTGCTCATCGCGTCGACCGGGGAATGGACCCGACGGCGGGTTGACGGCGCGAACGGCGCCAACGCCTTTGCCAAGAAGCACGCCATTCCGCTGTACGACGTGGCCATCGTTGGGTATCCCAAGCGCATGCGGCAGTGGAACGAGCGACGCAAGGCCGGTGAACCATGATCGGGATCCGGCGGCGTCCGGTTCTCCTCACCGATCCACCGCCGGACGAGTTGCCCGCCGGCTCTCCAATCGAGTCGCTCGAGGCTGCGCTCGGCGTCATCCCGGCGAGCCAGAAGCTGGCGCTGCCGCGCTGGCTGGCGCCGCTGGCGATCTGCACCATCGCCGGCATGCTGCCCTGGATCATCTATCTCGGCATGACGCTGCCGGGCAAGGCGCGCGCCGATCACTACAACCTGGCCTGGATCGGGTTCGACTGCCTCGAGTGGAGCGTGCTGGCTGCGCTGGCGTTCTTTGCCATTCGCCGGCACCCGGCCACCGGACCTGTGGCGGCGATCGCGTCGGCCATGCTCGTCATCGACGCCTGGTTCGACGTCGTGACCACGCACAACGGCGGCGAGTTCCTCGTGTCGGTGCTGCTGGCCGCGTTCGCCGAGATCCCGCTCGCAATCATCTGCGCGTGGGCCGCCATCAACGCCGAGCGGATCCGGGCCCGGGCGTATCGCAACCTGCGGCTGCGCTGGCAGCGCGCCATCGACCTCGCACGCGCTGCCGACATCCGCGCCGCCGAGGCGCGGGCCACCGCGGCAGCGGTGCTGGCCGCGACGACGGTCAGCCAGCCAGCGCTTCGACCGTAGCCACGATCGTGCGCACCGCGGCGCCTGTGCCGCCCTTAGGCGTGTAACCCCAGGCCTCGCCCTGGTTGAACGCCGGCCCGGCGATGTCCAGATGCACCCAGGGCAGTCCGTCCGGGACGAAGTCGCCGAGGAACGCGCCGCCGACGAGCATGCCGCCCCACCGCTCGCCGGTGAGGCTGGTCAGGTCGGCGATCGGGGAATCGAGCGCGGGCCGCAGCTCTTCAGGGATCGGCATCGCCCAAACGGCCTCGCCGACCGAATTGCCGGCCGCGGCGACCTGGTCGCGCCACGTCTCGTCGCCCATCGCACCGATCACCCGGGTACCGAGCGCGATCAGTTGCGCACCGGTGAGTGTCGAGGCCTCGATCAGGTAGTCGGGCCTGTCCTCGGCCGCGCGCACGATGGCGTCGGCGAGCACGAGCCGTCCCTCGGCGTCGGTATCAGCCACCTCGACGGTGCGTCCGCCGCGCATGGTGATCACGTCGCTGGGCCGGTACGCCGCCCCCGATGGCATGTTCTCGGCCATCGGGACGGTCGCGGTCACCTCGACCGGCAGGCGCAGCGCGGCGCACGCGAGCACCGCACCGACGACTGCGGCCGCGCCGCCCATGTCGGACTTCATCCAGCCCATGTTCGCGGTCTTGATGTTGAGCCCGCCGGAGTCGAACGTAATGCCCTTGCCGACCAGCGCCACCTTCGCGACCGGCTTGGCCGGACGGTGCGTGATGCGCACCAGCCGGGGCGGGCGCGACGAGCCCGAGCCGACCGCGAGTATCGCGCCGAACTTGCCGCGCTTGAGGCCGCGCTCGTCGAGGACCTCGACCTGCAGCCCGTCCCTGCCCGCACGCTCCTCGACTCGGGCGGCGAAGCTGGCCGGGTAGAGGTCGTTCGGCGGCGTGTTGACGAGGTCGCGGACGAACGAGATCGCATCGGTGACCGCGACGGCGTGCTTGAGCTCCTGCTTGGCCTGCCTGTCGCCGTCCGCGCCGATGGTGACGGTGCGCAGCTTGATGGCGTCGGGGGCGGACTTGTACTCGGTGAACGCGTAGGCGCCCAGCGCCGCGCCTTCGGCAAGGGCGCCCGGCGGGCCGTCGATTGCCATGTGCACGGTGCGGACGCCGCTGAGCTTGCGCAGCGCGGCACCGACGCCCCGGCGGAACGCCTCGGCATCGGGCGAGGGCCCGACACCGGTCGCCACGACGAGGGGGAACTCGGCCAGGCCGAGGGTGGGGATCTTGGTGACCTCGTCGGGCTTGCCGGTGGCTCCGACCGCCTTGAGCGCGCCGTTGAGCGTGCCGCCGAGCGCCTTGTCGACCGGTGCGCTGCCGGCCGCGAGCCGCGGTCCGTCCGCACCCTGGACGACGCCGACAACGATCGCGTCGGCGGTCAGGGCGGCGGATGAGGCGACGAGAGAGATCTTGGGCATGCCCGCGATCGTATGCGTCCGGCAAACCGAGCCGGCAGCGCTGCCAGCTTTGCCCCGCGTAGGTGTGCTGGAACTGGCCGGCAGCGTGCCCACGCGGGGCAAAGCCGGCCTTGCCCCGCGTAGGTGTGCTGGAACTGGCTCGCAGCGTGCCCACGCGGGGCAAAGCCAGCCGGGGCGGCGGCAAACCGACAAAGAAATAGGGTGGCGGGCATGACCGAGCTGTTGCACTCGCCGCTGCACGAGCGTCACACCGCGCTAGGCGCGAAGCTGGCGGACTTCGGCGGTTGGGAAATGCCGATCGAGTACGCCGCAAGCGGCGGCGGTGTGCTCAAGGAGCACGCGGCCGTGCGCGACACGGTCGGGATCTTCGACGTCTCGCACCTCGGCAAGGCCACCGTGAGCGGCACCGGAGCGAGCGCATTCGTCAACTCATGCCTGTCCAACGACCTCGGCCGCATCGCCGCGGGCAAGGCGCAGTACACGCTGTGCTGCGATCGGTCCGGCGGCGTCGTCGACGATCTGATCGCGTACCTGGTGAGCGACGACGAGGTGTTTCTCGTGCCGAACGCGGCCAACACCGCCGAGGTGGTGCGCCGGCTGGCCGCGGCGGCACCGAGCGACATCACGGTCGCGGGCCAGCACCAGTCTTTCGGAGTCATCGCGGTGCAGGGACCACGTTCGGCTGATGTGCTCGGCACGCTGGGACTGCCCGCCGAGCTCGACTACATGGCCTACCTCGACGCGAGCTTCGGCGGCGAGGCGGTGCGCGTGTGCCGCACCGGCTATACCGGCGAGCACGGCTACGAACTCATCCCGTCCTGGGACGCCACGCCCGCACTGTGGGACGCCCTCGTCTCGGCCGCTGCGTCCTTCGGTGGGCTGCCCGCCGGGCTCGGCGCGAGAGACACGCTGCGGACCGAAGCCGGCTACCCGCTGCACGGCCAGGATCTTTCGCTCGACATCACGCCCGTCCAGGCCCGCTCCGGTTGGGCGGTCGGGTGGAAAAAGGACGAATTCTGGGGACGAGATGCCCTGACCGCCGAGAAGGAAGCCGGCCCGCGCCGGCTGCTCTGGGGACTCGAGTCGCTCGACCGGGGCATCCCGCGCGCGCACATGACCGTCCAGACCGCGACCGGCGAGCAAATCGGTGAGGTGACCAGCGGGACGTTCTCGCCGACCCTGCGCAAGGGCATCGGTCTCGCCCTGCTCGACACGGCCTCAGGCGTCGCCGAGGGCGACCAGGTGGCCCTTGACGTGCGCGGGCGCAGGTCAGCCGTCCGGGTCGTGCGGCCGCCGTTCGTCGAGCTGCACGTGCGCTAGTCGCCCCGCTGCTCGCTCTCTGCCACCGGGTCGACGGGATCGCCCCCGGGTTCGTTGCGTTGCACCACCGGGAAGTTCCCGTCTCCGGTCGGAACGGCAGGCGTGTCGCGCATGGCGTGAATCGTGGCGTTGAGGAACGCGACGAGCGGCACGGCGAGCAGCGCGCCAACGATGCCGGCCAGGATCGTCCCGGTGATCACCGACAGTGCGATAGCCAGCGGATGGACCTCGACGCTGCGGCTCATGATCACCGGCTGCAGCAGGTGCGCCTCGAGTTGGACCAGCACGATGATCGACGCTGCGACGACGATCGCGGCGGTGACACCGTGTTCGAGCAGGGCCACCGCGGTGCACAGCGCGCCGGTCACGGTCAGGCCGACCAGCGGGATGAACGAGCCGAGGAAGATCAGCACGCCCAGTGCAGCGGCCAGCGGCACCCGCAACACGAACAGGATGATCATTACCGAGATGCCGTGGAACAGCGCGATGATCACCTGGCCGCGCATGTAGCCGCCCAATGTCCGCCAGCCGGCCCGTCCCGCGACGTTCATCTTTTCGTGGGCGGCTTTCGGGAACAGCCGCACTGTCCAGCCCCAGATCTCCTCGCCGTCGCGGAGCAGGAAGAACGTCGACAGCAGGATCAGCAGTAGCGCACCGAGCGCCTCGGCGACCGTGCGCAGCGTTGCGATCGCACCGCTGATCAGCGCGCTCTGATGTTGCTTGATCGTGTTGGTGATGTTCTTCGTGAGCTTGTCGAGATCGGACGACTTGAGGTGCAGCGGCCCGGTCTGCAGCCAGTCCCGAGCCTTGTTGACGAAATTGGTGACCTGATCACCGAGTTCCTGCCAGTGTGTCGAAATCTGCCAGCTGACGAACCAGCCGATGCCGACGATCGCGGCGACGCCGAGCAGCAGGGCCATCGCCGAAGCGAGCGACTTGGGCACTGGCAACTTCTCCAGCGCCCGCTCCAGCGGATGCAGCACTGCGGTCAGGAACAGCGCGAGAACGAACGAGAACGCGACCAACTCGACGCGCAGGAACACCCGAGTGAGGACGTACAAGCCGACCACGACGGCGAGCAGTCGCCAGGTCCAGGCCGCGGCGACGCGCACACCCCAGGTGACCGCCTCGTTGGCGTCGCGCGCCGAATTCGACAACACCGGAGTTGTCGGCTCGGGTGGCGCCTCGTCGTTGTCGGCCACGGCGCGAGCCTAACCGGACCCCACCGTCGCGGCGGCGCGCAGCACCGGTAGGGCGAGCAGCCCGGCCAGTCCGTCGCCAAGACCGCTGCCGACGCCGAGGATCGGCTCCTGGCCGAGCCGGGTGAGCGCGATCTCATGCAGCGGATCGGGGCCCTGGTCAGCCGCCGCCCACCACCGCACCGCCCTGGGCGCTGCTTCGTAGGCGATCAATGCACCGGCGCACGCGACCGGCCCGTCGAGCAGGACGGGCGTACGCCGCCCGGTCGCGCGCAGCACGATCCCGGCCACGACGCGCAGTCGCGACGAGCCGAGTTCCGTGAGCAAGCCATCGGGGTCGTCGCGGTAGGTCAGGCAGCGTCGCCGGGCGTCGCGCACCTCGATCGCAAGCTGCATCCACGCATCGGGATCGGTGGCGGCGGCCCCTCGGGCGAGCACCTTGACGGGCTCGGTGTCGGTCAGCACGGACACCGCGATGGCGGCGTCGGCACGCATCTCGGGAACGCTGACGATGAGCAGTTCGGTGCCGCGCTCGATCTCATCGTCGGCGATCGCGACGCCCGCGGCCAGGTCGCCCTCGGCGGCCACACCCGCGACACCGGCGTCTACCGCGGCAGCGGTGTCGAGCACCAACTCGCCCGGTTCGCCGCCGACGATCAGCGCGCGCGCCCTGCCGAACGATGTGCCCGCCGGACGGACGCCTACGGCCCATTCGGCCAGCCACGCAAGCCGACCCAGCTCGGGCCTGCCGACCAGGCGCTCGCGCACCGCCGAACTGGCCTCGCTGTCGGGCCATTCGACATCGGCACCGAGCTCAACGAGATCCACGCCCAACCTCGCTTTGCTCGCTCATGCCTCGGAGCTTACGAGGCGAACTCGGGTACCGCGTCGAAGGCCGCGCGGCGCGCGGCGCGGCGCAGTGCGAGCAACACCGGCCGTCCCACCACGAGCAGCGCCACCGCAGTCGCCAAGCCACGCGGGATGTCGAACCCAAGGCTCGTCGTCATGCTGAACTCGAGCCAGCGGTGCAGGTTCTCGACCAGCGGCGCTCGGGGAACGAACGTGACCGCCGCGCCGGCGCCGGTTCCGCTCGTGCCGAACGGCCAGAACCACAGGTTTAGCACGAAGCCGTACAGGATCCCGGCGACCAGGCCAAAGCCGGCCAGCAAGCACAGTTCGGCCCGTCCCCGCATCGGTGGCAGGCAGCCGGCGCAGAGCCCGACCCATCCGGCGGCGAGCATCTGGAACGGCAGCCACGGGCCGCCGCCGCCGGTGAGCGCCGCCGACGCGAACATCGCCACGTTGCCCAGCACGAACCCGAAGCCGGGTCCGAACACCCGCCCGGCCGGAATGAGCAGGAAGAACATCAGCTGCACGCCGGTTACCCCGCCGGTGATCGGGCGCAGCACCGCGCACGCCCCGGCCAGCACTCCGAGCAGCGCGACGGCTTTGGCGTCGATGCCCCCGTCGGCGATCTCGGCGGCCACCACGAGCAGCAGCAGCGGCAGCATGATCAAGAAGATCCACGGCGCGTCATGGGCATGCCCGGCGTCGGCGGCGGAGAAGCCGAGCACCAGTGGCCAGGTGAACGCACCGATCCCGACGAGGGTCACCGCGACGATGGCGGCGAGCGCGCGCGGTTTGAGGATGAGCGCGTTATTCATGAGATCTCCTCTCCGCCGCTGCTGCGCTCGGGCGGATCATCGACCTCATCACGCCTGACGGCGTGCGACTCATCTGGTTCGCTCCGCAACCGCTCACGCAACGTCCAGGTTGTGCAGGACATCGTGGACGGTCAGGTAGGGCAGCGGGGCGAGCACCTTGGCCACCTGCGGCGCGAAGATCGGCGAGGCGGTGACGACCTCGCGGCTCGGACCGTCGGCCACGACGTCGCCGTCGGCAAGCACGACAGTGCGCGCGCTCACCTCTGCGGCCAGTTCCACGTCGTGCGTGGCGAGGACGATCCCGTGCCCCTGCTCAGCGAGCTCTCGGAGCGTGGCCACCAGGCGTGCCTTGGCCGGATAGTCGAGGCCGCGGGTCGGCTCGTCGAGCAGCAGCAAGGGCGGTCGCGAGGTCAGCACGACGGCGAGCGCCAGCGCGAGGCGCTGACCCTCGGACAGATCGCGCGGATGCAGTTCGGTGTCGAGCTCATCGGCTAGGCGTTGCAGCAGCGCCTTCGCCGTGCCCCGCTCGGCGCCGGCCTCGGCGTCGGCAGTCGTGCATTCCTGCGCCACGGTGTCGGCGTAGAGCAAGTCACCGGGCTGCTGCGGGACGAGTCCGACGTTGCGGGTCAGCTCGCGGCCGCGCAGCGAGCGCGGATCAGCAGCGCCGACGCGCGCCGTTCCTGACGCCGGCGTGACCAGTCCGGTCAGCGCGCTGAGCAGCGTCGACTTGCCGGCACCGTTGCGTCCCATCAGCGCGACGATCTCGCCGGCACGTACCTGCATCGTCACCGCGCGCAGCGCGATCAACCCGCCGTAGCGCACGGTGAGCCGCTCGGCCGAACCGACGACAGCACCGAGTCGCGCAGCCGGCGTCGCGGCTGGCACAGCCGGTAGCCGCTCGCGCAGCGCGCGCGCCGGTGATCGCGCATCGCGCACCGTGAGCGGCAGCGGCGACCAGCCGAGCGCCCGGCCGAGGGTCACGATCGGCGGCATGATCGGGCTGCGCGCCATGATCACGCGCGGTTCGCCACGCTCGACCGGCGCACCGCCGCCAGGCAGCCACAGCACCGTGTCGGCGTGCTGCACCACCCGTTCCAGGCGGTGCTCGGCCATCAGCACGGTCAGGCCGAGGTCGTGGACGAGACGCTGGACCGCGGCGAGCACATCTTCGGCCGCCGCCGGGTCGAGCGCTGAAGTCGGCTCGTCCAGCACCAGCACGCGCGGATGCGCCGTGAGCACCGCGCCGATGGCCACGCGCTGGGCCTGGCCACCGGACAGCGTCGACACCGGCCGGTCGCGCAACTCGACGAGCCCGAGCAGATCGAGGGTGTCCTCGACCCGCCGCCGCATCACGGCGGGCGGAATGGCGAGCGATTCCATCGTGTAGGCGAGTTCGTCCTCGACGGTGTCGGCGACGAACGTCGCGGACGGGTTCTGCGCAACCACGCCCACGACGTCGGCCAGCTCGCGCGGCGGATGGTCGCGTGTGTCGCGGCCGGCCACGCGCACCCGGCCGGCCAGCCGCCCGCCGGTGAAGTGCGGGACAAGGCCGTTGACCGCACCGAGCAGCGTCGACTTTCCGCTGCCGGTACTGCCTACCACCAAGCACAGTTCGCCCTCGGGTACGTGCAGCGTGACGTCGCGCAACACCGGCGCGGTGGCGCCGGAGTAGGTGACCGTGACGTTCTCGAAGTCGATCACGCCGCCACCCGTTCCGCCACCACAGCCGCCCTGGCCTTGGGCTGGCCGCTCGGCACCTCCGGAGTGAGCACCGCCGGCAGCGCCGCGACGAGCACCGCGAGGAACGGGACGATCCGCAACCTCGGCCAGGCCAACGCGACGCCCGTGGTTACCGGGTCGTGCACCGTCAGCGCGAACGCGATCGCGACGACGGCCGCGCAGCCGACGACGAGCCACTCGGATCCGCGCCATGGGTCGGGGCGGTACCTAGTGCGGTGCACGCGCCGTCCGGCGACGAAACCGGCGCACATCGCGAGCCCGACACCGCTGCACAGTAAAGCTATGCCCAGCTTCTGGCCGTCCGCGGAAATGATCCGGTAGGTGCCGACGACCGCGCCACCGAGGCCGAGCAGCACGCCGGCCGCGCTGATCCGCCGGGCCAGCTTGGGTTGTTGCGCGCGGCGACCGTACCCGCGCGAATCCATCGAGGCAGCAAGTGCAATCGCGCGTTCGAGACCTTCTTCGAGCACTGGAACGAGCAGGCCACGCAGACCGCGCAGGCCGGTGATCGATCGCCCGCGCAGCCGCTGTGCCGCACGTACCCGCACGACCGATTCGGCCAGTTGCGGCACGAAGGTCAGGGCGACGACGACCGCGACGCCGACCTCGTACAGCGCTGCCGGCAGGATGCGCACCAGCCGAGCCGGATGCGCGAGCGCATTGGCGGCGCCGAAGCAGGCAAGGAGCACGGCGAGTCGCAGCCCGGAGACGAACGCGTTGAGCATCGCCTCGCCGGTGATCGTGCCGCCGAGCGAGATGCCGCCGATCCAGTGCGGCAGCGCAACCGAGGGCAGCGTGAACAGCTTGTGGCCGGGATAGCGCGCGCCCAGCAGGATCTGCAACACCATCGTGACGACCACGGTGAACAGGCCGAGCTTGAGCAGCAGGCCATACGCACGCGCCCACGGCGCACGCCCTCGCCGCGATGCGACCACGATCGCGGCGACCGCCGCAATCGTCAGCAATAGCAACGGATCGTTCGTGCGCATCGATGCGAACGCAAGCGCGAGGGCCCACAACCACCACGCGGCCGGGTGCAGCAGGCGTGGTGGTGGCGGCAGGTGCGACATCGAACTACTCCGGCCGTCTGCGCAGCCGCAGCCAGGCGCCGCCGCCCAGCGCGAGGATCACAAGGATCGCGACGACGGTGCCCCAAGCCGGCGAGCCGGAGCTTGCCTGGCTGCGGGCTGATGCGACCGCCGCGTTGCTGATGGACGGCGAGATGGCGGGCGCCGGAGTCGTTGGCTGCGCCGACGCGACGGACCGAGTACCGCTGGGTTTGGTGGATCGGTGGTGGGTGAGGGTCCGGCGCGGATGCGGTGATGTCCGCGGGTGGCGTGTAGGCGTCCGGAGGGCGGTCGGCGTCGGCGAGGCATTGATTGTCGGTGACTGCGCAGCGGCCGTGTGCCGCACAGCCGGGGTCGACGATGTCTTCGGCGTCGGGCGGGCCGTCCGGGTCGGCGCATGAGTCGGCGGGTGTGTCGAGGAGGGGCTCGTGTTCGGATCGGCCGAGGCGCACAGCTGCGCGTAGGTGTAGCGCGGAGGCTTGGCTGCATCGCTCTGGCCGCTCACGTACGACCACCCCTCGACCGTTCCTGCTCTAGGGGTGTACGAGCCGGCACCGACGCCGCTGTAGGTCCACGTGCCGGTTCCGGCTGAGTGCCAGTACGACCAGTAGTGCGTGTTGTCAGGCGGATTCTGACCGACCGCGTTGATCTTTAGGACGAAGCCGGCGTAGGGGCCGGACGAGCCGATCTGCGTGTTCGGGAATCCGCGGGTGAGCACGTCGAGCCCGCTGCCCCCGGCGTTGACACAGTTGGTCAAGGTCGACGTGCTGGACAGCCGCACCACGATGCCGATGTGCGTCGTTGCCGCTGCGGCTGGAGCTGCGGGCACAACGATCGGCACGGCTGCTGCACCGAGCGCAGCGGCCGTGACGACCGATCGAGCCGCACGAATGATCATCGGATGACGAACGATGCCTTGCTCCGTAGTTGCGACCGATGCCCGGTCAGCAGCATCGTGTGGGCCCCCTTGGCCATCGACTTGGGCACGGTGAAGCTAAGTGACACGGTGCCGTTGTCGTTGGCCACGGCGCTACGTACCGACTTGGCGTGGATGGTCGCCAGCACTCGTTCGCCCGCGGCGAAGCCCTTGCCGGTCACCATCTCCTTGGCGCCGGGTCGCACCTTTGCGTGCCGAACATGCGGGACGGCCAGCGCGAGGACCGGAAGGTCAGCGCGCACCGCGGTCAGGTCGAGCGTCGCGAGGCTCGACCGGGTGATGCCGAGGATCGCGTCTGCGGTGCCCTTGATCGACGAGGCCGGATCGAATTTGCCCTGGTACCTCAGCGCGCCACGCTTGGCACCCTTGCCCACCGTCGGGCCGGTGGTCACCTGCTGGGCGCGCAGCCAGCCCACCGACTTGGCGGTCGTCCGGCCGGCGATGCGCAGGCCGGCGGTGGCCAACGCGGTCGAGTCGATGTTCTTGCCGCCCTGCGAGGTCCACGAGCCGTCCGCGTTGCGCTGCGACACCAGCCACGACGCGGCCTTCTTGATCTGCGCCGCATGGCCGCCGAGTGCCTGCAGCGCCATCAGCGCGTAACCGGTGGCGTCGACATCCGGCTGGCACGGATCGTCGGCCGGCAGGTCGGAGCTGAACCCGCCGTCGCCGCACTGCAGCGACAGGAAGAAGCTCTCGAGGTTGGCTGACGGCGCGAACTGGCCACCGTCGAGTTTCGCGCCCCGCGCCTCGGCGATCACGATGAACGATGTCGACACGCTCGAGAAGATGCCCGTGTTGTTGCCTGGCACACACGAGGTCGACGACTTGGTCGGGCACTCATCAGCTTTGAGCTCGGTCAGCAGGTGGTGACCGCCGAAGTTGTTCGGATTGCGCCCGTCGACGAGCGCGGCAACCGCGGCCTTGCCGACCGACCCGAAGTACGGGCCGCCTTGCCCACCGGAGTAGTCGGCGTACTCGTCCAGATGCGCGCCGACATAGCTGACCGCGTCGTGGATGGTGCTGCGCCCGACACGAGCCGCGGCGAGGGCGAAGGCCACGTCGGCGGTCCCGCCGTAGTCGACGAAGGTCGTGCCCGGGAACACCAGATGAGTGCCGCCCTTCAGCTGTTGGGCGAGCCAGCCCGCGGCGCCGCCCGCGATGTTCGTGGTCGTCGGCCGGGGTGGCGCGGCCGACGAGATGGCTGGCGGCGCGAGCGTGAGCGCGACCAGTGCGACGGCGACGATGGTCGCCAGATTTCGGGAGAGACGGGACATCGGAGCAGCCCTTCGTTCGGGCGGCTGTGGCTCGAGTCGCCGCGGGCCCTTGCTATTGCGGCCCACACGAACCCCGCACCGCAGACCTCGACGGTGATGTGGAGTGCACCGCTCAGCGCAGGCATTCCGACTCGTCCCCCTGGGACCTACGGCTGCGGGTCAGTGCCGGACTCCGACCGGCTTCCCCTGACTGAACGGGTGTTGCTGTAGTTGTGCGCCAGCATGGCATCACACCGGCTGCACCGCAGTCAAACACGGCCGGTCGCTGGCGGTCGCATAGGGTCGAAGCTCACACGCACGAACTCGAGAGCGGGGCAACGCGATGGCCTGGACGTGGCGATTGGAAGACGGTGACGGCACCGCGCTGAGCGCGCCCGCCTCGCCGCCGCACGGCAGCCAGGCCGACGCCGAGTCGTGGTTGGGCGAGCAGTGGCGCGAACTGCGTGAAGCCGGCGTCGTGCAGGTCACCCTGCTCGACGCCGGCTCCCCGGTCTACGGTCCGATGTCGCTTTCGGAGGAGTAGCTACCTCACGCATTCACCAATGCGAGGTCGCGGCTTGCCTCGGTCGCGATCGGACCGGGCGGACGGCCGGGCCACCAGATCCGCTTGCCGAGCAGCGTGATCAGCGACGGCAGCACGATCACGCGCACCACGAGCGCATCGACCAGCACGGCAACGGCCAGTCCCACCCCGAGCTCTTTCATCTCGATCATGTGCAGCGACGCGAAGATCGCGAAGACGGACACCATCACGATCGCCGCGCTCGTCACCGTCCCGGCAGATCGCACCAACCCGGCGCGAACCGCGTCGCGGGTCGACATCCCGCTCGCGGCTGCCTCGCGAATCTGTGCGAGAACGAACACGTGGTAGTCCATCGACAGGCCGAACAGCACGGCGAACGTGAACAGCGGGATCCAGTTGATCACCGTCCCGGTGCTGTGGAAGCCGAGCAGCCCTTCTGCCCACTTGTGCTGGAAAACGAGCACGAGCACCCCGAACGCGGCGCCGGCCGACAGCAGGTTGACCGCCGCGGTCGTGATCGCGATGACGGCCGAGCGGAACACGCAACCCATCATCAGCATCGTCAGCAGCACGACGAACGCGATCACCCATGGCAACCGGTCCGAGGCGTGCTGATCGACGTCGATGTTGCTGGCCGTCTCGCCGCCGACTGCCCATCGCGCGCCCGGTATGCCGCGCACGGCTGCCGGCACGAGGGTCGAACGCAGTTCCTGCACGCCGGCCTTCGCTGCGGCCGCTTCGCCATCGAACGGGGCATCGACTTCCAGCACGTGCACCGTCGCGTCATGCGACGTACGCAGCGTCGGCTGTGCGATGAAGTGCCGGTCGCTCGATAGCCTGGCGGCGAGTTCCTTGAGACGAGCCGTCACGTTTCCCGATCGCGCAGCTGGCGCCGTCACGACCACGTTCGAGCTGGTCTGGTGATTGGGGAACGCGGCGTTGAGCCGGTCGTAGCTCTGCTTCTCAGCAATGGACGACGGCAGTGACTTCGCGCTGTCCGACGCCAACGTGAGACCAACCGCAGGCACGGCGAGCGCGAGCAAGGCGAGCGTCGAGATCAGCAGGGTGCGTCCCGGACGGGTGAGCGACGGGCGCAGCAGGGCCGGCCACAACCGCGGCTCGCGGTCGTGCATCGTCCACCGCCACAGCACCGGAACGCGAGGGCGGTCGATGCGGTTGCCCAGCAGCATCAGCAGGGCTGGCAGCACGGTGAGCGAGCCGAGCACGGCAACGGCGACGACGATGATCGAGCCCATGGCGAGCGAAGCGAAGGTCACGTCGGCAGCGAGGAACAGGCCGCACATCGAGACGATCACCGCCGCACCCGACACGAGCACGGAATGACCCGACGTCTCGGCTGCAATCTCGATCGCATCGAGCCGGCTGCGCCCGGCGTGGCGCTCGGCGCGAGCGCGCTTGACGTAGAACAGCGAGTAGTCGACACCAACTGCCATGCCCATCAGCAGGATCATCGACGATGTGCTGCCCGAGTCGGGCAGCACGTGCGAGACCAGCGACGACAATCCGGTGGCGGCGCCTACTGCAGAAAGCGCCAGCAGGATCGGCACTCCGGCCGCCACGATGGCGCCGAACGCGATGAGCAGGATCACCAGAGTCACCGGCAGGCTGAATGTCGCTGCAGCGGACAGGTCGGAGGCGACCTGGTCGTTCACCGCGGCGTTCATCGATTGGCTGCCGACCTCCTCGACGCGCAACGCCGGGAAATCCCGCTGCACCGATTTGGTCGTGTCGACGAGCGGGGCGACGTCGGCGTCCTTGCGTAGCGTCACCTCGACCGTGACGGCGCCACGATCGGACGACGTTGCGGGCTGCCCGACACGGGCCACCTCGGGCAGCAGGGTCATCCGGTTCGACACCGCGGTGATCGCCGCGTGCGCGGCAGCGGTGTCGAGCGTGCCGGCGCGGGCAGTGACGAGCACGTTCTCGGTATCGCGGCCCTCGAGGTTCGCGTCGTGCAGCCAGTGCGCTGCGCGCCCGGACTGGCCGACGGTGCTATCGAGATCGCCCTGCTCGCGCAGGCCGACCAGGCCGCCGACCGCGACGCACGCGGCGACGAAGACGAGCCAGAGCGCGACGGCGCGCCACGGGTGCGTCGCGCTCCAACGTGCGACGCGCACAGTACGACGGGATGCGGGATTGGCAGGCATTGCGGTGGCCTTTCGATGAGCAAACGGACTGACGCAACAAACCTTGGCGTCCGCGCGCCGCTCGAACACTGGTGCTGAGACCCGATCCCCAGTGGGGTTTTCTCCACCGTGGAGATGGCCCGGGTGGGTCAGGATGGAGACGTGCGCAAGGAGTTGGCTCTTCGATCGCGGCTGCTGGGAATCTCAGTGGTCTCGATCTTCCTGACGACCCTGAGCCTCGTGCTCTTCGTCCTTGCCGTCGCCGACTTCGTGCTCATCGCGGTGTGGGTGGGCATCCCGCTGCTTGTTAAGGAGGTCGCCGTCACCCGCTCGCTCACCGCGCTGCACCGCCGCTACGCCGGTGGCCTGCTCGGCGAGCAGATCGAGACGCCCTACCTGCACGTGCCCGACGGCAGCCTGCTGGTGCGGATGCGCGCGATCCTGGCCGATCCCGCCTACCGCCGCGACCTCCTCTGGCTTTTCCTGGACGGTACCGCCGGCATGTTCCTCGCCGTCCTGGGCGTCGCCGAGGGCTTGCTCGACCTGCTGTTCTGGTGGTTGCCGCCCGGCTGGGCGGTCGGCAGACACGCCCGGCTCAGCCGGGCGTTCCTGGCGCCCTCGGAGAAGAGCCGGCTGGCCCTGCGGGTGCAACACCTGACCGAGTCGCGGGCCGAGACCGTCGACACCCAGGCGGCCGAGCTGCGACGTATCGAGCGCGACCTGCATGACGGCGCGCAAGCCCGCCTGGTGGCGCTCGGGATGAGCCTGGCGATGGCCGAGGAGCAGCTCACGAGCGACCCGGAGGGCGCCCGCGCGCTCCTCACCGAGGCCCGGACGGCCTCCAGCGCAGCCCTGGCTGAGCTGCGCGACCTGGTGCGCGGCATCCACCCGCCGGTGCTCGCCGATCGCGGGCTGGTCGGCGCCGGCCAGGCGCTCGGGCTCGCGGCGTCCATCCCGGTAACAGTCAATGCCGAGCTGGCCGGCCGGCTACCGGCACCGGTCGAATCGGCCGGCTATTTCGCGATCGCCGAGGCGCTGACCAACGTGATCAAACACGCGAACGCGTCGGCGATAACCATCGCGCTCGGCTACGACGGCACCGACCTTCGGGTCGAGGTCACCGACGACGGCGTGGGCGGTGCGGATCCGGCGCGGGGTACCGGCCTGCGTGGCATCGCGCGCCGGCTCTCGGCCTTCGACGGCACTCTCGTGACGGAAAGCCCGCCCGGTGGACCCACCCGTCTCGTTATGGTGCTGCCGTGCGCGTCGTCCTCGCCGAAGACCTCGCCCTCCTCCGGGACGGCCTGATCCGGCTGCTCGAGGCCAACGATTTCGAAGTCGTCGAGGCGGTCGACAACGGCCCGTCCCTACTGCGGGCGCTCGTGACGCACCGACCCGACGTGGCCGTCGTCGACGTCCGGCTGCCGCCCACCTTCACCGACGAAGGGTTGCGGGCGGCGATCGCGGCGCGCTCGCAGCTGCCTGGGCTGCCGGTGCTCGTGCTCTCGCAGTACGTCGAGCAGCTCTACGCCCGCGAGCTGCTGGCTGATCGGTCCGGCGGGGTCGGCTACCTGCTCAAGGACCGAGTCTTCAACGTGGCGCAGTTCGTCGATGCGGTGCGCCAGGTCGCCGCGGGTGGCACCGCGATGGATCCCGAGGTGGTCGCGCAGTTGCTGACCCGCCGTTCTGGCGACCGTCCACTGGCGACTCTCACACCGCGCGAGCGTGAGGTGCTCGAACTGATGGCCGAGGGCCGGTCGAACGCCGCGATCGCGGCGCGGATGTTCGTGACCGAGAAGGCGGTGAGCAAGCACACGAACAACATCTTCGGCAAGCTCGGCCTGCCCCAGTCCGAGGACGACAACCGCCGCGTGCTCGCCGTGCTCGCCTATCTCAACGACTGAGCCGAACCGGCCGCGCGGGGAAAGGTCAGCGGTGTCGTCGGGTTTTCCCCGCCGGCGTCCGGTTGCGGGTCGCCGAACCGGGTCCGCGCGGGGAAAAGCTCAGCCAACGAGACGACTGACCGCCAGTCAGATCTCGTCACCGAGTTGGACCTGTGGGGCGGGCAGCCGCCACCGGCGCGGGATGTAGGCCCGGCTGCCGGCGTAGAAGCCGATGGTGAGGTTGCCGCCTTCGGCCTTGCCGTTGCGGGCCACGGCCAGCGCCCGGATCTTGCGCCCGACCAGGTACCACTCGACGAGCAGGCCGACGAAAACCACCAGGACGGCCAGCTGCAGGAACGGCACGAGGTAGCCGATCACGATCAGCGGGAACAGGATGAGCAGGTAGTTGCTCACCATCCGGTGGGAGTCGACGTAGTCGCGAGCGACCTTTTTCGTCGCGCCCTGGTCGCGACGGGGCAGTACCGACGGATCGCCTGCGCGCATCAGCTCGCGGCGCTGCGCCACCGTGAGCTGGCTGGCCGGGGTGCGCTTGGCGGTGCGTTGCGCCTTGGCCAGCTCCTTCTGCCGCGCGTAGGCCTCCTTGCGGGTCTTGGGTGCCGTCACAGGTCCGCGCGGCGCAACCGAATCGCGGCGTTTGGGGGTCGGCCGCCCCTTGCCCGAG
>DASRSG010000089.1:0-3643 GCA_035656595.1 Jatrophihabitantaceae bacterium | reverse complement strand
CAAGTCGCGGCATCGAGTTGCCCGCCGCGCGGAACTCCGCGCGGTCGCGCGCGCGCATCGATGCGAGCATCTGTTCACGGCGGCGGATCTCGCTGTCGAGCGATGCGAGGACGCGGCCCACGAGGTGATCATCGAGATCGGTGACGACACCGACTACATGTGGCAGCGAGGCGCATTCGGCAAACGCCGACCCGCCTTTGTAGTCGATCAGCAGGAAGGTCAGCTCGCTCGGGGGTTGCTGGGCGGCTAGCCCGACGACCAGCGACTGCAGCAACTCGGATTTGCCCGAACCGGTTGTGCCGGCGATCAGCATGTGCGGTCCGTCGCGGTCGAGGTCAACGACGAACGGGCCGTCGGGACCGAGCCCGAGCAACGCTTGCACCGAACCGTCGCAACACTGCCAGCTGTCGGCTATCGACGTGGCGGTCACTGAATCGTCGCCCAGTAACTGCGCGAGCCGGCAGGTGCTGGGCAGTGCAGCGGCCGGATCTGCCTCCGCGTCGCGAAGCGGAGCAAGCGCGCGCGCCACGTCGTCTGCCCACTGGGCACTTACCCGGTCGGCCACGATGTCAAGGTCGTCCAAGCGCACGGTGCCGCCGGTCTCGCCGACGACGCGCACGACCTGCGCGTAACCCGGTAACTGGCTGGCGCGATCCGCGACGAACAGTGCAGTGATGCCGAGGTGTGCGCCGCCTTCGAGGACTGACGCCAGCCGTGCGCCCGCAGCGATCGCGTCCGGCCCGTCGACCACCACGACGAGCCACGGCGGCTGCCGAGCTTGCCCGGCAACGCGCGTTCGTGCCAGTTCGACCAGCTCGCTGATCAACGCGTCGTGTTCTGCTTCGGTACATGCGATCCGCCCGCGCAGGTGCGGCAGCCATCGCGTCCAGGTCCACACCTGCCCGCCGGGAATGAGCAGCGCGAGCTCGACATCTGCCGGCGAACACAAGACGGCCAACTGGGCGATCAACCAGCGGGCTAGCGCGTCGCGCACGGGCTGCGGCCCGGTGAGTCCAACCGGCGAGCGACCCAGATCGACGACGGCGGGAACCGCCGAGAGCGTTGCGGCGGCGACCGTCTCGCGAGCGCGACAGACCTGTAGCGTCGACGCGAGATCGCCCAGGCCGAGGCGCACCTGCAACAGGTTTGAATCGCCGCGCGAGCGATGCCACAGGCGCACGCCGGGACCTCGCGCGATCCGCAATGCCGCTGCGGGATCGGGTTGCACCGCCCGGCGGAACGCGACCTCTGCGCGTATCGCGTGGTCGAGCTCGTCGTCGAGCTGTCGCATCCGGAGACGATGCGTTCGCCGCAGACGTTTGTTGCGGCGCCGATCGCCAAGCTTTTCGCCGGCGCCGCTCAGCACGAGGGCGAGCGGACCGAGTAGCGCGAAGGCAAGAAACTGCGCGGAATGCATCGTCACCGCGAGGGCGATCCCGGCGAGCGCGGGCGCGACACTAACCGCCCAAGACACGCGCTGCGCCGGGGAGACATCCGGCGGTTCAGGAAAATTGATCACCCGATCAGCGCGATGACGCGTGGCACCAACGCGCCGGTTCACGAGGACCGTGCCGTCCGGTCCGGGTCGAACGGCAGCTGGTTCGACGGCGGTGTTCACCGCGAGAAACGTCTCGCCGATGCGCACGATGCTGTCGCCGGACACGGCATGGTCGCCGATCGTGCGGCATGCGTCGACACTGGTCCCATGCGTGGATCCGGTGTCGCGCACGGTGACGCCCGACCTTCCGACGCTGAAGACGGCATGCTGGCGCGAGACCAGCGGGTCATCGACGGTCAACGCACACGTTGCCGCCCGCCCGACTGTCGACGTGCCGCCGAGAAGCGGGATCCCGGCGCCGGCACCCGCGCCACCGACGACCTCGAGGCGTTGACCTGATCCGGATACCGACGTGCCCATCGGGAGGGCACCGAGCAGGGCACCTGTGCGCACTTCGTGCCCGCCCAGCAGCGCATCGGACTCGACTCGTCGCGTGCCGTTCCAAGCAGCCTCCGCACCGGGTACCGCCGCGGACAGTGCACCGGCCATCGCGCCCAGTGGCGTGTGCTCGCGAGCGGTGATCGCTACGTCGTGCTCGCGCCCGTCGCGGCAGCGAATGGTCACATCGATGCGCATGGGCGGGAGTGTGCGAGCGCGCTCCGACACGAAACCGCACTGCTGACCACCTTGTGCATAACGAGCGTCTCGTCCACACCCGCCGCGCTGCTGGCGCTTTGCATCGGCGCCGCCACCTACCGTTGCGCTCCCACTGGCATAGAGAGGAGCAAGTCATGACGGCATTGCGGGTGACGCCGACGCAACTCGAGGCACTGGGTGTCGCGGTTGGTCGAGTGTCGGCCGAAGTACGCGGTGAGCACCAAAGCTTGCGCGGTCAGCTCGGCCCGCTGTTCGGCACCGACTGGGCCGGGGCGGCCGCAGCCCAGTTCACCGCGCTCTACGAGCAGTTCGATCTGCATGCGCGTGGCATGTCCGACGCGCTCGACGGGATCGGTCAGTTGCTCACCCGCGCGGGGATGACCTACGCCGAGGTCGAGCAGCACGTTGCTGCGTCGTTCGGGTGAGTCGCTAGCGTGAGTGTGCGTGACCCTCCCCGCTCCGCTCGCTGATGTCGATGCGGCGCTGCGTGTCCATTTCGGCACGTCGCCGCTGCGCGCGTCGGTGTCGTTCGTCGGCGTCGAGACGATCGAGGTGCTGCGGTTCGAACCAATCCCGGACGAGCGGGCCTACCTGTCGCTAGGGATGTCGCGGCATCCGATGACCTCGGCCGCCGCCGGCGTCCAGGCCGCCGACGGGCCGCGCGCGGAGCTGATGCTGCACGTGCGCGACGGAGCTGACGAGCACGCCGGCGTGTGGCGTCAGGTCGCGTTGCTTGCCGCAGCTCCCGCGGTTGAGGGGGTCGTGTACGTACCTGACATGACGGTCGACCTCGGTACGCCGCTGTCAGCCGGCGCGCGGTGTACCGGCGCACTGATCACGCAAAGCCCGATCGCGGCGGTTGAAACGATCGTCGGCTCGGTCGCGGTGTTGCAGCTCCTGCCGGCGACCGCTAACGAGCTGGCCTGGTGCCGGGTGCACGGCGCCGCGGCGTTGCGCGAACGGTGGGCTGCGCAAGCGGTCGACCTGCTTGATCTCAGGCGCGATTCCGCGACGCTCGGCTGACCTGCTAAAGCCAGCCGTTGCGCTTGAACGCCCGGTACAGCAAACCGCAGAAGGTCGCCATGACGACGACCACGAGTGGATAGCCGAACGTCCAGTTCAGCTCAGGCATGTGCTTGAAGTTCATCCCGTAGATGCCGGCGAGCATCGTCGGCACCGCCGCAATGGCGACCCACGCCGAGATCTTGCGCATGTCCTCGTTCTGCACCACCGAGACGCGTGCCAGATTTGCAGTCACCAGCGTCGTCAACAGTTCGTCGAAACCGTTCACCCGATCGACGACCTCACTGAGGTGATCGTCGACATCACGAAAGTAGTCGCGCACGTTCGCGTCGATCTGTTCGAGCCGTCCGCGGGACAGGTGACGCACCACCGGCACCAGCGGCGCGGTCGAACGTCGCAACTCCAGCACCTCGCGCTTGAGGATGTAGATCACGTTCGAGTCGGTGATCTTGCTGGACGCGGTGA
>DASRSG010000088.1:0-19406 GCA_035656595.1 Jatrophihabitantaceae bacterium | reverse complement strand
CGCGAACATGATGTTGAAGGTGATCGCGACGAGGACGCACACGCCTGCGGTGATCGCCACCGAGATCACGATCGTCAGCTGTGGCTTGGTGATTCTGAGCTTCGTGCCGATCGCCGTGCCGCTGAAGTTGCCGACTCCGGCGGCACCGATGACCGCGCCGAGCTGTGCGGCGGCTTCAACGCCATGCACCGTGCTTTCGACATAGAACGCCAGATAGATGGTTAGCAGGCCCGACAGCAGGCGCAGCGCCGACTCGCCCTGCAAGGCGATGACCACATGTGCGTCGAAGCCGCGCTGCGCCCAACTGCGCAATCGGGCCAGCGGCGGGACGGGCTCCTGGGTGCGCGGACGCGGCGGCTCCTGCGGATGCCGCGGTGCCGACGATGCGGAATCGACCTGGGCCGGCAACCGGAATGAGAAGTACGCACACACGCCGAACGCGATCGCGGTGATCCAGAGCCCGATGCTGTACGAGCCGGTGAGCTTGATGACGATGCCCACCACGCCGCCCAGGACGATCGTCGAGCCGAGCCCGAAGATCGTCAGCCGTGAGTTGGCCTGGGTGAGGGTCATTCCGGGCGGGACGAGTCGGGGCGCCGCTGCCGCGCGAACGACCGAGTACGCCTTGGACAACACCAGCGAGCCGAGCGCGCACGGGTAGAGCCAGAGCAGGTTGCTGGAGTGCCCGGCCATGATCACGGCGAGCACGGCTCGTCCGATCGCGGTACCCGCCATCGTCCAGCGGCGACCGTGTTGCAGGCGGTCGAGCGCCGGACCGATCACCGGCGCGATCAGTGCGAACGGGGCCATCGTGACGACCAGGTACAGCAGCACGTTGCCGCGCTGGGCGTGCGCGGACGCCCCGAAGAAGACGGTGCCGGCCAGCGCAACAGTGATCATTGCGTCGGTGCCGTAGCTGAGCACCTGGTTCCACACCAGCGCGGTGAGTCCCGATTCGTGCGCGCCGTCAGCCTTGCTTGCACTCACCACCTTGCGGGTGACGGCGCGGGCCGCACGGTTGCTGCCGGCGATCGCGGCCCTGGTCAGGGCCACTGCCGGACTCGACGGCGGCGCAGGCTCTGCCGACGCGGCCCGGGTGTGGTGATAGGTCGGCGAGCTGAACGGGTCGGCGGGCTGCTCTGCGTAGTAGTTCGTCGGTTGCGCAGGGGGCTGCACCGGCGGCGGCGCAGGCTGCGATGGGCGGTACGGCGGCGCGGAACTATGCGGGGCCACGCGCGGCTGATGTGTCGTGTGACCAGACTTCGAGAACCGCTTGCGCGGGCGCTCGTCCGGTCGGCGTGGCATGCGTCCATCCTGCCTCACTGGGGCGACCAGGTTGGTGATGCGCGACAATGGCGGGACCATGGATGCGATGACACAGACCAAGCCGGACTCGGTGCTCGCCGCCGCAGTCGACGTCGCCCGCAGCGCGGCCCTCGACGTGGGCGGCGAGCACGTCGGCCAGCATCTCGTGGTCTACCCCGACGGTGATCGATTGGTCACCCACGCCTTCGCCTCGACCGCCCCCGGGTACAGCGGCTGGTACTGGGCCGTCACGCTGGCCCGCCCGCCGCGTGGCAAGGCCCCGACGGTCGCCGAGGTGGTCATGCTGCCCGGCTCGGATGCGCTGCTCGCGCCGGCATGGGTGCCGTGGCACGAGCGGGTGCAGCCCGGCGACCTCGGCCCCGGCGACCTGCTGCCGACCGATCCCGACGACCCGCGCATCGTGCCCGCCTACGTGCAGTCCGACGATCCGGCGGTCGAGGCGGTCGCGTTCGAACTCGGCCTGGGCCGCAAGCGGGTGATGTCGCGCGAGGGTCGCCTCGATGCGGCCGAGCGGTGGTACCTGGGCGAGGGTGGCCCGGAGGCGCCGATGGCTCGCCAGGCGCCGGCACATTGCGGCACATGCGCGTTCCTGCTGCCGTTGGCCGGATCGCTGTCGGCGGGCTTCGGGGTGTGCGGCAACGAGGTAACCCCGGTCGACGGTCGGGTGGTCAGCGTCGAGTACGGCTGCGGCGCGCACAGTGAGGCGACGGTGATCGTGCCTCCGCTGTCGGAGCCGGGCGGGGTCGTCTACGACGACGGCGAGGACATCCTCGTCTAGATCGTGCGTCCCTCGCGGCGGTGCCTGCGCAGCAACGCCCAGCCGACGAAGCCGAGCAGCCAGCCGGCCAGTGCCGTCCAGAGCCAATCGCGATGGTGGTGCTCGCCCAGCCAGCTGTAGAACGGCAGCAGCGCGACGAACGCGACGAAGAACAGCGCGGTTCCGACCACGACGATCGGCCGCGGATCGGACTGCACAGCGGCCGGTCGTTTGCGCTCTACCATGGCGGCAGCCTAGCGACTGAGAGCGGTGCTCTCGGTTATCTGCTGGAAATCTGTCGTTTCGTTAGGTAGACTAACGATCGTGACAGCAGCGACGCGCACCACCATCGGCGAACTTGCCGCCCTGCTGCGTCCGTCGCTGCTGCGGTTGACCAGGCTGATCCGCAACCAGCGCGTCGACATGTCCGTCACCCTCACCCAGCTCTCCGCCATGGGCACGCTCACCAAGCGCGGTCCGATGAGCGCGGGCGAGCTCGCTGCGTGCGAGCGCGTCCAGCCGCCGTCGATGACCAAGGTGCTCGCGAACCTTGAAGAGCGCGGACTCGTGCGCCGCGAGGTGCACCCCACCGACAAGCGGCAGGCGATCATCTCGGTGACCGAGCAGGGCATCGCGTTGCTCGATTCCGAGCGGCGCTCGCGCGATGCCTGGCTGACGCAGAAGTTGGCGCAATTGACCCCTGACGAGCGAGCGCTGCTGCGTTCGGTCGTCCCCGTCCTCGACAAACTCGCGGAGCAGTGACCGACGTAGTGAGTGCCAGTCCCACTCTTTCCCGCAAGTCCGCAACACCCGCTCGAATGTTCCGCTCCCTCGGCGTGCGCAACTACCGGCTCTACGCATCGGGGCAACTCGTCTCACTGACCGGCACGTGGATGCAGCGCGTTGCGCAGGACTGGCTCGTGCTCGAGCTCACGAACTCCGGCACCGCGCTGGGTGTGATCACGGCGCTGCAGTTCGGCCCGTCCCTGCTGCTGGGCCTGTGGGGCGGTGTGCTCGCCGATCGCAGTAACAAGCGTCGGCTGCTGTTCGCCACCCAGACCGGACTCGCGATCGTTGCGTTGCTGCTCGGACTGCTGACCGTGACCGGACTCGTTGCCTACTGGCACGTCATGGTGCTCGCACTCGTACTCGGCCTGGTGACTGCGATCGACACGCCGGTTCGGCAGTCATTCGTGGTCGAGATGGTCGGCAAGGACGATCTGGCCAACGCGGTCGGTATCAACTCGACGATCTTCAACACCGGGCGGATCCTCGGCCCGGCGGTCGCCGGCGTGCTGATCAGCGCAGTGGGCACCGGTTGGGCCTTTCTCGTCAACGCGGCCTCGAGCGTGGCGGTGCTGGCGGCGCTCGCCGCGATGCGGCCGGCCGAATTGCACCCCGCACCGGTCATCGTGCGTGCGCGCGGGCAGTTGCGGGAGGGATTCCGCTACGTGCGCGGGCGCGCCGACCTGGTGCTCACGATGATCTTGGTGTTCGTGATCGGCACCTTCGGCTTGAACTTCCAGATCACCACTGCGCTGATCGCCAAGCAGGTGTTCAACCGAAGCGCGACCGGTTACGGGCTGCTCTCGACGGCGCTGGCCGTCGGGGCGTGCGTGGGCGCGGTGCTGGCCACGATGCGCAACCGGCGACCGTCGCAGATGTTCCTGATCCTCGCCGCCTTGGCGTTCAGCGTGCTCGAAATCGCGGCCGGCATGATGCCGTCGTTCGCGACGACCGCGCTCATCCTGGTGCCGACCGGGCTGGCGATGCTGACGCTGACGACGGCAGCGAACTCCTCGGTGCAGCTGGGCGTCTCGCCGACGATGCGTGGCCGGGTGATGGCCCTGTATCTCGTGTGCTTCATGGGTGGCACGCCGCTGGGCGCACCGATCGTCGGCTGGCTGGCCGGTACAGCCGGCCCGCGCTGGGGCCTGGTCGGTGGCGGTGTGATCTGCCTGGCCAGCACGGTGGCACTGGCCGCTGTGTTCGCGCACCGCCGCGGCATGACACGTGCCGACCTGGCCGACCGGCTGCACGCGATGCCGGTACTTTCGCACGCCTGATCGGCCACAATGCCGCTGTGGAGGTCATCGAGGTAACCGACGCCACCGATCCGCGGTTGGCCGACTTCCGCAACCTGCAGGACGCCGATGTCCGCCCGGATCGCCGCGGCATCGTGATCGCCGAAGGGACGAACGTCGTCACCCGGCTGGCCACGTCCGCCTATCCGATCCGTGCGGTGTTCGGGGTGCCGAGCAAGGTCGAGGTGCTCTGCTCGGTGCTGGCCGACCGCGACGTGCCCATCTACGTCTGCGACAAGTGGCTGCTATCAGAGGTCGTCGGCTTTCGCGTGACGCGCGGCGTGCTGGCTGCCGCGTCGCGGCCCCGGCCGTGGGAGCCCTCGGCGTTGCTGGCATCGGCACGCCGGGTGGTCGTGCTCGAAGCACTGAACGACTTCGAGAACCTCGGCGCCCTGTTCCGCAACGCCGCCGCGTTCGGCGTCGACGCGGTGCTGCTCGACCCGACCTGCGCCGACCCGCTCTACCGGCGATCGGTGCGGGTGTCGATGGGGCACGCCTTGCGCGTGCCTTTCGCGGTTCTGCCCGGCGCGTGGCCCGGGTCGCTCGCCCTCGTGAAGTCAGCGGGCTTGCGGCTGTTGGCGATGACCCCGGACCCGGCTGCCGAGGACCTGCGGGCCGTACCGCCGCCGCAACGATGGGCCGTCCTGCTCGGCGCCGAGGGCCCTGGCCTGTCGTCGGCGGCGATGGGGCACGCCGACCAGCAGGTGCGCATCCCGATGGCGCACGGTGTCGACTCGCTCAACGTGGCGACAGCCGGCGCCATCGCGTTCGCCCACCTCGCCTGACGCGCTGCGAGATTCACAGGTACCGACGCTGCGCAGGTATCAGGATCGGGAGCAGAATCTCCTACCGCTGGATACCAATCGTAAGGGAGCTTCTCGATGCGTGGTCGTATAGCGGTGTCGGTCGTCGCCGTAGCTTGTGCAGCAGGCCTCGCGGCCTTCGCGTCCGCCGCCGCCGCGGCGCCTGCCAGAGCGGCGCACACCCTCCAGATCGTGGTGCGGCCGGTGACGTCCACCGGTCATGCGGTTTCGGGATTTCACGTCGCGTCGGAGCCGACCGGCGCACTGGACTGCAGCGATGTCGGCGCCTCGCCGGGCGCGGTCAGCAAGAACATCCTGGAGTGCGGCCCGTCGGCCGAGTACGCCATCGCGTGCTGGAAGTCGGCAACGCCCAAGCGAGCGCTCTGCATGCGGAATCCGCGCTCGCACAAGCTGGCCAAGATCCGCTACGGCGGGCCGTTCGCGCACCGCGCCGCGCCGCGGGAGGGCAGTGCGCCACTGGCGATCACCCTGGGCGACGGCGACAAGTGCTCGATCCGCGACGGCGGGGCATGGGGCACGCTGAAAGCGCACCCGAACTGGAGCGGCGAGTACTCGTGCGTGCACGATGGCGTCGTCTGGGCACCGCTGAAGTCGACGCACTACGGCGTGAACGAGACGCACGCGCAGTGGACCGTGCACACCGCGGCGGCATCGGGCAAGGGGCCGGTTTCCGTGCGGAAGGTGACTCGCGCGTACTTCGTCGGTACGAAGCACGCCTAGATTGGGTCCATGCCCTCGCCGTCGCGCCTGCCGGCCGGCGCGCTCAAGGGCCGGTTCGACGCGCTGCTCGCCGACGACGTCCGCCCGATGCTCGGTGCGCGGCTTCGCAAAATCAGGGTCGACCTTCATCCGGCGGCGCGATGCCGCGGGCACATTGGCAGCCGACCTGCGGGCTGAGGGATTGCTGAACCATGCTGTGTCCTAGCGTCACTGGTTGCTTGGTGCCTCGTTTGACTTGAATGAGACCGGTTTTCACCCTTTGCCGGGTTGAAGCCGGGGAGCGAGGCAGCCCTTCCGGCCTTCTCGCTCACGGCTAGGAAAAATGGCCGCTCGCCTTGAGCCGCGCGTGAATCGCGCAGAAAGACAGCGACATCATGTTCGATGGCGTGTTAGACGAGTTTGATGCATCGGCCAGCAGGTTCGTCGCGGCCGCCGAGGCGGTGCGTCTGGAGACCGCCTTCGACGATGCCGTCACCCCGGAACACTTCGGTCGGCTGACCGCGGCGCTCAGCGATGTCGTTGCCGCGTTCGGCCTCGCACAACAGCGGGCCTTCCGCGAACTGCGCGAAGCGGTCGACGGCGACACCGAAGACTGAGTCAGTCGCCCTCGAGGCGGCCCCGTGCGGTGAGCAGGAACAGCACCACCAGGGACGGTCCGACCAGAACGAGCGCGATAACCGCGATCACGGCGAGCGCCGACATGGTCGCCGGCGGTGCCGCCGCCACGTCGATGGCGAGATGCGTGCCGAGCAGGTACGGATACTGAGAGACGCCCCAACCGGCGAGTACCGCGGCCACCGCGAGGACGCCGAGCGGGCGTACCAGGGCAGGCGAACCACGCAGCGTGGCCACGAGTGCGGCCACTCCCGCGACCGCGGACAGCGTGAGGCAGGGCCAGCCGTCGTGCAGCAGGTGCACGTAGAGGCGATGCGCGTCGTGATCGAGCACGAACAGGCCGGCGACGGCCAGCGCACCGCAGGTGAGGGCCGCGCCGACGGCGCGCCGCCGGGCCCACACTTCGAGCACGCGGTCGTCGCGTCGGCGCGCCTCCGCAGCAAGGAACACCGCCGCCAGGTAGCCGCAGGTGAATACGGCGAGTACGCCGCCGAGCACCGAGGTGGGGTTGAGCCAGCTTGTAACTGGGTCGCCGTGCCCGGCGCTCGGGACTCGTTCCGACGCGATGCCGCCGGCCACCGCGCCGAAACAGAACGGCGTGAGAATCGACGACGCCGCAAATGCGGCCCCGTTCACGCGCTGCTCGGCGGTGCGTATCGACACCTTGCGGAACGCGAAACCCGACCCGCGGAGCACGATCCCGAACGCCGCCATGCCCAGCGGGATGTACTGCGTCGTCATGATCGCGGCGAAGGCGGTGGGGAAGCCCGACCAGAGCACGACCAGGCAGAAGATCAGCCAGGTGTGGTTGGCCTCCCACACCGGCCCGATCGCGTGATCGATCAACTCTCGCGGCCGCTGCCCGCGCTGCGCCCCGCCGGCAGTCAGATCCCACAGCCCGGTGCCGAAGTCCGCGCCGCCGAACACGCCGTAGAGCACCACGCCCAGTAGCAGCACAAGCGCAACCGCGGTGTTCACGGCGCACCGACGGGTGCGTGCTCGTCGTCAGGGCCATACGGCGTCGACACGTCCTGCCCGGCCGCCCATCGCCGGCGTAGCGCACGTAGCGCAAACCCAGCCCCGACGGTGACACCGGCATAGATGACCACCGCGCCGGCGAAGAACGGCCACAGGTTGCCCGACGTCTGCACCGCATCGCGGGTGAGCAGTCGACCGACGACCGTCCACGGCTGCCGGCCGACCTCGGTAACCACCCAGCCGCATTCGAGCGACACCACCGCGACCACGCCGCTGATCGCAGTTGCGCGCAGGAACCACGTGCTGGCGGGCGTGAGCCGATGCTGCCGCCACGCGAGCGCGAACCACAGCGCGAGCCCGAGCAGCAAGAACCCGGTGCCGACCATGATGTCGAAGGACAGATGGACGATCGTCACCAGATGGTCGGGTGGGCGCACCTTCGCGGGGATGGCGTTCAAACCGGCTACCCGGGTGGACGGGCTGAACCCAGAGAGCAACGACGCGCCGTCTGGTATCGGGATGCTGAAACGCAGCCTGCCGTCGACCATGACGCCGCCCAGCTCTTCCGGCACGTGGGTGCCGGTGTTGCGCAATCCTTCGATGGCGGCGAACTTCGCCGGCTCGTCGTGGAAGACCGCACGCGCGATGACGTCGCCCATGAAGATCTGCAGCGGGATCGCGATCGCGCCGACAACGAGCGGCACCAGCAGCCCGATGCGATGGTAACGGTCGCGCCGCCCGCGCAACATGCCCACCGCATACACGCCGGCCACCGCGAAGCCGGCGACGACGTAGGCCGCGAGCAGCATGTGGATCGCCTCGTACCAGAACGCCTTGTTGAAGAAGACCCGCCACACGTCGACATCGACGACGCGCCCGTGCCGCACGGTGATGCCGCTCGGGCTGTTCATCCAGCTGTTCGCCGCCACCACCGACAACGTGCCGCCGACGCCGGCGATGACCACGGGCAGCCCGCTCCAGAAGTGCACCCACGGCGAGAGCCGGTTCCAGCCGTAGATGTAGATCGCGACGAAGATGGCTTCGAGGAAGAAGAAGATCCCTTCGACGGCGAACGGGATGCCGTACGCGGCGCCGAACCGCTTCATCAGGCCGGGCCAGAGCAGGCCCATCTCGAAGGACAACACCGTCCCCGAGACAGCGCCCACCGCGAACAGCACCGCGGCTACCTTCGACCAGCGCTGCGCGAGCAGCAGCGCATCCGCGTCGTGGTGCCGGATCGCGCGGTAGTTGGCGATCATCGTGATAAAGGTGAAGGCGACGCCGAAGGGCACCAGGATGATGTGGAAGCCCAGGGTGAAGGCCATCTGCTCCCGCGCGGGCAGCAGCTGTGACGGATCGGCTGCGGCTACAAGTAGCACGCGGCTATTGTCCGCGCTGGTGATCAGCGACTTCGGTACGGGGGTCGCTGCGGGGGAAAGTAGTCTCGCTGCCATGGGGCGTGGATGAGTGAGTCTGCGCCCGCCACATCGGCCTGGCGCGGCAAGACCATCTGGGCGCGTGACCGGTCGGCACCCTTGCGCGCGTTCCTGCAAACCGAGTCCGGCAGCGCCGGCGTTCTCGTCGCGGCGATAGCGGCTGCGCTGATCTGGGCCAACATCGACGCGAAGTCGTACGAGTCGGTTTGGCACACCACGCTGTCGCTCCGCCTCGGGACGGTCGGGATCACTCATGACGCGCGCACCTGGATCAACAGCGGATTGATGACGCTGTTCTTCTTGGTCGTCGGGTTGGAAGCCCGCCGCGAGTTCGATCTCGGTGACCTTCGTGAGCGCCGGCGCTTCGTGCTGCCATTCGCCGCGGGCTTGGTAGGCATGGCAATACCGGTCGCGATCTACCTGGCTATCAACGCGGGACGCTCAAGCGCGCACGGTTGGGGCGTCGCGATGTCGACCGACACCGCTCTGGCGCTCGGCCTGCTCGCTCTGATCGGGCGCCACGTGCCAGACCGGGTCCGGGTGTTCCTGCTGACCGTGTTCGTCGTCGACGACATCGCGGCGCTCGTCGTGATCGCGACTATCTACAGCGATCGGATCAGGGTGGTGCCGCTGTGCATCGCGATCGCAGTGTTCGGCCTGTTGCTCGTCGCCACCGCGTTACGAATGCGGCAGCGCTCGATGTACGCCGGCCTGGGCATCGTCGTGTGGGCCGCGCTGCTCGCCAGTGGCGTCGACCCGGTGGTCGCCGGGTTGGCGATCGGGCTGTCGGCAACGGCGTACTCGCCGACACGCGGCGAACTCGAGGAGGCCACCGGGCTGGTGCGCCGATTCCGCGAGCAGCCGACGCCGGAACTGGCCCGCTCGGCGACGGTGGGACTGACCTCGACGCTCTCACCGAACGCGCGGTTGCAGACCTTCTACCACCCGTGGACGAGCTACGTGATCGTCCCGCTGTTCGCCCTGGCGAACGCCGGCATCGTGTTGAACGGCAGCTTCCTCGCGCACGCCTACACCGCGCCGATCACGCTCGGCGTCTTGATCGGCTACGTGGTCGGCAAGCCCATCGCGGTCGTCGGTACTGCGTGGGCGGTGTGCAGGCTCAGCCGCGGCCGGATCCGCCCGCCGGTCGGTTGGGCGGCGGTGCTCGGTAGCGGCACCATCGCCGGCATCGGCTTCACCGTCGCGTTGCTGATCGCGACGCGCGCGTTCACCGGTACGGACCTGAACGAGGCGAAGCTCGGCGCGCTATCGGCCGCAGCGGTTGCCTCCGCACTCACCTGGGCGGTGTATCGCGTCACCGCCTTGCTGCCACCCGAGCGCCGAGCGCGCGCATTGCTCGGCGACGCGCGCCTCATCCAGGATCTGATTCCCGAAGTCGATCCGGCCGAGGATCACATCCGCGGGCCGGCCGGCGCATCGATCACCGTGATCGAGTTCGGTGACTTCGAGTGCCCGTACTGCGGCCGGGCCGAGCCGGTACTGCGCGACCTGCTTGCCGATACCGACGTCCGCTACGTCTGGCGGCACCTGCCGCTGACCGATGTGCACCCGCAGGCGCAACTTGCCGCCGAAGCGTCCGAGGCGGCAGCTGCGCAGGATGCGTTCTGGCCGATGCACGACCTGCTGCTGAGCCGGCAGGACAACCTTCGCGTCACCGATCTGCTCAAGTACGCCGAGGAACTCGGGCTGGACGTTGACCGGTTCCGTGACGACCTGAAACGACACGCACACGACGCGCGCATCGCCCAGGACGTCGAATCGGCCGATCTGAGCGGGGTTTCCGGTACGCCGACGTTCTTCGTCAACGGCCAGCGTCACTACGGCGCCTTCGACATCGACACGCTCAAGGCAGCGGTGAAGACCGCGCGGGCGCAGGCACTCACGGCGCGGTAGCTCGATCACCGTTGCCCCGCGTACGCAGGCAAATCGGCCCTCGGCAGCGTGCATACGCGGGGCAAGGCGGGTCACCGGCCAGCTCTTCCCCGCCGGTGACCGGTTAGCCGGGTGCGAACCGGACGTGCGCGGGGAAGGCTCCGGCTCGATCAGACGAGCGAGTCGCGCCAGGATTCGTGCAGCGCGGCGAACCGGCCGGTGCCCTCGGCGATCAGGTCCTCGGGCGTGCCGTCCTCGACCAGGCACCCGTCGGACAGCACCAGCACGCGATCGGCGATCTCGACCGTCGACAGCCGGTGCGCGATGATCAGCGCGGTGCGATCGGCGAGCACGGTGTGCAGCGCCCGCTGCACGGCCCGCTCGGTCGGCACGTCGAGCGACGAGGTCGCCTCGTCCAGGATCAGCACCGCCGGGTCGGCGAGGAACGCCCGCGAGAACGCGACGAGCTGGCGCTGTCCGGCTGACAGCCGCCCACCGCGCTTGCGCACGTCGGTGTCGTAGCCGTCGGGCAGCGCGGTGATGAAGTCGTGCGCTCCGACGGCTCGAGCCGCGGCCACGATCTCGTCCCGGCTCGCGCCGATCCGTCCGAAGCCGATGTTGTCAGCGACCGAACCCGAGAACAAGAAGCCGTCCTGGGTGACCATGACCACGGCCGCGCGCAAGTCGAGCTCGGAGACGTCACGCAGGTCGACGCCGTCGATGTGCACCGCACCACTCGTCGGGTCGTAGAAGCGTGAGATCAGCTTCGCGATCGTCGTCTTGCCGGCACCGGTCGCGCCCACGAGCGCGACGGTCTGCCCGGCCGGGATGTCGATGGTCAGCTCGTGCAGTACGGGACGGTCGGCGAGGTAGCCGAACTCGATCCCGTCGAGCTGCAACGCACCGTGCGCGGGCGCCGCCAGCGGTGTCGGCTGCTCGGGCTCGGGCACGCTCGGCGCCTCAGCCATCACCGCCGCAATCTTCTCCAGCGCAGCGGTGGCCGACTGCAGCGAGTTGTAGAAGATCGCGACATCTTCCATCGGGTCGTAGAACTGCCGCAGATACAGCAGGAACGCGGTCAACACACCCAGCTCGAGGCCGCCGTCGGTCACCCGCCAGCCGCCGAGGAGCAGCACGACGACAATCGACACGTTGCCCACCAGCGTGACGCCGGGAATGAACACCGCGTGCAACCTGAACGCATCGCGGTTCGCATCGCCGTAGGCGTTGTTGAGTCCGGCGAAGATCGCGTCGTTGCGCTTCTCACGGCGGAACGCTTGCACGGCGCGAATGCCGTTGAACGTCTCGACGATGTTGACGATCAGCGTCGCGACCGTCTCTCTGGTACGGCGGAATGCCGCCGTCGCGCGCACCGAGAACCATCTGAACAGGAAGAACAGCGGCATCAGCGAGATGATCACGAAGGTGGCCAGCGGGACGTCGAGGAAGAAGAGCAGCACCGAGATCGCGGTGATGTTCAGGATCGCGGTCAGCAGGCCGTCCAGGCCGGCGTCGAGCAGTTCGGTGAGGGTGTCGACGTCAGAGGTGAGCCGCGAGATCACCCGACCTGAGGTGAACCGCTCGTGGAAGGACACCGACAACGCCTGCACGTGGTCGAAGCCGCGGCAGCGCAGGTCGAACAGGACGGCCTGGCCGATGACGCCACTGCGCCGCACGAACACCGAGCGCAAGCCACCCGACGCCAGCGCGCAGGCGAGCAGCGCCGCGCTGACGACGGTGAGCGAGGTGTAGTTGCCCTTGAGCGCATTGGGCAGGGACGTATCGATGGCGATGCCGATCAGCCACGGTCCGGCCATTGTCGAGGTCACCTGCAGCAGCACGATCACCAGGACGCCGACGATGCCGCGCTTGTGCGGGCGAACAAGCTCGCCGAGCAACCGGCGCGCGTCGGAGCGCAGCCGCGGACGCCCCGTGACGACGACGCTGTCCTGCTCCTTCGCCGCACGCGCCGCGTCTTCGGTCAGCCGTCCCTGCCAGTCCGTTCCCAGACCGCGGGCCGACTGATCGCTGGTCGACTCCTTCTGCCACGCCTCGCTGCGCTCGGATGGCATGGCGTCATCGACGGCGACTTCGTCGCGCGCGAGCTGGCTCTTCGCGCGAGCGCTCATCGCGTCGAACTCATCCCGTCCTTGGGACATGTCTTCGGGCTCGGTCATCGCTCGGCGCTTGCCAACTCGGCGGTTTGGGACAGCAGGTTGCGGTAGGTGGGTTCGGTCGCCAGCAGGTGGCTGTGCGTGCCGACCGCCGTGATCCGTCCGTCCTCGAGCAAGGCGACCCGGTCGGCGAGCAGCACTGTGGACGGGCGGTGCGCGACGACCAGTGCCGTGGTCGAGGCCAACACGCGGCGCAGCGCAGCCTCGACCTGCGCCTCGGTGTGGACGTCGAGCGCGGAAAGCGGGTCGTCGAGCACCAGCACCCGCGGACGGCCGAGCACGGCGCGGGCCAGCGCGAGGCGCTGCCGCTGCCCACCCGACAGGGAAAGCCCCTGCTCGCCGATACGGGTGTCCAGCCCGAACGGCAGCTCGTAGACGAAGCCGGCCTGGGCCACTTCGATCGCTTCGACGACATCGTCCTCGTCCACCCCGGAGCGTCCGAGCGTGAGGTTCTCGCGGACGCTCGCCGAGAACAGCGTGGCGTCCTCGAACGCGGTCGTGACCGCGTGGCGCAACTGATCCAGGCGAAGGTCGCGGATGTCGACCCCGCCGATCAGGATCCGCCCGCCGGTGACGTCGTAGAGCCGCGGGACGAGCGCGGTGAGCGTGGTCTTGCCGCAGCCGACCGCGCCGACGAGCGCCATCGTCTCGCCCGGTTCGATGTGCAGGTCGATGCCGCGCAGCACCTCGTGCTCGGCGTCGTCGAACCCGAAATGCACGGCTTCGAAGACCAGCGAGGTGCCAGCTTCTGCCGGGATCGGCTGCTCGGGGTCGAGGATGGTCGGATGCACGTCGAGCACCTCGAAGATCCGTCGCGCGGCGCTGGCGGCTTCCTGGGTCAGCGCCAGCAGCCAGCCGAGCGACACGATCGGCCAGATCAGCTGCAGGTAGAGGGTCAGGAACGCGACCAGCTGGCCGAGCGAGATCGAGTGATGCGCGACCGCGACCACGCCGCCCCAGGCGACGCCGGCCAGGATCACCTGCGGCATGCCCTCGAGCACGGCCCAGAACAGGCCGAGGGTGCGCAGCTTCCTGAGCTCGGCACCGCGCAGCCGGCGCGCGTCGCGGGTGAATCCGGCCAGCATGTGCGGGCGGCGTCCGTAGGACTTGATCACGCGGATGCCCAGCGCCGACTCTTCGACGGAGGTGGCGAGATCGCCGGTCAGGTCCTGCGCGTGGCGGGCTTCGCGGCTGTAGCGCAGCTCGAAGCGGCGGGTGAACACCGCTAGCGGGGCCAGCGCGACCAGCACGAACAGGCCGAGCTCAAGGTCGATGTGGATCAGCAGGACGATTACCACGACGGTGATCCCGGTGTTCGCGATCAGGAACACGAAACCGAAACCGACGAAGCGCCGCAGGGTGGACAGGTCGGTGGTCAGCCGGGACAGCAGCTGACCCGACGGCCACCGGTCGTGGAAGGCCACCGGGAGCCGCTGCACGTGCGCGAACAGGTCACGGCGGATGTCGGTCTCGAGGCCGACCGCGGCCTTGGACATCGAGAGCCGGCGCAAGTAGAAGAACACCGCCTCGGCGACCCCGAGGCCAAGGGCCAGCCCGACCAGCGGCCAGAGTCCGGCAGGGTCGTGGTGGCGAATCGGCCCGTCGACGACGGCCCCGATCACCAGCGGCACGAGCGACTGGGCAAGCATCGCGCCACTGGCGAAGATGATCATCGCGATGGTGGTGCGGCGGTAGGAACGCGTCCAGCGGCGCAGGCGCAGCAGCGACGAGATCGCCGTCGGTTCCTTGCGGGGCCGGTCTGGCTGCTCGCCGACTGCGGCATCCTCGGCGAGTGTGGTCACGTTGACCTACGGTACGTCCCACCGGTGACGCAGGTCGAACGACTTTTCTTGATCTCGCCGCGCCGGTCAGTCGTGCTTGCGGCGCACCCCGAGCAGAATGTCGTCCCACGACGGGATGCTCGCGCGGGCAGCCTTCTCGTCCTCGGTCTCGTCGTCGCGGGTGGCGACGCCCAGGTTGGTGACGGTCGGCACGCTCCGCGCGTCGGCAGCCAGGTCTGGCACGTGCATCGGCAGGTGCGGTTCGTCGAACTGCGCTTGATCGAAGACTTCCTCGGCCGGCCGGGGCAGCGGGCCGGTGTGCGCGTCGGGCATCGGCGGGAACTCGACGAGCGCGAGCGTGGGCGGCTCCGGTGTGGCGACCGGCCGGATCGGGCGGTCGCTGAGCAGATCGGCGGCGGTGTCGTCGACCGGTGCGACGGTGCGCGCGGCGAGATGGAATGCCCACTCGGCGGTGCGCTCGGTCTGGCCGCCGATCCAGTGCGCGCTGACGATCCACTGGCCGTCCTCGCGGCGGCGGGCGTCCCAGCGCACGGTGCCCGGCTCGATGCCGTGTGCGCCGAACCGCGAGTCGACCGCCTCGCCGAAGACCACCGTCTGACCCTCGGTCGTGCTGCGGCGGGCCTTGGAGCGGCGCGCCTCGTCGGCCATCCGCACCCGCTCGGCCAGCACCGGGCCGGCGAAGCGCAGCACCCAGTCGAGTCCGGCGCCGTAGGTATCGGCCAGCTCCTGCGGCTCCTCGCCGGCGCGCACCCGCATCTGGATCTCGCGCGGGCTGATCCGCGGCTCGCCGGGCAGGCGGCTCATGGCCGGTTTGCTGAGCTTGGCGGGCGCGTCACTGGAGGCACTGAGGGCATCGCGCAGCGGCTGGTCGACTGCGAGCTCGAACTGCTCGTGACCGTCGGACGTGGCGAGCACGACTGAGCCGGACTCAGCGTCGCGCTCGACGAAGTGCAGCACTCGCATGGGCAGACGATATGCGCGGCGCTCCCGAATCGCCGGGAGCACACGCCGTCCGCCCAGCTCGGCCCGGCAGCTTTGCCCCGCGTAGCCACGCTGAGCGGGCCTGCCAGCGCGCGCACCCGGGGCAATGTCGGCCGGGGTCAGCCGAGGACGCGGGCCAGGTAGTCGTTGCCGAAGACCCGCTGCGGGTCGAGCTTGTCGCGCAGCGCCACGAAGTCACCGAACCGGGGGTAGCCGGCGGCCAGCGAGGCGGCGTCGCGATAGTGCAGCTTGCCCCAGTGCGGGCGGCCGTCCACCGCCTTGGCGATGTCCTCGACCGCCCGGAAGTACCGTTCGTGGTCGCGCCGGTGGTACTGGTGCACGGCGACGTAGCCCGACGCACGGCCGTACGCGGTCGAGAGCCACACCTCGTCGGCGGCCGCGAACCGGACTTCCACCGGGAAGCCGATCTGCTCGCCACTGCGCGCCAACCACGACTCGATGTCGGCGAGCACCTGCGGCACCGCCTCGCGCGGCACCGCGTACTCCATCTCACGGAACACGACCCGCCGCGGTGAGGCGAACACGCGGTAGGAGCGGTCGATGTAGTCGCGAGCTGACAGTGCGCGGGCCGCGATCGCGTTGGCCCGCGGAATGAATCCGGGACGCCGGGTGGTGACCCGGTTGATGCGATCGAAAATCGTGTTGGACAGGAACTCGTCGTCGACGTAGCGCCGCATCCGGCCGATGGGACGAAGCACGGTCTGCGGCAGCACTCGGTTGTTGCGCTTGGTCAGCGCCCGGCGGGTGTGCGGGAACCAGTAGAACTCGAAGTGGTCGTTGCCGTCGATGTTGAGATCAAGGTCTTCGAGCACCTCGTCCAGCCCGGCCGGTGCCTCGCTGGCGGCCAGCGCGAAGGCCGGCACGCACTGCAGGGTCACCGTGGCGATCACGCCGAGTGCGCCCAGGCCGATTGCCGTGGCAGGAAGCAGCTCCGGGTCGACGTCGAGCAGCGTGCCATCGGCTTGGACGAGTTGCATGCCGCACACCTGCGTCGCGATACCGCCCAGCTTCGCGCCGGTGCCGTGGGTGCCGGTCGAGATCGCGCCCGCGATCGTCTGCACATCGATGTCGCCGAGGTTGGCCAGCGCCAACCCGAGCGGCCAGAGCGCATCGTTGAGCTCGTGCAGCCGGGTGCCGGCCAGCACGGTCACCCGGCCGGTCTCGCGGTCGGCGCGCAGCACGCCGGACAGCTCGTCCGGGCGGAGCTGCACGCCGTCGGTCTGCCCGATCGCGGTGAACGAGTGCCCGGCCCCGATCGCCTTGACGTGCCGACCGTCCGCAGCAGCCTTGCTGACGATCTCCTGCAGCTCGCCGACGCTGGTGGGCGTTGCGACGTCTACCTGCGCGGTGACGGTGCCGGACCAGTTCGTCCATGTCGCCATGACCGCACACCTTAGGCTGCGCAGTCATGACTGACCTCGCTGCGCTCACGCGAGCGACGGCCACGCTCGATCCGCCACTGGCCGCGCTCGATCTCGGCGCGGCGCGGGCCAACCTGGCCGATCTGGCGCGCCGGTCCGGCGGGAAGCCGGTGCGGGTCGCGTCGAAGTCGGTGCGCTGCCGGTACATGCTCGATCTGGCGCTCTCGACGCCCGGCTTTGCCGGCGTGATGGCGTACTCGCTGCGCGAGGCGCTGTGGCTGGTCGCGTCGGGCGCGCGCGACGTGCTGATGGGCTATCCGAGCGCTGACCGGGTGGCGCTTGCTGTGCTCGGTGCCGACCCGATCGCGCTCGAGTCGATCACGCTGATGGTCGACGATCCCGAGCACCTCGCGATGTCACCGCGGGGTGCGCGAGTGTGCCTGGATGTCGACGCGTCCCTGCGCTTCGGTCGGCTGCATCTTGGCGTGCGCCGCTCGCCGCTGCGCACCCCGCACGACGCTGCGACGCTGGCGCGCACCGCAGCCGCGCAGGGGCTGCAGGTGGTTGGCGTGATGTTCTATGAGGCGCAGATCGCCGGGCTGCCCGACTCGTCGCCGGCCGTCCGGCTGGTTAAGAGGCGTTCCGCCGCCGAGCTTGACACCCGTCGCAGCGCGGTGGTCGCAGCAGTGCAGGACGCGGCCGGTGCGCTGCAGCTCGTCAACTCGGGTGGGACGGGCAGTGTCGAGGTCAGCTCCGCCGATCCGGTCGTCACCGAGGTAACGGCCGGCTCGGGCATCTTCGTGCCGACGCTGTTCGACAGGTACCGCGCCTTCGCGCCCCGTCCCGCGCTGTTCTTCGCGCTGCCGGTCGTCCGCCGCCCTGCACCGAAGATCGCCACGTTGTTCGGCGGCGGCTATATCGCCTCGGGGCCGGCGGGCAAGTCGCGCTGGCCCGCCCCGGCGGTGCCCGGTCTAAGACTGCTCGGCACCGAAGGCGCCGGCGAGGTGCAGACCCCAGTCCGAGGTGATCCGGCCGAGGCGCTCAAGATCGGCGATCGGGTCTGGTTCCGGCCGGCCAAAGCGGGCGAACAACTGGAACGCTTCGACGAAGTCCACATTGTGGAGGGCGACGCCATCGTGGCGTCGGTTCCCACCTATCGCGGAGAAGGCAAAACCTTCGGCTAACCGCAACGGCTACGTCGCCGGTCGCGGCGAGAGCAGCTCACGGCTGGCGTCGATGCGCCCTGATCTGATCCACGACCGCGGCGCCGAAGGCGATCACCGTGAAACCGAAGAAGAGCGTCGCGCCGGTCAACAATCCGGCCTCCACCAGCGGCTTGCCCGGAAGCTCCGCGTACGACGGTTCCTGCGGGTCGACGAGGATCGGCAGGTTGTTCCTGTACGTCAGGTCGGCGGGGTCGTCGTCGGGATCATGCACGGTGGTGGTCGTGCGGCCTTCGACCGGGCGGTGCAGCCGGACGATGAAGTCCGGGGTGTTCGTGCATACGTAGTTCACGCAGTGCGTGCCGTCCTCGACGGTGAGGACGGTGCTATTCACCAGGATGCCGTGCCGCTGCGTTTCGTCCGAGCGCGCGTGCTGCTCAAGGGCCATGACGAAGATGGCGATACCTGCACCGAGCAGTACCGTCGATGCGACCCAACCGATGATCGCCGACCGCGAGCGCCTGCGTTCGGCAGTGAGCGGAGCGAATTCGCCGCCGCGGGGGGCAATCGTGCCGTTGGCGATGCGTTCGTTGTGGGTCGCAAGCAGGATGCACGTAGCGATCACCAGAACGAGGACGCCTCCGACGACCGACTTGGCAACGACGTTGGAGCCCACTCCGGGGCGGAACAGCATCAGCCGCAGGTCGATGATCAGGACCAGAATGAGCAGGGCTGCGGCGAACCACCATGCGCCGTAGCGCCACTGAGCCCGCTTCTTGATGTCCTCGGGTGTCAACGAGGGCTTCGATGTTGCCATGGGTCCTCACCCGCCTACAGCGCGGAGAGGTCAGTCGTGCGCGATGTCCGCCCAGCCTTCGACATCGGCGGGCTTGCGCGGTGCCGGTCCGATGTAGCGAGCGGACGGGCGGACGAGGCGTCCGGTGCGCTTCTGCTCCATGATGTGCGCCGACCACCCGCCCGTGCGGGCACACGTGAACATGGCCGGCATCATGTGCGACGGCACCTGTGCGAAGTCGAGGATGACCGCGGCCCAGAACTCGACGTTGGTCTCGATCGGGCGGTCCGGGCGCCGCTCGCGAAGCTCGGTCAACGCGGCCTGCTCGAGTGCCTGGGCGGCTTCGAACCGCGGCGAGTTGAGCTCCTTGCACGTCCGACGCAGGACGCGAGCGCGGGGGTCCTCGGCGCGGTAGACGCGGTGGCCGAAGCCCATCAGCCGCTCGTGCCGATCGAGGATGCCCGAGACGACCTTG
>DASRSG010000087.1:0-3046 GCA_035656595.1 Jatrophihabitantaceae bacterium | reverse complement strand
TCTCAACCTCGATCGACGCGACGTTCTCGCCGCCGGACTTGATGACGTCCTTGTACCGATCGCTGAACCAGAGCATGCCGTCGTCGGCGAGGTACCCGGCATCGCCCGAGTGGAACCACCCATGCGCGAATGCCTGCCTCGTTGCCTCCGGATCTTTCAGATAGGCGTTGAGCGCGTGTGGACCGCGGTAGACGATCTCGCCCTCGTCGCCACGCGGTAACAGGTTGCCGTCGCCGTCCATGATCGCGATCTGCACGTTGACGATCTGCGTGCCCACTGCACCGGCGTGCGAGAGCTGATGCTCGGGACGGAAGATGGTCGTCACCGGGCTCATCTCGGTCTGGCCGAACGCGAGGTAGAAGTCGCACTTGAACTCGTCGAGGCAGCGCCGTAACAGTGCGTCCGGCATTGGCGTCATCGCGTACGCGGCCTTGCGCAATGACGACAGGTCCCGTTGCGCGATGGATGGATGCTCGACCAGCATTCGCCACATCATCGGCAGTGCGAACACGCGGGTGATGTGCTCGCGCTCGATCATATCGAGCAGCGCATCGGCATCGAATCCGCGCATCAGAAACTGTGTCGCGCCCATCATCACCGCCGGGGTGCCGAAGCCGTTGAGCTGCGCGGTGTGGAACAGCGGCATGAGCGCGGCGATCCGGTCGCTGTCGTTCATGCCCGTCTCGGCAGCGACCATGAGTGATTCGAGATAGATCGCGGTGTGGCTGCCGACCACACCTTTCGGGAACGAGGTCGTGCCGCTGGTGTAGAGGTAGCTGATCGCGTCGCGATCGTCGACCTGCTGCTCGGGTTCGTCGTCGTCGTCGGCATGCAGATCGGCGAAGGTCAGCCATTCGCGATCTGGCAGCCCTTGCTCGTACTTTCCGTCCGTGCCGTACGCGACGATCACATCACGCACCGCAGGCACCTTCTCGACCGCCTGCGTGACCAACGCGACCAGTTGCGCCTCGACGACCAGGCCGACCGATTCGGAGTGGTCGAGCACGTAGGCGATCTCGTCCGCACGCCAACCGAGGTTCATCGGCACGCACACCAGGCCGAGCTTCGCGCACGCGTAGTACGTCACGAGGAACTCGCAGCTGTTGCCGGACACGAGCGCGAGCGCGTCGCCGCGCCGGTAGCCACGCGCACGCAGCCCGTGCGCCACCCGGTTCACCCGCAGGTTGAGTTCGGCGTAGGTCCACTGCCGATCGCCGTCGACGATCGCGAGCTTGTCCGGCAGCCGCGCCGCGGTGCGGGTCAAGCTGTCGCCGACGTTCACGCGCGTGATCAGGTTCGTGGCGAGCTCGATGTCCATGTTCGAACTCTGCCCCGGACGCTTGGCGATGGGAAGAGTTCCGTACCGTGGATTCGTGGCGTTGCCGGAACGGCCCAGAGTGGGGCACATCCAGTTCCTGAACTGCCTGCCGATCTATTGGGGACTCGTCCGCTCCGGCGCATTGCTCGATGTCGATCTCACCAAGGACACGCCTGACCGACTCAACGACATGCTCGTCGCCGGTGAGCTCGACATCGGTCCGATCTCGTTGGTCGAATACCTGCGCCACGCCGACGATCTGGTGCTGCTGCCCGATGTCGCGGTCGGCTCGGACGGGCCGGTGCTGTCGGTCAACCTGGTCTCGCAGGTGCCGCTCGCCGAGTTGGACGGTCGGCGGGTAGCGCTCGGTTCCACGTCACGCACCTCGGTGCTGCTCGCGCGGATGTGGCTGGCCGAGGTGCACGGTGTCCGTCCCGACTATTTCGTCTGCCCACCCGACCTCACGTCGATGCTGCTCGAGGCCGACGCCGCGGTACTCATCGGTGATGCGGCGTTGCGCGCTACGTATGACGCGCCGCGACGCGGCCTTGACGTGCACGATCTCGGCGCGGTGTGGAAGCAGTGGACAGGGCTGCCGATGGTCTTCGCGGTGTGGGCGGCGCGGCGCTCCTACGCTGTCGCGAACCCCGGGCTGGTGAAGGACGTGCATGCCGCGTTCGTGCGGAGCCGCGACGAAGCGCTCGCCCACGTCGAGGAGGTCGCCGCAGCGGCCGCGCGCTGGGAGGCCTTCGACACAGCCACGCTCGCGACCTATTTCCGCACCCTGGATTTCTCGCTCGGCCCGCGCCAGCTCGATGGCCTCATCGAGTTCGCGCGCCGCGCGGCGGAAGAGGGCACAGTCAATTCACACGTCATGCCGCACTTTGCCGACGTCTAACCGGTTCCGTTGAGGGCTAACCTGGAAGGTGCCGCGCAAGGATCGAGCGCGGCGAGGGGAGTCGACGAATGACGATCCACCAGTGCCCGAAGTGCGAGCTTCGTTTCGAGTGGACGACCGAGCTCGACGATCACTGCTGGCACGATCACCCTGAGTTCAGACACGAATATCCCGCGCAAGCGATCGCCGAGCCGGTCGCCGAGCCGCCGCCACTACACGCGCCGGAAGCCGAGCCGCATCACAAGATCAACGCAGACATGTTCCTCGGCTGGTTGAATCCGCTGCGCACCCCGGCGTCGACCCGCCGCGGCGAGGGTCCGAATCAGCGCAAGCCGGGATGACGGCTCGCCAGTAACGGCACGAGCACGCTGCGCGGCGACAGCCACGCGAACCGCGCGGCAATCCGATTCGCCAAGCCGGGGATGGCGACCATTCGTCCGCGCGCCAAGCCGTCGATGCCGCACCGCGCTACAACCGCGGCCGATTCCCACATGAAGTTAGGCAGTGTCGTGGCCGCCTCTTCGGGCGTGAAGCCGGCGGTGTCGGCGAAGTTCGTGTCGACCGGTCCGGGGCAGAGCACCGTCGCGGTGACGCCAGTCCCGCGCAACTCGCCGGCCAGGCTTTGCGTGTAGGACAGGACGAACGCCTTCGCCGCCGCGTAGCCGGCCTGTCCGGGCAGCGGCTGGAACGCGGCGGTCGAGGCCACGTTGAGCACCGCGCCACGCTTGCGTTGCACCATGCCCGGCACGAATCGGCTGCACAGATCTGCGACCGCGACCACGTCCACATCGAGCATCCTGATCTCGTCCGCGGGAGTTGCCTTCGTGACC
>DASRSG010000086.1:0-16237 GCA_035656595.1 Jatrophihabitantaceae bacterium | reverse complement strand
AGCGCCTCATACACAAGTCTGGCCGCGTGGTATGGGTGTCGATGTCGTTCTCAGTCATCCACGATGACGACGGCAACCCGCTTCACATCATCAGCCAGATCGAAGACATCAGCGCCCGCCTCGAGTCCGACAAGGCGTTGCTCGACGCGTTCGAGACCGATCTTGCGGCAACCGAGCGGATGAACAAGCTGGTGAAGATGCGAGCAGAAATGGCATCGACCGTGTCGCACGAGCTGCGCACCCCGCTCACGAGCGCGGCAGGCTACGTCGAGTTGCTCGCCGAGGGCGACGCCGGACCGCTCACGCCCGAGCAACGCATGATGCTCGACACCGTCTCACGAAGCCTCGCCCGCCTCGACGGCATCGTCGACGACGTGTTGAGCATGGCCACCGACGACGGCCCGCGACTGCCGGTGGAAGACGTGATTGCCGACATGGGCGCCGTCCTGCAGGCCGCGCTGGACACGCTGTCGCTGCAGGCCGCATCGCACGGTCTGGACATCGTCGTCCACGACGATCTCGATGGCGCAGTCGTGGCCGGTGACCCAGGACGGATCGAGCGAGTGCTGGTCAACCTGCTTACCAACGCGGTCAAGTTCACTGCCGACGATGGCGTTATCACCGTCACTGCGGCCAGTGATGAGGATTTCGCGACGATCGCAGTTGCTGACAACGGTATCGGTATCGCCGAAGGGGAGCAGTCGCGGATCTTCGAACGTTTCTACCGTGCCGACACCGGTTCCGATCAGAAGACGACAGGAACCGGTCTGGGGCTGGCGATCGTGCAAGCGATCACGACCCAGTACGGTGGAAGCATCTCGGTCGACAGTGAACTCGGCAAAGGTTCTACGTTCACGCTGACCCTCCCGCTTCGACACCAACGCTGATCCTCATGGCTCGAATCCTGGTTATCGACGACGACAACGACATCGCGTCACTCGTCGGCCTGAAGCTTGAACTCGATGGGCATACCGTTGCCATCGAGGCCGATGGCAGGAGCGGGCTCGCGCACGTCCAACAGGATCCGCCCGATGTCCTGATCGTCGACTGGACGCTGCCCGGCCTGACCGGCCCCGAGATCTGCGCGCAATTGCGCGCTGACCCGGCGCTCGACGGGGTGTGGGTCATCATGCTGACCGCGCGTCCGCTGGACGACTCGTCGCTCGGCCAAACGGGAGCCGACGAAGTACTGGCCAAGCCGTTCAGCCCGCGCCATCTTTCAGAACGGGTATCCGCCGCATTGGCCAGGTGATCGCCGCAGCGGATGCTATTCGTTGGCCGCAGCCAGCAGGCTCGGCAGCGTGCCGGTGAATGTGTTCGCGACTGCCCGTCGCTCTGCGCTCACCGCACCGTAGAGCGTGTCGCGTTGTACCGCCTGGCGGCCCGGCAGGCCGGCGACCATTTGCTCGAGCTGCGCGACCGTCTTGGCCGAGCCGTGTTGGCTGCCCGCCATCCGGCTGATCGTTTCCTCCATCAGGGTGCCGCCCAGGTCGTTGACGCCACCGTTGAGCAGCTCGCGCGAACCGTCGACGCCAAGCTTCACCCACGAGCACTGGATGTTGTCGATGAGGCCGTGCAGCAGTACGCGCGCCATCGCATGCACGACGCGGTTCTCGCGTGCGGTCGGCCCGGGGCGGGCGACGCCGGCCAGGTAGATCGGTGCGTTGGTGTGGATGAACGGCAACGCGACGAACTCGGTGAATCCGCCTGTTTCCTGCTGGATTCTCGCCAGCGTGCGGAAGTGCCCCAACCAGTGCGCGGGGTTGTCGACGTGGCCGTACATCATCGTCGACGAGCTGCGGATGCCCAGCTCGTGCGCGGTGGTGATGACCTCGATCCAGGTCGACGCGGGCAGCTTGCCCTTGGTCAGCAACCAGCGCACGTCGTCGTCGAGGATCTCGGCGGCGGTGCCCGGAACAGACCCGAGCCCGACGGCTTTCGCCTCGCTGAGCCAGTCGCGGATCGACAGGCCGGTCCGGCTGGATCCGTTGACGACCTCCATCGGACTGAACGCGTGCACGTGCATGTCCGGCACGCGTCGCTTCACCTCGCGCACGATGTCGAAGTACGCGGTGCCGGGCAGGTCGGGATGAATGCCGCCCTGCATGCACACCTCGGTGGCGCCCAGCGCCCACGCCTCCTCGGCACGTTCGCCGACCTGGTCGAGCGAGAGCGTGTACGCGTCGGCGTCGGTGCGCCGTTGCGCAAAGGCGCAGAAGCGGCAGCCGGTGTAGCAGACGTTGGTGAAGTTGATGTTCCGGTTGACGACGTAGGTGACATCGCCGCCGACCGTGTCGCAGCGCAACGCGTCGGCGAGCGAGGCGAGCGCGTCGAGTTCGGCACCGTCGGCGTGCAGCAACGCAAGAGCGTGCTCGTCAGACAGCGCCGCCGGATCGCGTTCGGCGGCACGCAGCGCAGCGGCGACGTCGGAGTCGAGCCGTTGCGGCGCGCCCGTTCTTTTGGCCTCCTCGCGTACCGAGTCCCAGTCGCCGTAGACGCTGTCGAAGTCCTCGCGGCGATCCGCGGTGCGTCCCGTGCTGTCGATCGCGGTGTGCAGGTCGACCCGTCCACCGGACTGCCAGCCGTCTTCGGGCTCCTGCCACGTGATCCCGCGCAGCTCGACGTCGTCGCGGGCCAGTCCGGTGGCGGCGGCCAGTGCCTCGACGTGCGGCATGACGCGCGGGTCGAGCCACGGCTCGCCTTGGCGCACGTAGTCGGGATAGATGGTGAGCCGCTCGACGAGGCGGAAACCGTTCTCGACCGAGCGGACCGCGAGTTCGTCGATTTGCGGCCACGGCCGCTCCGGGTTGACATGATCGGGCGTGAGCGGCGAGACGCCGCCCCAGTCATCGATGCCGGCCCGCAGCAGCAGCCCGAACTCCTCGCCGATCAGGTTCGGCGGCGCCTGGATGCGCATGCGCGGCCCGAGCACCAGCCGAGCCACCGCAACGGTCGCGGCGAGGTCGTGCAGGTCGGCGTCGGGCATGCGTGCCATCGCGGTGTCCGGCTTGGCGCGGAAGTTCTGCACGATGACTTCCTGAATGCCTTCATAGGCGCGCGCGACCTTGCGGATCGCGAAGATCGAGTCGACGCGCTCTTCGAGCGTCTCACCGATTCCGATCAGGATCCCGGTCGTGAACGGGATGTTCGACCGGCCGGCATCTTCGAGCACCCGCAACCGCACGGCCGGATCCTTGTCCGGCGAGCCGAAGTGCGCGCCGTGCGGATCCTCGAACAGCCGCCGCGAGGTGGTCTCGAGCATCATGCCCATCGACGGCGCGACCGGCTTGAGCCGCTGCAACTCCCCCCACGACATGACTCCGGGGTTCAGGTGCGGCAACAGGCCGGTGCGCTCGAGCACGAGGATCGCCATCGCCCGCACATACGCCAACGTCGAGTCATAGCCGTGCGCGTCGAGCCATTCGCGCGCTGCCGGCCAGCGGTCCTCGGGACGATCACCCAGCGTGAACAGGGCCTCCTTGCACCCCAGCGCGGCGCCCTGCTCGGCGATCGCGAGCACCTGGTCGGGCGAGAGGAACGGCGCGTCCACCCGGTTCGGCGTGGTGGCGAACGTGCAGTAATGACAGCGGTCGCGGCACAGCCGGGTGAGCGGGATGAACACCTTGCGCGAATAGGTGACCACACCCGGCCGTCCCGCCGCAGCCAGGCCCTGATCGCGAACGCGTGCCGCCGACGCAAGCAGATCGTCAAGATCGTCCCCGCGCGCACCAAGCAAGATCTCAGACTCAACAGCGTCCAGCGCAACCCCGTCCCGAGCACGCCGAAGAGACCTACGGAGAGCATTCGTCGTCAAGCGGAACTCGCTTTCAAGGTGATTGGCACGCGATGAGCGCTCGCGCGAAGAGCCGACTCGCCCGCGCCGAAGGCGCGCGCGGCTACGACGATCCGCCCGAGCGGAGCGAGCGGCGGAGAGGAGGGACGCATGCGAGTCATAAGAGGCGCAGCCGGGGGAGTATTTCTTTGCCGTAGAGGCGGAGGAACTTTTCTTGGTCCGGTCCCGGGGCGTGGAAGACGAGGTGAGTGAAGCCGAGGTCGAGATAGCCCTTGATCTTCTCGACGTGCTCGTCGGGGTCGGCCGACACGATGAAGCGCCGCGCGGTCTGCTCCACAGACAGCTCGTCGGCCAGCCGCTGCATCTCGACCGGATCCTCGACACCGGACTTCTGCTCTGCCGACAACCCGAGCGCGCCCCAGAACTTCGTTGCCTGCATTGCCGCGTCGCGGTCGTGGTCGAAGGACACCTTGACCTCGATCGTCAGATCCAGGTCGCTGATCGACCGCTCGGCCTTCTCAGCACCCTCGCGCACCGCCGGCAACAACGTGTCCTTGTAGAGCTCCTCGCCCTTGCCCGACGTGGTGATGTACCCGTCGCCCTGGCGTCCGGCATACCGTGTCGCGGCTGGTCCTGAACCGGCGAGGTAGATCGGCACCGTCTGGTCGGGACGGTCATAGATCGTCGCGTTGACGGTCTGGTAGTACTCACCCTCGAAGGTGACCCGCTCGCCCGACCACAGCTCGCGGATCAGCCGGACGGCTTCGCGGAAGCGGGCGAACCGCTCCTTGCCGTCAGGCCATTGCAGTCCGAGCGGCACCTCGTTCATCGACTCGCCGGTGCCCATCCCGAGGATGACGCGCCCGGGGAAGAGGCAGCCTAGTGTCGCGAACGCCTGCGCGACGATTGCCGGGTGGTAGCGGAACGTCGGGGTGAGCACGGACGTCCCCATCGCGATCCGTTCGGTACGCGCGCCGAGCGCACCGAGCCACGACATCGCAAATGGCGCGTGCCCGCCGTCGTGCCGCCACGGCTGCAGGTGGTCGCTGACGAACACCGAGTCGAACCCGCACTCCTCAGCCAAGACCGAGTAGTTCAGCAACTCAGTAGGCGCGAACTGCTCGTTAGAAGCTTTGTAGCCAAAGCGAATATCCATCAACGTCCCCGTGTAACTATTAATTCGGCTTTTTGGAATTCCTTCAGGGTCGAGTAGCCGCACTTGCCCATCGCCCGGCGCACCGCACCGAACAGGTTGCGTTCCCCGCTCGGGTCCGATGTCGGGCCGAGCAAGAGTTCCTCGAGCGGTGGGCGTTCCTCGTACGCGCCGGTGAAGTCGACAACTGCCGAGCGAGGTACCCGCGGGTGCGCTGCCGTGGCATCCCAGTAACGGCCACCGCCCGGCGCCTCGGCCGCGATCGCCAACGCTTCGCCGAGCATCACGGCGTCGGCACCGCAGGCAAGTGCCTTGGCGATGTCGGCACCGGTGTCGATGTCGCCGTACGCGACGAGGTGGACGTAACGTCCGCCCGTCTCGTCGAGATAGTCGCGCCGCGCCGCTGCCGCGTCGACCAATGCGGTGGCCATCGGGACGTCGATGCCGAGCGTCGAGTGCGTAGTCGAGCCCAGGTGCGCGCCGTAGCCGACTATCACGCCGGCAGCGCCGGTGCGCATGAGGTGCAGCGCGGTCTGGTAGTTGGTGCAACCGCCGACGAGCACCGGCACGTCGAGATCGGCGATGAACGTCTTCAGATTCAGGCCCGGGACCGTACCGCGCCCATGCTCGGGTCGCGAGCTCCCCTCGGCAGAAACGTGCTCGGCGGAGATGACCGTGCCTTGGATGACCAGCAGGTCGACGCCTTCGGCGAGTACGTGCGGGGCCAGATCAGCGGTGTGCTGTGGCGAGAGCCGTACGGCGACGCGAACCCCGGAGGCACGCAACTCCTTCATCCGCTGGCGCAGCAGATCCAGCGAGACAGGCTGGGAATAGATCCGCTGGAACTTGGCGGTGTCGGTGTCGAGCTTGGCCAGCTCAGCGGCCGGGTCGTCGTAGCGCGCCCACAGCCCTTCGCCGTCGAGCACCGCCAGGCCGCCGAGGTGCTCGACGTGCACCGCGGTCTCGGGTGAGACCACGGCGTCGGACGGCGCGACGACCAGCGGCAGCCCGAAGGTGTGCGCGTCGATCTGCCAGGTCGTCGAGACCACCGACGAGCCGCGCGTGCGCCGGGTCGGCACCAGCGCGACGTCGTCGAGGTAGTAGCCGCGGCGAGCGCTGCGCCCCAGACCGATCTCCACGGTTTCGGGCATGTTGTCGAGTCTGCCTTATCGGCAAAACCTGCCCGTCAGCGCGGCGGCAGCGACGGGGCGGACCGGTCGGGGCGAGTCGACACCGGCGGCGGGTTGAGCGGCGTCGCGGTGGCCAGCTCCTCGGTGAGCACGCGCAACCCTTCGGTCAGCTGCGGGTCGTCACCACTGGCCCACGCCTGAGGTGGGTGCGGCACCTCGATGTCCGGGTCGACACCGTAGTTCTCGACCCCCCACCCGACGTCGCGGAACCAGAACGAGTACCGCGGCTGGGTGACGACCGTCCCGTCGATGAGGTCGTACCGCCCGTCGATGCCGATGACACCGCCCCACGTGCGCACGCCGATGATCTGGCCGAGCGCGAGTTCGTGGAACGCCTCGTTGACGATGTCGCCGTCCGAGCCGGCATGCTCGTTGGCGAGCGAGACCATCGGGCCGCGCGGTGCGCCGCTGGGGTAGGTGTCTTCGGGAGCATGCCGCGCGACATTACCGCCGAGCGGACGGCGGGCCAGCCGCTCGATGACCAGCTCGGAAACGTGGCCGCCGCCGTTGTCGCGGGTATCGACGACGAGCGCGTCGCGGGCGATCTCGCGGCGCAGGTCGCGGTTGAACTCGGCCCAACCGGTCGAGGTCATGTCCGGTACGTGCACGTAGCCGATCCGCCCGTCGCCGGCGTCGTGCACGGTCGCGCGCCGGTCAGACACCCACTCCTGGTAGCGGATCGGCGTCTCGTCCGCGGTCGGGATCGCGACCACGATGCGCGGCTTGCCCTCGCGCGCGATCGTCAGCTCGACCGGCTTACCGGCCAGCCCGGCCAGCAGCGGTCCAGGTCCGGCAGCCCCGACCTCACGGCCGTTGACCTCGAGCAGCACATCGCCGTCTTGCACGTTCGCTCCGGCGGCACGCAGCGGTGAGCGGGCAGCAGGCACCGACGACTCGCTGGGCAGCACGCGGGTGATCACCCAGCGGCCGTCGCCGTCGCGGGCGAGGTCGGCGCCGAGGAAAGCGGCGCCCCGTCCCTTCGGCGGCGGCGGGAACTCGAACCGCTCGTAGGCGTGCGACGAGCCGAGCTCGCCGATCATCTCCCAGAGCACCTCGGACAGGTCGTCACGGGTGGCGATCTCGTCGGCGAGCGGCAGGTAGCGCTCGAGCACGTCGTCCCAGTCGACGCCGCCCATGTCCTCGACCCAGAAGTGGTCGCGCATGAGCCGCCAGGTCTCGACGATCATCTGCCGTCCCTCGGCGACCGGGTCGTAACGCACCTGGACGCGGCCCAGGTCGACATCGATCAGCTCGCTCGGGCCGCTGTCATCGGGCGACGGTTTGACGGCATGGTCGGCCGGTCCGACGCGCAGCTTGTCTCCGTCGCGGACGACGATGCGGGTGCCGTCGCCGCAGAGCTGGTACCAGTCCAGCGCCTCGACCAGGGGCGCGCTGCGGCGGGCGGCAACGTCCCAGCGCCACAGGGTGGGACGGGGCCGCTCGGTGCCCTCGGGCAGCCCGGCACCGATGACGCCGGTGATCGGGTGGGTGAGCCAGAGCAGGCCGCCCTTGGCCGCGCGCAGATCGGTGTGCAACCCGGCGGCGACGGGCACGACCACGGTGCGCTCGGACAGCCCGTCCAGATCGACGCGCACCTCGACGGCACCGTCGGTTTCGTCCTTGCCGTTGCCCTTTCCATCGGGCGGGGCGACCGATCGTCCCGTCTCCTCCGGGTCGAACGGCGACGGCGTGTCAGCGCGGAGCGGGATCAGGTACGGACGCACGCCGACGGTGAACGAGAGGTCGAAGTTGTGCGTGTCGTAGACCGGGTCGAACGTGCGCGCCGAGAGGTAGGCGAGGTACTTGCCGTCGGGGGTGAACGCGGGCGAGGTGTCGACGAACCGCTCAGGGGTGGCATCGACGACCGTGCCCGATGCCAGCTCGGCGAGCTGGATCGACCGCAGCTCCGAGCGGTGCGGCTTCGACCAGGCCAGCCAGGCCGAATCGGGCGAGAACACCAATCCCGTCGAGTCGCCGATGTCGGTGCTGTCGAGCTCGCGCACGCTGCCGTCGCCGAGCGCGACGACCAACACCCGCCCGTCGTGGCTGGCCACCGCGACGTGCTCGCCGTTGGCCGCGACGGTGAGCTCGAGCACCCGGCCGAGCTGGCCGGCGGCGATGCGGCGGGTGCCGGTGCCCTCGGTCAGTTCCAGCGCGTCGTCGCCCTCGGCGTCGGTCACCCAGATTGCCGACTTGGCCTCGGGACGCACCCGCGGCAGCCGGGTGCGCACGCCGGGCGTTTCGGCGAGCGTGCGCACCGGTCCGTCGCGGTGGGTCAGCCACTGCACGGTGCCGCGGATGTTGACCGCGCTGGCGCGGCCGGTGGCGTCGACGCTGAGCACCTCGGCGTCGGCCAGCGACCTGTCGACCGGTGCGAGGCTGGGCTGCCGCGCCACCCGGGCGCCGGGCAGCTCCACCTCGACGGGCACGGGCTGGCTATCGGCGGCGAGATCGTCGACGCGGTACAGCCGGCCGGCGCGCTGGTAGACCAGCCGGGTCGCGCCGCCCTCGAGATCGCCGCCGAGGTCGCGGGCGTAGCTGCCGGTGTGGTCGCTGTGCCGGCGCAGGCCGCTGCCGTCAGCGGCCACGGAGTAGACGTTGCCGTGGCCCTGGTGGTCGCTGAGGAACACCAGCCGGTCGCCGAACCACACCGGGTCACCGAGCTGGCCGTCGAGCTCGGTGAGGAACCGGTCGAACTCGCCGCCGCCCTCGGCGTCGAGCCAGAAGCGGCCGCGGGTGCCGCCGCGGTACCGCTTCCACGTCGCGGCCTCGCGGTTCACGGTGCTCATCAGGACGGTGGCGCCACCCGGATGCCGGGCCACGCCGCTGATCGGGCCGTAGGGCAACAGCTCGGCCGGGCTGCCGTCGGTCGGCAGTGCATAGGCCCAGGTGCGCGAGCGGAACGGCTGGAGCGCGGGCGAGCTGGCGACGACCCGTCCGTCGGCCGCCCAGCCGAGCACGCGGGTCGCGTTCTGGTTCCAGTACGTCAGCCGGCTGGCCGGGCCGCCCGCGACCGGCGCGACGTACACCTCGGGGTTGCCGTCGCGACGGCTGCCCCAGGCCACCAGCGAGCCGTCGGCCGAGAGCTTGGGACGTGACGCGGGCACCCGGTCAGACGTGAGCCGCTCGGCCCGTCCGCCGTCGATGCCCACCCGCCAGACGTCGTCGTCGGCTACGAAAACGATGTGGTCACCGGACACGGAGGGGAAGCGAAGATAGGTCACGATCGACGACCCTAACCCGCGACTCTGAGCCGGATCACGGCAATTACGCTCATGGCTTCTTTGCCCCGCGTCTGCACGTAAATTCGCGGCCGCAGCGTGGGTACGCGGGGCAAAGCACAGCCCGTCGCAGCTTTGCCCCGGCTAGGAGTTCTGCCGGGCCACCGGAGCGTGCCTATGCGGGGCAAAGAGGGGACGGGCGGGCGGTCAGCGACCGGAGTAGTTCGGCGCCTCGACGGTCATCTGGATGTCGTGGGGGTGCGATTCGGTCAGCCCGGCCGCAGTGATCCGGATGAACTTGCCGCGCTCCTGGATCTCGGGGACCGACCGCGCGCCCACGTAGAACATCGACTGGTGCAGCCCGCCCACGAGCTGGTGCGCGACGGCCGACAGCGGGCCGCGATAGGGCACCTGGCCCTCGATGCCCTCAGGCACGATGTGCTCGTCACTGGCCACGTCGGCCTGGAAGTAGCGATCCTTCGAGTACGACACCCGACCGCGCGAGGCCATCGCGCCGAGCGAGCCCATGCCGCGGTATCGCTTGAACTGTTTGCCGTTGACGAACACGAGATCGCCGGGCGACTCGTCGCAGCCGGCCAGCAGCGAGCCGAGCATCACCGCATTCGCGCCGGCCACGAGCGCCTTGGCGATGTCGCCGGAGTACTGCAGGCCGCCGTCGCCGATCACCGGAACCCCCGCGGGACGGCACGCCTGCGCCGCGTCGTGGATCGCGGTGATCTGCGGCACGCCGACGCCGGCCACCACCCGCGTCGTGCAGATCGAACCCGGCCCGACGCCGACCTTCACCGCGTCGACGCCCGCGTCGACGAGCGCCTGCGCGCCGGCGCGCGTGGCCACGTTGCCGGCCATCACCTGGATGTGCCGGGTCGCCGAGTCGGACTTGAGCCGGCGGATCATGTCGAGCATCAGCCGGGCCTGCCCGTTGGCCGTATCGGGCACGAGCACGTCGACGCCGGCCTCGGCCAGTGCGGTGGCCCGATCCCACGCGTCGCCCCAGTACCCGACGGCCGCGGCCACCCGCAGCCGTCCCGAGCTGTCCTTGGTGGCGAACGGGTACTGCTCGGACTTGGTGAAGTCCTTGACGGTGATCAGCCCGCGCAGGTGATTCGCGTCATCGACGATCGGCAGCTTCTCGACCTTGTGCTTGGCCAGCAGTGCGGCGGAGTCCTCGCGGCTGATCCCGACCGGCGCGGTGACCAGCGGCATCGCCGTCATCACCTCGCGCACCGTGCGCCGCTCGAAGTCGGCACTGGCCACGAAACGCAGATCGCGGTTGGTGATGATCCCTACCAGCACTTGGTGCTCGTCGACGACCGGGACGCCGGAGATCCGGTACCGCCCGCACAGCGAATCGACCTCGGCAAGCGTGGCGTCGGGCCCGACCGTCACCGGATGGCTGACCATGCCCGACTCGGACCGCTTGACCAGATCGACCTGGTTGGCCTGTTCCTCGATCGACAGGTTGCGGTGCAGCACCCCGAGGCCACCCTGACGCGCCATGGCGATCGCCATCCGCGACTCGGTGACGGTGTCCATCGCCGCGGAGATCAGCGGGATGGCCAGCCGGACCTCGCGGGTGAGCTGGGTGCTGGTGTCGACCTCGGACGGGATGACGTCGGTCTCGCCGGGCAGGAGCAGCACGTCGTCGAAGGTGAGACCGAGGGTGGCGAAGGCGGGCGGAAGACCATCGGTGGGGTCGGACAACACGTATCTCCTCGGGGCGCCGGTACCCGATTCTAGCCGGGCAGGGGGTTAGCCCCCTTAGCGCGACTCCTGAAAATGTCAGGGTCGAATGGGGGGCTAACCCAGTGGCGGTCGATCCCGGTGTGTCGTCATCCTGGCCACCATGACCAAAGCAATGAGTTCGACCCCATCTGCTCAGCCCGCGATACCCGACACCGTGGCCGCTCGCGCCTTCGACGTCGTCAAGAGCTACGGCTTCGGCGACACCGAAGTGCGTGCCCTGGACCATGTCAGCGTCGATCTCGTCCGTGGCGAGTTCACCGCGATCATGGGGCCGTCCGGTTCCGGCAAATCCACCCTGATGCACTGCCTGGCCGGTCTCGACAGCGTGACCTCAGGCTCGGTCGCCATCGGCGGCGTGGAGCTGGCCGGCCTGTCGGACAAGAAGCTCACCGCGTTGCGCCGCGACCGCGTCGGCTTCGTGTTCCAGGCGTTCAACCTCGTGCCCACGCTGACCGCGCTCGAGAACATCACGCTGCCGATCGCCATCGCCGGCCGCCAGCCGGACGAGCAGTGGCTCAGCACCGTGATCGACGCGCTCGGCATCCGCGACCGCCTCAGCCACCGCCCGTCCGAACTGTCCGGCGGGCAGCAGCAGCGCGTGGCGGTCGGCCGTGCACTCGCCGGCCGTCCCGACATCATCTTCGGCGACGAGCCGACGGGGAACCTCGATTCGCGCAGCAGCAGCGAGGTGCTCGGCATGCTGCGCCAGGCCGTCGACGGCCTCGGCCAGACCGTCGTGATCGTCACCCATGACGCGCACGCTGCCGGGTACGCCGATCGGGTGCTGTTCCTCGATGACGGGCGGATCGTCGATGAGATGCGCAACCCCACCGCCGACTCCGTGCTCGACAACATGAAGCGTCTGGAGTCGGGCTCATGATGAGCGCTCGCGCGAAGAATCAGCGACACAGTCCGCGACGCAAGGAGCGGATCGGTTCGATGACCGGCCCGAGCGAAGCGAGCGGTCGGGAGGAGAACCGATGAGCGCGATGCGAACCGTGTCCTTGCGCAACCTCGGTGCGCACAAGGTGCGGCTGGCACTGACGGTGATCTCGGTGCTGCTCGGCACCGCGTTCGTCGCCGGCTCGTTCGTGTTCACCGACACCCTCAAGGGCGCCTTCAACACGATCTTCGACAGCTCGAGCAAGGGCATCGACACTCGCGTGCAGGCCAAGCACGACTACGACCCCGGCGTGCCGACCAGCGTTCTCCCCGCGATCAGAGCCGTGCCGGGCGCGGCCACGGTCGAACCCGAGGTAACCGGAACGGTCGTGCTGGTCGACTCGCACGGCACCAAGATCCAGTCGAACGGAGCACCCAGCCAGGGCGGTGCCTGGGAGGCCCACTCGGTCAGCCCGGTGCCGAAGTTCGAGAGCGGCCACGCCCCACGCAGCGCCGGCCAGGTCGTGGTGAACGACGGCGTTGCCGAAAAGCACGACCTGCACACCGGCGACCAGGTGAAGGTCGTCGTCGCCAACGCGCGCGTCGTCAACGCGACGATCAGCGGCATCTACAAGGTCGACTTCGACACCGGCGGCTATGTCGGCGTGCTGTTCACGCCCAGGCAAGCGGTGCAGCTGTTCACCGACGGCAGCCACTACACGACCGTTGACGTGGCCGCGGCTCCCGGCGTCTCCGAGACCACGCTCACCAACCGGATTGCCAAGGTGCTGCCGGCCGGACTCGAGGCGAAGACCGGCACGCAGGTGCGCGATCAGGAAACAGCGGACATTGCATCGGCGCTGTCGTTCATCAACTACATCCTGTTGGGCTTCGGCATCGTCGCTCTGCTCGTCGGAACGTTCATCATCTACAACACCTTCTCGATGATCGTCGCGCAGCGACAGCGCGAGCTCGCGCTGCTGCGCGCGATCGGCGCCTCGCGCAAGCAGGTCCGTCGCTCGGTCGTCTTCGAGGCCGCGGTGATCGGCGTGCTGGGCAGCGCGCTCGGTCTGGCCGGCGGTGTGGGTCTCGCCTACGGGTTGCATGCCTTGCTCGACGCGTTGAACCTCGGGCTGCCGGCCGGTGGGCTGGTCATGTCGGTGCGCACGATCATCATCACCATCTTGTTGGGGACGGTCGTCACCCTGCTGGCCGCGTTCACGCCGGCACGACGCGCCGCGAAGATCCCGCCGGTTGCCGCGATGCGCGAGGAGTTCGCGACGCCGAGCGCCACCGGCATGCGCAAGCGCATCATCGCCGGTGTCGTCTTCGGGATCATCGGTGCAGCCGTCACCATCGCCGGTGCGGCGAGCAAGTCAGCGGGTTCCGCGTCCTCGTTCACCGGCCTCGGCCTGGTTGCCGTGTGCGTCGCGGTCATGCTGCTCTCACCGGTGTTCGCGAAGTGGATCGTCGTGCCGCTCGGGCGCGTGGTGGGCCGTCCATTCGGGACGGTAGGCCAGCTGGCACGCACCAACGCGATCCGCAATCCGCGGCGCACCGCGGCGACTGCTTTCGCGCTGACCTTGGGGTTGGTGCTGGTGGCGGGCATTGCGGTGATCGGCTCGTCGGTCAAGACGAGCCTCAATGAGATCGTCGACACCACGGTGACCGCCGACTACATCGTCACCACCAACAGCCAGCTTGGCGTTCCGCAGCCGGCCGCCGACGCGGTGACCAAGGTGCACGGCGTCGGCAGCACCACCACGCTGTACGGGATCGGCGCCACGATCGCCGGATCGCACCAGTACGGCACGGCCGTCGACGGATCGCTGACCTCGGTGCTGAAGATCTCGATGCAGCACGGCTCGTCCGACGTGACCGGCACCAACCTGCTCGTCTCGAAGGACACCGCCGACAAGAAGGGCTGGCACCTCGGCCAGTCGTTGACCTTCACCGACGCCGGTCGGGCGCCGATCACCGAGAAGGTGACGGGCATCTACGCCGACAACAACCTGCTCGGCCCGTTCCTGACCAGCGGCACGACCTATCGCGCGCTCACCCCGCACGACGAGTGGTCGGCGATGGTCGTGCTGGTCAACGCGGCACCGGGCGCTGACCAGGCTGCCGTGCAGGCCGGCCTCGACAGGGCCACCAACGACTACTACGTCGTGACGGTCGAGACGAAGGACGGCTTCAAGGGGACGATCGCCGGCCAGGTGAACGGGTTGATCGGGCTGCTCTACGGGCTGCTCGGGCTGGCCATCGTGATCGCGATCCTGGGCATCATCAACACCCTCGCGCTGTCGGTGGTGGAGCGCCGGCGCGAGATCGGGATGCTGCGCGCGGTCGGCATGCTGCGCAAGCAGGTGCGCCGCACGATTTACCTCGAGTCGCTGCTGATCGCGGTCTTCGGGGCGATCCTCGGCCTGGCGGTCGGCCTGTCCTACGGCGTCCTGGTGACCAAGTCGCTGCACGGCTCGGGGCTGGATCAGATCAGCGTGCCGTGGGGGCAGAGCGTGCTCTTCCTCGTCCTGGCCGCAATCGTCGGGGTGCTGGCCGCGCTGTGGCCCGGAATCCGGGCGGCGCGCACCCCGCCGCTGGCGGCCATCGGCGAGGCCTGACCTCCGGATTCGCAGCCGACCCCGCCTGCCCGATTCGCCCCGATTGGCGAGGCAGGCGGGGTCGCAACTACCGTGGGAGGCGTGACAGGCAGCTCCGCGCAGTTCCCGGACCCGGACGAGGGCCCGCTCGACCCCTTTCTCGACGATCCCGAGGACCCGGCTGCGCTGCTCGACGACGCCGAGCCCGCCCAGCCGCTGGCTCCCGAAGAGCTTGCCGACGTCCGCGCCGACATTGCCGAGCTCGCCGAGTTCCGCACCGTGCTTGGCGCGATCGGAGTCAAGGGCATCATCGTCGAGTGCGCTGACTGTGGCGATCAGCACTACTTCAGCTGGGCGCTGATGACCGCCAACCTGCGCGCACTACTCGGCGAGGGGCGTACGCACGTCCATGAGCCGGCCTATGCGCCGGATCCGGAGTGCTACGTCAGCTGGGACTACGCCCGCGGTTACGCCGATGCGATTACGGCCTCGTCCAAGCGGCACTGACGGCCCCAGCCAGCTCCAGCGGCCTTCGCGTTACCTTTTTCCGTTTCGTTCTTTGAACCGGGCAGATGACCGCGCGCAAAACCGAGCGCCGGTCCTGCATCGTTCGGAGGGCCCGATGGCCGAGGTTCGGCGGCTCCCAGCTCCGCGGGAGGGTGACTGGGACTGGCAGGTCAACGCCAAGTGCCGTGGCCTTGACACCGCGAACTTTTACCATCCCGAAAACGAGCGGGGCCCGTCGCGGGCCCATCGCGAGATGCAGGCCAAGGCCGTGTGCGCGCAATGCCCGGTGATCCAGAACTGCCTGCGCTGGGCGCTGGCCGCCCGCGAGCCGTACGGCGTTTGGGGCGGCCTGTCCGCCGAGGAGCGCGAGTCGCTGCTGCAACGCCGGCCGGCCTGAGCCGTCGGCACCCCTGCTTGAGCAACAGGCCCGAACTGCCCTGATAGGGCGGTTCGGGCCTGTTGATCTTGACCACGACGCGATGAGCGCGAAGTGCCGGCGCCGCGCGAGCGGAGCGAGCTCGCGGTGCTGATCGCAGGATCCCCCCGACGAGCTCGCGATGGGTTGGGGAAAGACCAGATCAGCGTTCGCCGGTCTGCTTAGTGCATGTGCCCGCCGGGGCCGTGCGAATGCCCGTGCCCGCCGTGACCATGGTCGGCCTCTGCCTCGGCCGGCTTCTCGACGATCGCACTCTGCGTGCTGAGCAGCAGCGCCGCCACGCTGGCCGCGTTGGCCAACGCCGCCTTCGTTACCTTGACCGGGTCGACGATGCCGGCGGCCAGCAGGTCGCCGTACTCGCCGGTGGCTGCGTTCAGGCCGTGGTTGGTCGGCAGGTCGCGCACCTTGGCCACGACGACGTAGCCCTCGTGACCGGCGTTGGCGGCGATCCAGCGCAGCGGCTCGAACAGCGCGCCGAGCACGACGTTGACACCGGTCGCGGCGTCTCCGTCGAGCCCGAGGCCGCCGTCGAGTGCGGAGGCCGCGTGTGCGAGTGCGGCGCCACCGCCGGCGACGATGCCTTCCTCGACCGCGGCGCGGGTCGCGGCGATGGCGTCCTCGATGCGGTGCTTGCGCTCCTTGAGCTCGACCTCGGTGGCCGCGCCGACCTTGATGACCGCAACGCCGC
>DASRSG010000085.1:0-1792 GCA_035656595.1 Jatrophihabitantaceae bacterium | reverse complement strand
GCCGATCGCTTCCAGTCCGGCGCGCACCCGTGGTACGAAGTCGGCGATATACATCTGCACGACGATGCTGAAGGTGCTGTCGCCCAGTGCTTTCCACAGCCGCGAGCGCTGCTCGGCGCCGATCGTCGAGACGTCGATGCTGAATTGTTCGGCGAAGTCGGCGACGACGCCCTCGGCGTCCGATCCCGGGCGGCTCACCTCGACCTCGGCAGGCAGCGCGGGCAACCAGACGGTCTGGGCGCAGATGCGCCGGATCAGGGAAGTTGTGCGACCGTCGCCGGGTGACAACGCCACCAGCCGGGTCAACTCGTCGTGCAGCACCACAAGCCGATTATGTCGCTTGGCTCACCGATGACATATGGAAGTCCGGAATCCGCAGCGACGGCATCGCGGCGCGAGTCACCCAATCGCCCGACTCCCGCGGCAGCGTCGGCTCGCTGACACCGGCCTGGCTGGCCCGTCGCAACAAATCCAATGGGCTCTCGTTGAATCGGAAATTGTTGACCGCCGCCGTCACCTCACCGTCTTCGACCAGGTAGACACCGTCCCGAGTCAGTCCGGTCAGCAGCAGCGAGGTGGGATCGACCTCGCGCATGTACCACAGCGTCGTCAACAGCAACCCCCGCTCGGTCTGGGCGATCAGGTCGGCGAGGTCGGTGCCATCGCCGGTCATCACCATGTTGTCGGCCGCGACGGCAACCGGGGCGCCGAATTCGGCAGCGGCGGCCCGCGGGTAGGCCAGCGCGTTGACTACCCCGTCGCGAATCCAGTCCACCCGGCCGATGTTCATCCCGTTGTCGAAAATCGACAGCGTCTCCGTCGAACTCGCGGTCGCCACGAACGGTGTGCAGCCCAGCCCGGGCACCGCGGGATCGGAATACAGCGTCAACGGCAAGTCGGTCAACTTCTCCCCTACCCGGGTTCCGCCGTCGCGCGCGCTGAGCGCGGTGCGACCCTCTTGCGCACCGCGGCCGCTCATCGACCAAGCCAGGTAGACCATCATGTCGGCCACTGTCGACGGCGGCAGGATCGTCTCGTAGCGTGCCGCCGGCAACTCGAGCCTGCGCTGTGCCCAACCCAATCGCTTCGACAGCTGCTCGAGCAACGAATCCGTTGGCACACCGACGAAATCGGGTGTTCCGACGCCCACCCAGGCACTGGCCCCGTCACGTTTGGCGTTGATCTCCACCGAGCCGGTCGGTTGGGTGTGGCGGCGCCGCAGTCCGCTCGACGTCGCAAGAAACGTCGTCTCCAGCACATGTTGCGCGAAGCCGTACAACTGGTCGGCGCCTCGGAATCCGCGAGCCAGCGGGCCGGTGATGCCGGAGAACACCTCGGGCCCGGTCACCGGGATCTGCGCCTCCCAGTCGGCCGGCACGGTGTTGCTACTCAGCAGCGGCGCGGCGTCGCGGCCCTCGGGCGCCGAGGCGGCGGCGGCCTGCGACGCGGCGACCAATCCCTCGATCGCCGACGGGTCGACCTCGGCCGAGGACAGCGTGCCCACCCGCGCGCTATCACCTTGTCGGACAATCGAAATCACTGTTGTGCTGCGAGCGGTCGACACGCCGTTGGTGGTCATCGAGTTGGTCGCCCACCGCAGTGACGTCGCGACGCGGTCGCCGACCAGCACGATGGTCTCCTCGGCGCCGCCGAGTCGCGCGGCAGCATCCAGCGCGATGTCGACGACCCGCTGCGCGTCGATCACAGGCCGGCCTCGACGCGGGTGTTGAGCACGTTGACCCCACGAAACAGCGCCGAGGGGCAGCCGTGGCTGACCGCGGCCACCTGACCG
>DASRSG010000084.1:0-4261 GCA_035656595.1 Jatrophihabitantaceae bacterium | reverse complement strand
CCAGGCTCGCGTGGCGCGGTCCGCTGCTCGCGCGGCGTCAGACTTCGCACCAGTCCGACCAGCTCGTCCTCGGGCTTGGGGCGGGTCCGATACGAGACGACGGCACCGACGACCAGCGCGAGGACGAAGGCGACCCCGCCGCCCAGGAAGCTCGAGCCTTGGCCGGACAGCGTGATCACGCCGGTGTTGTCGAGGATGAACACCACGATCGCTCCGAGCGTGCCCGCCAGCAGCGACGACCACCCGGCGGTACCGGTCATGCGCTTCCAGAAGAGACCAAGGATGAACGTCGCGAAGAGCGGCACGTTGAAGAACGAGAACAGCGTCTGGATGTAATCCATGATGTTGGAGAAGCCGGCGGCGATGAAGGCAGTCCCCACTGCCAGCAGGGTGCCGCCGACCGTGACGATCCGGCCCGCTCGCAGGTATGCGCGGTCGTCCTGGTCGGGCTTGAGCCAGTCCTGCCACAGGTCGTACACGACGACCGTGTTGAGCGAGCTGACGTTCGCAGCCATGCCCGCCATGAACGACGCGAGCAGGCCGGCGATGGCCACGCCCATGAATCCATTCGGGAGCAGCTCGCGCAGGAGCAGCGGCACGACGTCGTTGTACTGGAAGCTCGACGGCGCGCCGCGCTTCAATGCCGCGATGCCCGGCACGAGAACCGCCGCGATCATGCCGGGGATGACGATGACGAAAGCGATGAATGTCTTCGGGATCGCCGCGATGATCGGCGTGCGCTGGCCGGCTGCGGCGTTGCGTGCGGAGAAAGCGCGCTGCACCTCGGTGAAGTTCGTCGTCCAGTACCCGAACGAGGTCACGAAGCCGAGCCCGAGCACGACGCCGACCACCGAGCCGAACGTGCTGCCGATGCCGGTGAGCTCGTGTGCCGGGAAGGGCTTGAGTCCGGAGCTGCCGGTAGCGGACTGGGCCAGCGAATGGGTCAGCCCGTGCCAGCCGCCGACGCGATGCAGCCCGACGAGAGTTATCGGGATCATCGTCGCGACGATGACGAACAGCTGCAGCACTTCGTTGTAGATCGCCGCCGATAGCCCACCGAGCCAGGTGTAGAAGAGCACTACCGCGGCTGCGGCCAGGATCGCCAGCCAGGTCGGCCAGCCCAGCAAGGCGTGCACGACGATCGCCATCGCGTACAGGTTGACACCGGCAAGCAGCACGGACGCGACCGCGAAGAGGATGGCTTGGAAGCGTTGCGTCGTTGCGTTGAACCGGCGCGCGAGATATTCGGGGACGCTACGCACACCCGAGCCGTAGTAGAACGGCATCATCACGATGCCGAGGAACACCATCGCCGGGATCGCGCCGACCCAGTAGTAATGGAACGTCTGCTCCCCGTACTCGGCCCCGTTCGCCGTCTGGCCGAGCAGTTCGGTGGCGCCCAGATTTGCCGACATGAACGCCAGCCCGGTGATCCAGGCGGGCAACGCCCGTCCCGACAGCAGGAAGTCGACGCTGCTTGCCACGCCGCGGCGGGCGATGAACCCGATGCCCAGCACGATCAGGAAGTAGAAGCCGACCAGGGCGTAATCGATCGGTTGGGCACCGATGCGCAGTGGGGTAGCGAGCACCCGGGCAATTTGTGACGAATGCACCGTTCGAATGTTAACGTGAACATTTCCGGTGTCAAAACGAAGGACGCCGCCGCCGGGCGGCGCTGCCGGGTCAGTCGACCTTCAGCTCGCCCATCTCGTCCCAGGACGAGCCGTCGACCTGGCGGCTGACGATGGCCGGTGTCTGCGCCAGCGCCGGCCGCAGGTCGACCATCGCCTTCGCGAAGTGGTCGCTCTGCACATGGGGTCCGGCGCCGTCGTCGGCGAACGCCTCGACAAGGGTGAAGGTGTCGGCTTCTTCGATCGAGCGGTTCCACTCGAACCACAGGTTGCCGGGCTCGGCGCGCGTTGCTTCGGTGAAGCTCTGGACGAGATCCAGCCAGCGATCCGTCCACTCGGGCTTGGTCTTGAACTTGACCACGATCAGGTACACGTCGGCTCCTTCGAAGCGTGCGGCGCGGTGCGGAGCACCCAGCCGATGATCTCGCACCGGTCAAGGCAGACCCTCGCGCATGCGGATGCCGGATCGTAGGGTGGGAACGTCCCGAGCGCACGGACGCCGAGGAGAGATCATGGCCGAGCAGTCGACCCAGCAGCCGCAAGAACTCCAGCAGGACACCACGCACGAGTCCGCGCCACCCAGCGGACCACCGCTCACCGAGCAGCAGCGCAAGATGCTTTTCCGACTGCTCCGAGTCGCCTACCCGCACGACCGGTTCCCCGACGCGCCGTACGAACGCACGGCCAAGCAGGTCGAAGATGCTGCCGAGGACATCGCCGCGCTCGCCGAGGGACTCGATGCCTTGGGCGAGGAATTCCTGGCAATGGACGAGGCCGCCGCGACCGATGCGCTGCGCGCGATCGACGAGCAGGCGTTCTTCCGCGCCATCCACTCGACGACGGTCGTGGCCCTCTACGACGACCGCGAGGTGTGGGACCTGCTCGGCTACGAGGGCTCGTCGTTCGACAAGGGCGGCTATCTCGAGCGCGGTTTCGACGATCTCGACTGGCTGCCCGATCCGCGCATCACCGAATCCGAGGAGTCCCGCGTCGAGCTGGTGACCGACGAGGGGACGCGCTGATGACCGAGCAGGCCCACGGCAAGCCGATCGAGCACAACGACGCTGTGGTCGTGGTGATCGGCTCAGGCGCCGGCGGCGCGACGATGGCGCACGAGCTGACCGGCAAGGGCATCAAGGTCGTCCTGCTCGAGGCCGGGCCGTACCTGACGCACGACGATTGGGTCAACGACGAGTGGCCGGCGTTCAGCCAGATGGCGTGGCTCGACACGCGCACCACGTCCGGGTCGTGGCGGGTCGCCGGCGACTTTCCCAACCTGCCCACATGGATCGTGAAGGCGGTCGGCGGCACGACCACGCACTGGGCCGGCGCGACACCGCGGTTCATGGCGCACGAGTTCCGGATCAGATCGACCTACGGCGACCTCGACGGAGCGAACCTGCTCGACTGGCCGATCACCCTCGATGACCTTGCCCCCTGGTACGACCTGGCCGAGCAGGCGATGGGTTCGACACATCGACACGGTCGGCCACCGCTGCCGGCGAACAACAACTACAAAGTCTTCGCCAACGGCGCCGAGCGGGCTGGCTACCGCCACTACGCGACCGGGCCCTACGCAACCAACGCCGAGCCCTATGACGGCCGTCCCGGTTCGATCCAGGACGGCTTCAACTTCCAGGGCGACAAGAACGGCTCGAAATGGTCGACGCTGGTGCGCGAGATCCCGCGGGCACTCGAGACCGGCAACCTTGACTTGCGACCGCAGTGCCAGGCGGTGCGCATCAGCCACGACTCAGCCGGGAAGGTCGACGCCGTTGAGTACCTCGACGGCGAGGGCAACCTGCACAAGCAGGCTGCGCGCGTCGTGTGCGTGGCCGGCAACTCGATCGAGACGCCTCGGCTGTTGCTGATGAGCGCGTCGTCGCTGCATCCGGACGGTTTGGCCAACTCGTCCGGCCAGGTCGGGCGCAACTACCTGCGGCACATGACCGGCTCGGCCTACGCCCGCTTCGAGCAGCCGGTACACATGTACCGCGGCGAGACGATGGCCGGCATCATCGCCGACGAGGCCAAGCACGATCCGTCCCGCGGCTTCTCCGGCGGTTACTACATGGAGACCCTGGCACTTGGCCCCGCGTTCCTCGCCAGCTTCATCGAGCCCGGTTCGTGGGGACGTGAGTTCACCGAGCTGATGGACGCCTACGAGCGCACCGCCGGCATGTGGATCGTCGGCGAGGACATGCCGCAAGAGACGAACCGGGTCACGTTGAGCGCGGACGTCAAGGACGAACACGGCTTGCCGGTTCCGCACGTGCATTACGACGACCACCGCAACGACGTCGCGATGCGCAACCACGGCTACGACGCGGCCGATCGCATCTACGGCAGTGTCGGGGCACTCGGCGTGCACCACACGCCGCCGTACCCGTCCACGCACAATCTCGGCACGTGCCGGATGAGTGCTGATCCGGTCGACGGCGTTTTGAACGAATGGGGACGAGCGCACGACGTGGCGAACCTGTTCGTCAGTGATGGCTCGGTGATGACGACCGGCGCGGCGGCGAACCCGACCTTGACCATCGTCGCGCTGGCGATGCGCCAGGCCGACTACATCGCCGGAGAGCTTTCCCGCGGCACGCTCTGATCGGACGCGGTGTCGGCCCGGGGCC
>DASRSG010000083.1:0-12416 GCA_035656595.1 Jatrophihabitantaceae bacterium | reverse complement strand
TCGCGCAGCTTGCGCTTGTACAGCTTTCCGTTGTCGTCGCGCGGTAATTCGTCGATGTATTCCACGATCTTCGGCAGCTTGTATTTCGCCAACCGGGCGGCGGCGAACTGGCGAATCTGGTCTGTCAGCTCGTCGGAGGGTACGACGCCCTCGGCCGGTTGGATGACCGCCTTGATGGCCTCGCCCCATTGGTCGTCGGGGACGCCGAACACCGCGACATCAGCGATCGCGGGATGCATCACGAGTTCGCCTTCGATCTCAGCCGGGTAGACGTTCACCCCGCCGGAGATGATCATGTCGCTCTTGCGGTCGCACAAGAACAGGTACCCGTCGTCGTCGAGGTAACCGATGTCGCCGACGGTGAACAGCTCCCCGACGCGCGATTCGCGGGTCTTCTCCTCGCTCTTGTGATACGAGAAGCTCGAGCCGCCCATCTGCATGTAGACCAGGCCAGTGTCGTTGGCGGGCAGCTGTGCCCCACTTTCGTCCAAGATCTTGATGACTGAGTACGTCCACGGCTTGCCGACCGAACCGGGCTTCTTGAGCCACTCGTCGGCGAAGATCGTCGCGCCGCCGCCCTCGGTGGCCGCGTAGTACTCGATGATGACCGGACCCCACCAGTCGAGCATCGCGCGCTTGACCTCGTTCGGGCATGGGGCGGCGCCGTGGATCATCGCGCGCAGTGATGACACGTCGTACTTCGCGCGCACGTCCGCCGGCAACGCGAGCAGCCGGGTGAACTGCGTCGGCACCATGTGGCTGTGGGTGACCTTGTACCGCTGGATGAGGCGCAGCATCTCTTCGGCGTCGAAGCGCTCCATCAGGACCGCGGTGTGGCCGAGTTGGATCGAGATACCGACGAAGTTCAGCACCGCGGTGTGATAGAGCGGCGACCCACAGATGTGTACGTGGTCGTCGAACGGCGCGATGCCGAAGTTGGCGAAGAAGCCCGAGGAAGCGATCGGCACATCCTCCGGGGTGGCACCGGTGAGCGGTCGCTTGACGCCCTTGGGCTTACCGGTGGTGCCCGACGTGTAGACCATCGGAGCACCCATGGTCCGGTTGTTTGGACGTCCGCTGTCGTCGCGAAGCTCGTCGAGCGGACGGAAACCGTCGATATGGCCCAGCGCGAAGCGAGCACTGCCGGGGATGCCGGCGGCCGCGACGGTGGCTGCCTCGGCGAATCGATCGTGGCCGATGAACGCCTTCGCCTCGCTGTCCTCGACGATGTAGGCGACTTCGGGGCCGGTCAGGTGCCAGTTGATCGGGACGATGTAGAACCCGCACTCGAGCGCGGCGAAGTACAGCGCCACGAGCTCGATGCTGTTCGGCATCATCACCACGACGACATCGCCAACCTCCAGCCCGAGGCGTTGCAGCCCGCGGCCGTATGCGTCGGCGGCGGACGCGAGATCGCCGTAGCCGATCTCGCGGCCGGCCGGATCGACCACCGCTGTCAGCTGCGGCGCGTCGCGCGCGATGTTCCAGAGTCCGGTATCAGTCACGTCCACAATCTAGAACGTGTCTCAGTTTACGACAAGCCGTAGCTTGCCCGAGTTCTGTGCGGTACGCGCCTCCCCTTGTCGTCAATACGAGAACGTGTTTCACTTCATGACATGACGGTCGTCGAGCCGCTGGCGGCACCCATCGAACTGAGCTTCGACTACACCCGCTCGCTCGGGACGACGCTTGGCGCGTTCATGACCGGCCTCGCCGCCGGCAAGATCGTCGGCGTGCGCGCCACGGATGGCACGGTGTTCGTGCCGCCGGTGGAGTACGACCCGGTCAGCCACGAGGCGCTTACCGACTTCGTCGATGTGCGCGACGAGGGCACCGTGGTCAGCTGGTCATGGGCAGCGCAGCCGTTGCCGGGCCAGCCACTCGATCGGCCGTTCGCGTGGGTGCTGGTCACGCTGGACGGTGCGGACACCTCGATGCTGCATGTGCTTGACGTCGCCTCCCCCGCCGATGCCACGATCGGGATGCGGGTACGGGCGCGCTGGGCCGACGAGCGTGTCGGACGAATCACCGACATCGTCTGCTTCGAACCGGTCTCGGGCGAGCGCGCTGCACTTGACCTCGCGCCCGTCGACGACGTGACGATCACGACGACACCGGTGTCGCTGACCGTCGAGCACACCGCGTCGATTCCGGAGACCCGCTACCTCATCGGTCTCGAGTCAGGGCGCCTGCTTGCCCAGCGCTGCCCGCAGTGCCGAAAGGTGTACATCCCGCCACGCGGCGCCTGCCCGGTCGACGGAGTGCCCACCGAGGAGGAGGTCGAGTTACCCGATCGCGGCATCGTGACGACGTTCTGCATCGTCAACGTCCCGTTCTACGGACAGAAGATCAAACCGCCCTATGTCGCCGCCTACGTGCTGCTGGACGGCGCTGACATCCCGTTCCTGCACCTGATCCTCGACTGCCCGGCCGATGACGTCCGGATGGGCATGCACGTCGAAGCGGTGTGGAAGCCGCGCGCCGAGTGGGGCCCGACGTTGCAGAACATCGATCACTTCCGTCCGACCGGCGAACCCGACGCCGACTACGAGACCTTCCAAGAGCATCTGTGAAGCGCATGGAACAGGACCACAACGCGATGAGCGCTCGCGCGAAGAGCCGTCTCACTGCGCCGCAGGCGCTTTCGGGCGCCAGGATCCGCCCGAGCGAAGCGAGCGGCGCAGACGAGGCACGACTGTGAGACAAGTAGCGATCGTGGGATTTGCCCAGTCACCGCAGCTACGGCGATCGGACGCCACGACCAACGGCGTCGAGATGCTCGTACCGATCTTCCAAGAGGTGCTCGGCGGGCTCGGCCTGACCAAGCACGACATCGGCTTCTGGTGTTCGGGCTCGTCGGACTACCTGGCCGGTCGGGCGTTCTCGTTCATCTCCGCAATCGACGCGATCGGCCCCGTCCCGCCGATCAACGAATCACACGTCGAGGCCGATGCGGCGTGGGCACTGTACGAAGCGTGGATCAAGATCCAGACCGGTGAGGTCGACACCGCGCTCGTGTACGGGTTCGGCAAGTCCTCGGCCGGCAACCTGCCGCGCACGCTCGCCTTGCAGCTCGACCCGTACACGCTGGCCCCGCTGTACCCCGACTCGGTCGCAGTTGCCGGACTGCAGGCCCGCCTCGGTCTCGAAGCAGGGCTATGGACCGAACGGGCGATGGCCGAGGTCGCCGTACGCTCGCGCCGCGACGCGGAAACGAATGCGTATGCGCAGCTGAGCGGATCGAAGGACGTTGACGAGCTGCTCGGCGAGCCTTACCTGGCCGATCCGCTGCGCCGCCACGACTGCGCGCCGATCACCGATGGTGCGGCCGTGATCGTGCTGGCCGCCGAGGATCGCGCGCGCAGCCTGGTCGGGCGTCCCGCGTGGATCACCGGCATCGCGCACCGCGTCGACTCGGCCAACCTCGGCGCGCGTGACCTGACCGCATCTCCGTCCACGGTCGCCGCCGCCGGCGACGCCGGAATCGATGGCGTCGAGATCGCCGAGCTGTACACCCCGTTCACGCACCAGGAACTGCTGCTGCGCCGCGAACTGCGGCTTGGCGAGCAGGTGCGGATCACGCCGTCCGGCGGCGCGCTGGCGGGCAACCCGATGTTCGCGGGCGGTCTCGTCCGGATCGGCGAGGCGGCCAGGCCGATCCTCGCCGGTGAGGCCGGACGCACGCTGGCGCACGCGACGAGCGGTCCAGCCCTGCAGCACAACCTGGTCTGCGTCATGGATGGAGAGTCGTGAGCAAGGTACGTGCGGCAGTGCTGGGCACCGGGCAGACCCATCACCGCGCCAAGCGGCAGGACGTGTCAATGGCAGGACTGTTGCGCGAAGCGATCGACCGCGCGATGACCGACGCGCAGGTCGGGTGGGACGACATCGATGCCGTCGTCGTCGGCAAGGCGCCGGACTTCTTCGAGGGCGTGATGATGCCCGAGCTGTTCCTGGCCGATGCGCTCGGCGCCGTGGGCAAGCCGCTGCTCCGGGTGCACACTGCCGGCTCGGTCGGCGGATCGACCGCGATCGTGGCCGCCAGCCTCGTCCAGTCCGGCGTGCACAAGCGCGTGCTGGCCGTGGCATGGGAGAAGCAGTCCGAGTCGAACGCGATGTGGGCGCTGTCAATCCCCGTGCCGTTCAACATGCCGGTCAATGCCGGTGCGGGTGGCTACTTCGCCCCGCACGTGCGCTCCTACATCCGCCGCAGCGGCGCCCCGAGCCACATCGGCGCACTGGTTGCAGTCAAGGATCGTCAGAACGGCGCGAAGAATCCGTACGCGCACCTGCGGCAGCCCGATATCACCTTCGAGTCGGTAACAGCCTCGCAGATGCTCTGGGATCCGATTCGCTATGACGAGACGTGCCCGTCGTCTGACGGCGCGTGCGCGGTCGTCATCGGCGACGAGGACTCGGCGAAGGCGGCGCAGCAGCCGGCCTGGATCCACGCGACGGCGATGCGGTCCGAGCCGACCACGTATGCCGGGCGCGACCAGGTGAACCCAAAGGCAGGTCTCGAGGCGGCCGCCGCACTGTGGCAACAGGCTGGCATCACCGACCCGCTTCAGGAGGTTGACGTCGCCGAGATCTACGTGCCGTTCTCGTGGTTCGAGCCGATGTGGCTCGAAACGCTCGGGTTCATGCCTGCAGGCAAGGGCTGGGAGCTCACCGAGGCCGGTGAGACCGCACTGGACGGTTCGATGCCGGTCAATCCGTCCGGCGGGGTGTTGAGTTCGAACCCGATCGGCGCCTCCGGGATGCTGCGCTTCGCCGAGGCCGCGAGGCAGGTGATGGGACGCGCCGACGAACACCAGGTCGACGGCGCACGCACGGCTCTCGGCCACGCATATGGCGGTGGGTCGCAGTTCTTCGCAATGTGGGTCGTCGGATCGGAGAGGAAATGAGCAGCCGGCAGTTCTCGTGCGCGATCGCGATGAGCCCGCTCGACCAGATCGTCCCGCTCGCACAAACCGCTGAGGAGTGCGGGTTCACCTCGATCGCGTTGCCGGACTCGCTGTTCTACTCGGAGACCGTGTCGGCCGATTACCCCTACACCGATGACGGCAGCCGGATGTGGAATGCCGACACGCCCTGGCCCGACCCGCTCATCGCGGCCGGCGCCATCGGCGCGGCCACTACGAAGATCAGGTCGTACACCCAGGTGCTCAAACTCGGTTCGCGCAACCCGCTGCTGCTTGCCCGGCAGCTGCTCACCGTCGCCGCGCTCACGCAGAACCGCTTCGGCTTCGGCGTCGGCATCGGCTGGTCGCCCGAAGAGTTCCGCTGGTGCGGTGAGCGATACGAGCGCCGCGGCAAGCGGGTCGACGAGATGATCGAGGTCATCCAGCTCGTGCTCGGCGGCGGCATGGTCGAGCATCACGGCGAGTTCTACGACTTCGACAAGTTGCAGATGAGCCCGGCGCCCACACAACCGGTGCCGATCTACGTCGGCGGGCACACCGAGGTGGCGCTCAAACGGGCCGCGCGCGTCGGCGACGGCTGGACATCGGCAATGATCAAGTTCGACGATCTCGTCGCGACGAAGAAGCGGCTCGACGAGCTGCGCGCCGGATACGGCCGTGCCGATCAGCCGTTCGAGATCCAAGCGGTGTGCATCGACCGTTTCGGTGTCGACGGCTACCTCGAGCAGTTCGAAGCGGGCGTCACCGACATCATCACCATGCCCTGGGTTTTCTACGGCGTCGGCCTCGACGGCGAGCTCGAGGCCAAGCAGGACGGCATCCGGCACTTTGCCGACGACGTGATGGGAAAGGTGCTCTGACGTGAGCGACGCTTGCGGAGCGAGCGGCGGAGAGGAGAGCGAGTGACGGACTCGATCATCGAATGGAAGGCACCCTCGAAGGCGTCGCACCCGGCGCGCGACGCTTCGCTGGCCAGCTACGAAGCGGTCAGCCGCAAGGACAAGGACGCCTGGCTCGCGCTGTTCGCCGACGACGGTTGGATCGAGGATCCGGTCGGGCCGTCCATCTTCGATCCGGACGGCAAGGGTCACCACGGCCCCGAGGGCCGCTCGCACTTCTGGGATCTCACCATTGCGCCGGTCGAGCGGTTCGTGTTCGAGATCAAGGACTCATTCGCGGCCGGGAATGAATGCGCGAACTTCGCCACGTTCCACACCACCCTGGCCAACGGCTACCGCGCCTACACCGACTGCGTGGTGATCTACCGCGTCAACGACGAGGGCAAGATCGTGTCACTACGCGCGGTGTGGGAATTCGACCGGACGGTGGCGTCGGTGACCGGACCCGATTCGTAGTTCTGCTCGTAGCTCGATCGGGCGGTGCGCACCACCTCTTTGCGCGGCCACCGCGTACCGTCGAGCTGCACCGAGACCGCTAACCCAGGGCGCAGCAGCCAGAACAGCTGGTCGCGGCACAGCCAGCCCGGCTGCCCGTGCACGCGCACACGGTGATAGTTCGGTGTGGGATCACGCTGCTCGTAGCGGATGAACCAATCGTGCAGCGCACGACCGGATGACAGCCGAGCGCCGCGCATCACATCGATGTCGAGATCGACCTGCCAGCCGTTGTCAGTGCGTGACTCCCACACCCGGGCCACGAAATCAACGCGGGAAAAGTGGTAGCTGAAGTCGCTGGCGGTGCCGAGCCCCGATGGCAGATGGCCGAACGCGATGCTGTCGATAACTGTCGCTGGTGCCGGCGGGCAGGCAGCCGCCCTGCCGGCTGCCGACAGCAGCGCTGCCGGCACAAGAACGATGCCCAGCAGGCATTTGATGAGTCGGGTCATGCCGCTCCTCTCGCGCGCCGCACCGTGCGACGCCGAGACGTACGGTGGCCCGGCACGCAGCCGCTCGTGGCTCGGTCCAGCCGCACTGTGGATGACGCTGCAGGCTGTGGACGACGCTCTTTGTCCCGCGTATCGACGCCGATGGCGTTCCCTAGCGTGCATACGCGGGGCAAGGCGGCTATGCGGGTCGTGACAGGCGTCATACCGTTCGCCGCGACGGGGTCCGACCACCGGGCTAGGTTCGGTTGATGCCCAGTGACCTCGTGTTGAAGACGATGAACGTCGTGCACCGCGGCCTGCTCAAGATCTCCGGCGGCCATGCCGGCTGGCGGGTCTCGAACATGCCCGTCCTCGAGCTCACCACCATCGGGCGCAAGAGCGGTCAACCGCGCTCAGTCATGCTCACCTCGCCGCTGCAAGACGGCGACAAGCTGGTCGTGGTGGCCTCTCGCGGCGGCGACGACACCCATCCCGCCTGGTTCCTGAATCTGCGCGCCAACCCTGACGTTGAGGTGGCGCTCCAGGGTGGGGCGAAGCAGCCGATGAAGGCGCGCATCGCGTCTGCCGAGGAGCGCAGCACGATGTGGCCACAGGTGATCGCCGATCACAAGAACTACGCCGGGTATCAGACCAGGACGCAGCGCGAGATTCCCCTCGTCCTGCTAGAGCCGACGCGGTAACGCCTACCCGCTCGCCGACCGGTCCGAGCCGGCGGGTGGAAGTCGATGTTTCGGCCCGACCACGTCGACCATCTGGCCGTACCAGCGCTTGTTCCGGTAGCACTCGCCCAGATACCCGAATCCCTTCGTCGGGGAGGGCGGCTGTGCGAAGCAGACCGTGTATCCGCTCATTTGTGGTGTCAGGTCTCGGATCGTGTAGCTGCCGTCGGCCGCGGTGGCGGTGACGCCGACGACCTCGCCGGCGGCGTTCACAGCGATCGCCTGCGCATATTCGATGGGTGCTCCGCCGTTGGCTGCGCGCACAGTCCCTGAGATGGCAGCGCCGCGGACACGTTGCACGTCGATACCTCGCGTTGTGCTGCGCGAACGCACGGATACTCGTGTTGCGTGGTGCGGCGGAGCGGCACCACCCCAGACGTGCTGCCCGTAGCAGGCGCTCGCATACCCGCTGGAACGTGGCCGACCGGTGACCCGGCCGCCCAGGAAGCACACGCGGTATCCAGATGAGGACGGTGGCAGTTTCACCGAGTACCGACCATTGCGGGTAGTGCGGCCGGCCCCGAAGGCCGAGCCGCGCGCGTCGAAGATCTCGACTCGCGAATCACGAACCGGCTGCCCGTGCCAGAGCACCCGTCCGGTAATGCGGCCGCGCGCTGTCGGCTGCCAGTTGGGATCGACCCGCAATCGTAGATCGACCGTGCGCGTCCTCCCTATCGCGACGTGCACCGTGCGTTCGGTACAGCGACGCTGTCGAGCGCGGCTGCTCGCACAAACTCGGTACTGGCCGCCCGATAGCCCCAACACTCGATAGTGGCCGTGGGAATCGGCACGCTTGTGGCGGATGACGGCGCGTCCTTGGAAGACGACGACGTGCGAGCCTGCCAGCGGTGCGCCGCGCGACCCGGAGACAGTGCCATCGATCGCGCCGGACGGCGACAGCGTGATATCCGACTTTGTCGTCTGATCAACGCGCACCGCGACGTGCGTCGCCCCAGCCGGCACCCCAGCGCCATAGTGCCATCGCACACCCCCGGTGCACTCGCTCAGATAGCCGACGCGTTGCGAGCCGTGCGCGCGGCGCGCGTCGAAGCAGACCTGATAGTCATCGCCCGGCTCGAGCCCGGTAAACGAGTAGTGGCCTGACCAGTTTCGGCTGCGCGGTCCGACTGGCTTGCCGTGCCGATACAGGTACACGTCGACGTGATAGGCGACTTTGCTGGCCGAACCGGTGATCTGCCCCGCGATAGCCCCGGCATGGGCGATCACGAGATCTTCGACGGTGGCGGTTCCCGGCGCTGGCGTCAGGGCGCGGCATTGGTCCAGATATCCGGTCGGCTGGCTGTCGTCGATGGCTCCTGCGCAGAGCGTGTACCGAACAGGCGGAAGACCGGCGAAGCGGTAGCCACCTGCCGCGTCGGTGTCGACGTAGGCAATGTGCCGGTGCTTCGCGTCATACACGTCCACCCACATCGATTGCGGCACCTTCGTCGCGTCCTGTACCGAGACCTTGCCGGTGATCACCGCCGCGTCGGCCAGGTTCGCGTTGACGTTCGTTTGGATGTGTCGAGCGGCGGACGTGACGCGCACCCTGCCGCTCGGCAGGTCAGTAAGCCGCCGCGTCCCCGTGTAGGACCGGACGGGGACGTTCGCGCCCGCCGACGGCGGGCCCAGGCATAACCCGCTGCCTACCGCGGCAACAACGACAGCGGTGGCTAGGACGGCGTTGCCGACTCGCGCCATGGTGACCTCCGCCGTCATCGGTTGGGGCGGAATTTAGCGAATACTCGCTAGTGATCACCTGAGCGCGTCCAAGCCGGCTCACAGGCGACCGCGTGCTACGGCAGGGTTAGTGCGGCACCGGGCACTTGTACTGCACCGGCAGTTCCTTGATGCCGTTCAGCCAACCTGAGCGCAACCGCTTCGGGTCGCCGAGCATCGCAATGTCGGGAAGATGGTCGGCGATCGCGTTGAAGATCAGGTTGATCTCCATGCGGGCCAGGTTGGCACCTATGCAGTAGTGCGCACCGGTTCCGCCGAACCCGAGATGCGGGTTCGGGTCACGCTTGATGTCGAACGTGTACGGGGCGTCGAACACATCAGGGTCGAAGTTCGCGGCCGCGTAGTAGAGGCCGACACGATCACCGGCCTTGATCGGCTGGCCACCGATCTCAGTGTCAACCTTCGCAGTGCGCTGGAACACGACGACCGGTGTCGACCAGCGCACGATCTCGTCCGCTGCCGTCTCTGGCCGCTCGCGCTTGTAAAGCTCCCATTGCTCGGGGTGCTCCATGAACGCGATCATGCCGTGGCTGATGGCGTTGCGTGTCGTCTCATTCCCGGCGACCGAGAGCAGGATGGTGAAGAACCCGAACTCGTCGGAGGTGAGTTCCTGCCCATCGATGTCGGCGGTGACGAGCTTGGTGACGATGTCGTTGGCCGGGCACGCCTTGCGTTCCTCGGCCATCTCCATGAAGTAGCTCAGCATCTCGAAGGAGGCCATCTGGCCGTCTTCCGGATTGAAGTCCGGATCGTCGTAGGACACCATCCGGTTCGACCACTCGAAGATCTTCAACCGGTCGTCCTGGGGCACGCCGAGCAGCTCGGCAATAGCCTGCAGCGGCAGCTCGCAGGCCACGTCGCGCACGAAGTCGCCGCTGCCAGTCTCGAGCGCGTCCTGCACGATCTTCTTCGCGCGCGTATCCAGCGCGTCCTTGAGGTTGTTCACCGCGCGCGGGGTGAAACCGCGCGAGATGATCGACCGCATCCGAGTGTGCTGCGGTGCGTCCATGTTCAACAGGATCACGCGCTGCATCTCGATCTGGTCGCGCGTGGTGATCTCGTTGAACCGGATGATCGCGGTGTTCTCGAACGTGGAGAAGATCGCGTCGTTGCGCGAGACCTCTTTGACGTCGACGTGCCGGGTCAGCACCCAATGGCCGTCATCCTGGAAAGCGTCGCGGCCTCTGGGCTGGGACTGCCACCAGATCGGCGACGTGCGCCGGATCTCGTCCCACTCGGCGCGGGGCAGGTGCGAGGAGTACAAATCGGGATCGTTGACATCGAAGCCCTCGGGGAGCTGCGGCAGGGCCACGCGAAGCCTCCTAATGGCGGGTGTTCTGTAACACGTTCTACTCGCATTCAAGCACAACCGTGCGCTGGATAGGAAGTCCAGGAGGCGATATGTTGCGGCCAGATAGAAACGTGTTCTACTTTTACTGGCAGGGTCGGTCCGACCCGGATGGGAGCACGGCACGTGGGCACACCGGTCATCGTCGAGGCGGTGCGCACACCCATAGGCAAGCGCGGCGGATGGCTGGCCGGGCTGCACGCCACCGAAGTCCTCGCCGCCGCGCAGCAGGCAGTCGTGGACCGTTGCGGTGTCGACCCGAACCTCGTCGAGCAAATCGTCGGCGGCTGTGTCACCCAAGCCGGCGAGCAGTCGAACAACGTGACCCGCACCGCTTGGCTCAGTGCGGGTATGCCCTGGCAAACGGGTGCGCAGACGGTCGACTGCCAGTGCGGCTCGGCGCAGCAGGCCAACCATCTCATCGCCGGCCTCATCGCAACGGGCGCGATAGACGTCGGTATCGCCTGCGGGGTCGAGGCCATGTCGCGCGTGCCGCTCGGCGCGAATGTGGGGCAGACCGGCAAGCCCAAGCCGGACAGCTGGGAGATCGACCTGCCCAACCAGTACCTCGCCGCCGAGCGCATCGCCACCCGACGCGGGCTCACCCGGGCACAGGTCGACGCCTACGGAGCGAGATCGCAGCACAAGGCAAAGCAGGCATGGGACGAAGGCCGGTTCGAGAGCCAGGTCGCCGCCGTCAAGGCACCCGTCTTGGACGCCGACGGGTCGCCCACCGGTGAGCTGCGCAACGTCGCGCGCGACCAGGGTCTGCGTGACACCACCGTCGAAGGCCTCGCCCAGCTCAAGGCCGTGCTCGAGGACGGCGTGCACACAGCTGGCACGTCGTCGCAGATTTCCGATGGCGCGGCGGCCGTTCTCCTGATGGACGAGGAGCGAGCGCGGTCACTCGGACTGACTCCGCGCGCGCGGATCGTCACGCAGTGCTTGGTGGGCGCCGAGCCGTACTACCACCTGGACGGGCCGGTACAGGCCACCACGCGTCTGCTGGAACGCAGCGGCATGGCGATCGGCGACATCGACCTGTTCGAGGTCAACGAGGCGTTCGCGTCCGTGCCGATGTCCTGGCTCCAGGCGCACGGCGCGGACCCGGACAGGCTGAATGTCAACGGCGGAGCGATCGCCCTCGGGCATCCGGTCGGCAGTACCGGCTCGCGCCTGATCACCACCGCGCTGCACGAACTGGAACGGCGCGACGCGTCGACAGCACTTATCACGATGTGCGCCGGCGGCGCGCTGGGCACCGGCACCATCATCGAGAGGATCTGACGGATATGGCGAACGATTCGACAGGGTTGACCGAAATCGTCAGCGCTCCTGCGGACAAGATCATCGATGCGCTGACCGACTTCGATACGTTCCCCGACTGGCAGGCCGCAGTCCTCGAGTGCGAGGTGCTCGAGCGCGACGACGAGGGCCGCGGTTCGCTCGTCCGGATGAAGGTCGATGCGAAGATCCGCAAGGTCGACTACGTCGTGCGCTACACCTACGACCTGCCCAACAGCCTCGGGTGGGACCAGGAGAGCGGCGATCTCAAGGAGAACACCGGCAGGTACACGTTCGTGCCCGGCGACGACGGTACGACCGAGGTCACGGTCGACATCGTGGCCGAGGTCGGCTTCTTCGTGCCTGGCCCGATGAAGAAGCTGATCCGCGACCAGTCGCTGAAGAACTCGATCCGCGAGCTCAAGAAGCGCGTCGAAGCCTGAGTTTGCCGGCTCACCCCCGCTGCTGCCATCGGTCGACAGTGGTCAGTCCGGGCGTCAGTGGTCAGTCACGACTGACCATTGACGCTTCGAACTGACCACTCTCGGCAGGAG
>DASRSG010000082.1:0-35936 GCA_035656595.1 Jatrophihabitantaceae bacterium | reverse complement strand
ACACGGGTGGGCCTTGGCGACGGCGCCGCCTCCGTCGGTCGGCGGCGCTTGCCTGATCGCCATGCTGCGGCTGCTCGGCGGTCGCCCGCACAAGGTGTGGGACGACGACGACAATGCCTGGCTCGTACGTATCCAGCGAGCCGTCCTCGGACATCGTCTCGACGTGTTTGACTCGAGTGCGAACCTTGCCGAGGACGCCAAGGCATTTCTCGAGCTGATCGACCGCGATCCCACGCCGATCCTTGAATCCGGCTCCACCGCGCATGTCTCGGCCGCCGACGGTGACGGCCTCGCGTGCTCGGTGACCGTGTCCAGCGGGTACGGCGCCGGCATGATCGCCGAGGGCACCGGCATCTGGCTCAACAACTGCCTCGGCGAGCAGGAGCTCAACCCCGCCGGACTGTACGGCCGTCCGGCCGGCTCGCGGCTGCTCTCCAACATGGCACCGACCGTCGGCCGCAACCACGACGGCGCGACGCTGGCGATCGGATCTCCTGGCGCGGACCGGATCACCACCGCGCTGGCCCAAGTCATCGCCGGTTACGTCAACGGCCGGATGTCGCTCGAGGAGGCGATCTACCACCCACGCGTCCACGTTCACCGCGCCGGCCGAGCTGATGAGCAGATCAGGGTCGAGACCGACCTGACGATGTATTTCGGGGGAGTGGGCGCCGCCCTCGCTAGGGCCGACGGCACGCTTGACGCGGTGGCCGATCCGCGTAGGAATGGTGTCTCGCGCATCGTGCGACGCTGACGACCTCGTCGCGAACGGCTTCGGCGGCGACCACGGCCTCGGCTAGCAGCACCGCGTTCACCCGAGAGTCGAGCTCATGCGTAGCGGCATCGATGCGTGGGTACGAAGAATGTGGACGCTCCGAAACGTGGGGCTAGCCGTCCTTCGACGGAGTTCGTCATGACATACCCACCGCCTGCGCAAGACAGCTCGGACTACGCAGACAGCTCGACGCCAGCGCTATCCGCTCCGAATCCGCCACCGCCCGCGGCGGGCGGCGATACCTCGAACATCGCGCGCGAAGGTGCCGTGGACCCTGCTGGACAGGCGTCCGCGCCGCCCGCCGGGATGAATTCGAAGGGCCGCGTGCGGCGGACCAAGGTCGGCGGTATCTGGGTCGCCCTGGTACTCGCGGCCGTGCTGCTCATCCTGCTGATCATCTTCATCGCACAGAACACCACGAACGTCGCCATCCACTTCCTCGGTTTCAACGGACACATCTCGCTGGGCCTGGCGCTGTTGATCGGAGCCGTCGCCGGGTTGCTCGTCGCCGGCGCGATCGGCACGGTGCGGATCATGCAGCTGCGGAAGGCGTTGAAGCGCAACGCCAGCGCCTGACCGGTCGATCGGACCGAATCGGGGCGTCGTTCGGGTTACCGGTCAGCGATCGTGGGAATCGTTACCGCATGCTGCTGGTCGTTGTGCTCATCGTGCTCGCGATCGCGACCGGCGCGCTCGGCGTCATCATCAAGGGCGCGTTCTGGCTGTTCATCCTGACCGTCGCGTTCCTGATCGGCGCCTTCTTCGCCGGCAGGCTCTCGCGCAACTGAGCGCAACTGAGCGCGATTGAAGCACTGCCGCGGCGGAGGCGTCGGCCGGACCGAATCGGCGATTCGGGTCATTCTGGTACAGCCTTGCCTGCGCTTATGCGTCGTAGTTCGGTGTTGGCTGTGCATGTTCGGTGACACGCCGCCGATTCGGTGAGCCGGCGCTAGCCTGAGCGCGCTCGAGTGGTCGGCGGGGTTCACGAGCGGGAGATCATCGTGCGGCGTTTCGTGGGAATTGCCGCTGTCGCGTTGTGCGCAGCGCTGGTTCCGGCCGGCCCGGCCGCGGCGTCTGGGCCACCGGCGTGGGCGGTGCAGAAGATCCCGGTTCCCCAGGTCGCCAACGGCCAGCTGGACGGCATCGCCTGCAGTGGGCCGTCCTCGTGCATGGCTGTCGGGCTCTACCTCGATGGCTCCAGCAAGGATGCCGCGCTCGCGGAGTACTGGAACGGCACGTCATGGAAGCTGGAGCCGGCCGCCGATCCGTCCGGCTCGCCGTACATCATCCTTAACGCAGTGTCGTGTACGTCGGCCAAGGCATGCACCGCGGTCGGCAACTACGACGACAGCGCGGGCACCCCACTCGTATTTGCCGAGCGTTGGAACGGCACGACCTGGACAGTCCAGAGCACGCCCGAGCCTGCGAACAGCAGCACCCCGTCGCTGACTGGCGTTTCTTGCACCGCTGCATCGGCGTGCATCGCGGTCGGTACCTATTACGACTCCGACGCCGGCGCTGACGCCGCGTACTCCGAGCGATGGAACGGCCACACCTGGGCACTGCATGCCGTCACCGGCCCGGCCGATGCGCAACGCACCAGCTTCGAGGCTGTGTCTTGCCCATCGTCGACTGACTGCACAGCCGTCGGGTTCTACACCGACAGCTCGGACGCCACGCAACCCTTGGCAGAGAGCTGGAACGGCACCACTTGGCAGGCGCAGACCACCCCGCCGGGTGCGTCCGGTGCGGTGCTCTGGTCGGTGTCGTGCTCGTTGCACGCCTGCATGGCGGTGGGCCGGTCAGGGTTCGATACGGCCACGTACGCGCAGAGCTGGGACGGCACAAGTTGGCAGATCCGCGGCACCGTCAACTCGGCCAAGCCGATCAACGTCCTCAGCGGGGTGTCGTGTACGACGCCGACCGCATGCACCGCGGTTGGGTACACCGCGAACAGTGCAGGACACCAACAACCGCTGTCCGAGCGCTGGAACGGAGCGACCTGGACGATCCAAAGCATCCCAAGCGCCAAGGCTGGCACAGGTGCCTCGCTCTCAGGTGACTCGTGCCCGTCGGCGACGGACTGCATCGCGGTCGGCATCGTCGTAACGCCCTGGCGAGCCACGTTGGCGGTGGTTTGGAAGGGCACGACCTGGAAAGGCCAGAACAGTGCGAACCGCGACGGTGCGCCAACGAGCTACCTCGGCAGCGTGTCCTGTTCGTCGCGAGTTGCCTGCATGGCGATCGGCGGATACATCAACAGCTCAGGTCACCAGGTGACCTTCGCCGAACGCCTGAGCGGCACGCACTGGCACGCGGGTCTGCCGGCGACGGTCAAGGGCGCGGTGAGCGACACGCTGACCAGCGTCTCGTGCACGTCTGCGAAGGCATGCACGGCGGTCGGCTACTCCGCCAACAGCGCAACGGCGGACACCGCACTGGTGGAACGCTGGAACGGCAAGGTGTGGCAGATCGAGAAGACGCCCAGCATGACGAACAGTGCGTTCCTCGGCGTCTCTTGCGCCTCGTCGACAATGTGCATGGCTGTCGGGGTGCCGGGCGCGCAGCGGTGGAACGGCCGTTCGTGGCAGGCGCTCAAGGTGCCGACGCCGACGGGCAAACGTGGCATCGTGCTCAACGCCGTGTCGTGCCCGGCGGCGAAGTCGTGCACAGCAGTCGGCGGAGCCGGATCGCAGTACGACTACGTATCGCTGATAGCGCATTGGAACGGATCCCGCTGGAAGATCGAGAAAGCGGCGAACCCGCCGTTGTCGACGCAAACGTCATCGAGTTTTGAACTGAACGGAGTGTCGTGCGCGACGTCGTCGGCTTGCACCGCTGTCGGCACGGCGACGTATGGCGGGTACATCGAGCAATATGCCGAGATGACAAGTGGCAGCTCGTGGAAGATCACGCTGACCACCGGCGCCAAGCCGCGCTACGGCAACCTGGTCTCGGTGTCGTGCGCCGCGACGAACGCCTGCGTCGCGGTCGGAATAGCGGCAAGTCTCGCGGAGCGCTGGAACGGTCACAGCTGGGCGTTCCAGCACACGCCGAAAGCCCCTCCGGGATTCACCGCCGGACTCGGCGGGGTCTCGTGCACCTCCGACACCCGCTGCATTGCGGTCGGCAGCCAGAGCAACTCTGTCAGCAACGTGGCCAGGGTGCTCCGCTACGCCTAGCCCGTCTCACACCGGCTGACGCGAGCGCGCACCGAGACGGACCGGCAGCGCCGCATAGCCGCGCAGGATGCGCGTCTCACGCCGGCGCGCTCCGGGCATCGGCTGTAGGTCGGGGTAGCGCTCGAACAACAACCGCAGCCCGACCTCGCCCTCCATGCGCGCCAGCGCGGCGCCGAGACAGAAGTGCCGACCGGCCGAGAACGAGACGTGTTCCTTGGCGTTGGGACGGGTCACGTCGAACCGAGTGGGGTCTGCGAATGTCTCCGGGTCACGGTTAGCGCCCGCCAGCAGCGTCGTCACCAGCGCGCCCCGCGGGACGGCGATGTTTCCGACGACGGTGTCGCGCACCGCCGAGCGACCGGTCAGCAAGACCGGCGGGTCGAGCCGCAGAATCTCGTCGACGGCGTTCGGCCAGTGCTCTGGTTCGCGGCCGAGCAGCGCGAGTTGGTCCGGGTGGCTGTGCAGCAATGCGATCCCGTTGCCGAGCAGGTTCACCGTCGTCTCGAAGCCGGCAGCCAGCACGAGGCCAGCCGTCGCCTTCAACTCGCGTTCGTCGAGGCCGATGCCGTCGTCGCGAGCGGCCACCAGCTGGCTGAGCAGATCGGTGCCGGCCCGGTCGCGAAGCCGCTCGATGTGCGATCCCAGCCAGGTATCGAATTCAGCAAGGGCCGTCTCGACAGTGCGGAAGCGTCGCCACGATAGGCCGAAATCGAGGCTGGGCGCGGCTGCCTCGCCGAACGCGAGGATGCGCGCGCGCTCGCTGCGCGGCACCCCGAGGATCTCCGATATCACAGTGACCGGCAGCAGACTGCAGTAGGCGTCGACCATCTCGACGACGTCGGAGCCGTCGAGGGAATCGAGCAACTCCGTCGCGATCTGCTCGGCGCGCTGTCGCAACTTGTCCACCGCGCGCACGCTGAACACGCGGGTGATCAACTTGCGGTAGCGCGTGTGGTCGGGTGGTTCGGTAACCAGCAGCGACGGCGGTTCCAACGGCCCGAGCCGGCTGGGCTCGATCGCCCACCGGTAGGCCCGCCCGAGCACACCGTCGGCGGGGCCGGGGTCGAAGCCAGCGCGAAAATCGTTGCTCGACAACACCTCGCGCACAACGGGCAGCGACGCGGTCAGGTAGGCGAACTTCCCGCGGTACAACGCCCCCTGGGCGCGGATCTCCTCGAATACCGGGAAGGGATCGCCGCCGCGGCTCACTTGAATGAGGCGCGCCTGGAGATCGCCGCGCCGGTCGGCGATTCGCATCACCGTGCTGGGGAGCCGGTGGCCAAGGCTCCAGCGCACGACGGACCGGCTGTGGGCATCGACGCGATCACGGACGCTCGGCATACCTCGCAGGCTAACCCCCAGCGTTGGCGAGGACCTCCTCGATCACTGCTGCCAGGTTCATCGCCAAGCCTTTTTCCACATAGCGTTCGGCCCCTGCGGCGATCACTTTCTCGGCCATCGCGGGCTCGTCGAAACCCGACAAGGCGATGACGTGCACGCCGTTGACGGCTTCGCGAATCAAGGGCAGCGCTTGCAGCCCGTCCATGATTGGCATGGCGAGATCCAACAGCACGACATCCGGTTGCAGTTCGGCCGCCATCCGCACCGCTTCCTCGCCGTCTGCCGCCTCACCGATTACCTCGTACCCGTCCAGTGCCGCGAACTGCAGGTGTAAGAGGTGCCGCATGTCGGCGTAGTCGTCGGCGATCAGCAACCGGCACGGACCGGCGCTGGCCTCGGGCGGCGCGCCGGAGTCCGAGCCCGATAACGGCTGCCCGTCCAGGGTCGACGCAGTGGCGCGCACAAGGTCACCCGGTTGCAGCACCTCGCCGCCGAGCGGGTTAAGCCAGTCGTTCATCATCTTGCGCGCAGCTGACAGGGTGCGCTCCAGGTACGCGGCGGAGCCCTCGAGATCGCCCAACTCCATCGAGTAGATCGCCGCGGTGAGCCCTTGCATCACGTTGTCGTTGATCTCGAGTGCTTGTTGTCGGCGCACCCTGGCCTCGGCCAGCGTCGCGGCGAGCGCCTCGTTTGCCAGCCGGGCCGTGGCGTCGTGCAGGAATGCCGCGACCGCGCCCTCGTCGTCGACTTCGCTGAGGGCGGCCGTGCGCACGTCCAACTGCAGTTTTCGGCCGTCGAGCCCAACTGCCGCGACCCCCTCACCGTCCGGGTTCGGCCACGGCAATAAAGCCGAGACGTCCTGACCTACCGTGTCGCCGCCGAGGAGTTCGTTCGCACGCACATTGGTCTGCACGACCCTGGCGTCCGAATCGAGCACCAGGATCGCGTCAGGCGCCGACTCGACCAGGCTGCGGAACCGAGCCGCGAGCCGTTCGCGGGCCTGCTCGATGAGAACCCGGTCGGTGATGTCGATGCACGTTCCGCGCATGCGTATCGGCGTGCCCGTCTCGTCTTGGATGACCTGCCCGTTGGATGCCAGATACCTGGTCTCGCCGTCGGGCCGGACGACTCGCTCGATCATCTGGTAGGGCTCGCCGCTGGCGTAGGCATGCTGGTGGATCGCGGTGATCCGCTCGCGGTCGTCAGGATGGATGTGTGACAGGAACCGTTCGTAGGAGGCGTTGAACGACTGTGGCTCGTGGCCGTAGATCCGGTACAGCTGATCGGACCACTCGTTGGTGTCCGTGGCGATGTGCCAGTCGTAGTCGCCCATGTTCGCCAACTGCTGGGCACTGTCGACGCGCAGTGTGAGGTCGGCCAGGCGGTGTTCGGCCGCCAGCTTCGCGACGCCGCCCTCGAGAACGTCAAGAGTGGGGTCGAGCGTAGTGGCGTCATGATCTTCGCGGGACGACCACGCCAGCACCACCACATAGATGCCACCGGGCAGCCGCCGCACCTCGGCAGACCTGATGCCGACAGTCGCCCAGTCGTCCGGCACCGGCACAGTGACCAGCTCCCCGACGCGCGCAGCGGCGACCTGCTCGCCGACGTCGTGCACACCTAGCGTGACACCGGTAGTGGCAACCGCCTCGTACTCATCGGCTTTGCGCCGCACGACGAGCACCGCGTCAGCACGCGACAATGCTGCGACGAGCGGAAGCGCGGCAGCCAGCAGGCTTTCGAGATCCGTACTTGCCGTGCAGGCGCGTGCCAACTGGCCGAGCAGGCGGCCCGCCGACGACCCGTCGACCATGCTGCCTCCCGTCATGCCGACCGTGAGCGCGGCGCGGCGGACCTCCTCCCTCAGGGTGCCTGCTGTGACGGCCCTGCGGAAGTGGGACAAAGTCGGTCGAGTCGTCCAATTTCGCCTGCAACGGCGGTGCCGGGTGCGTCACGGACGGATTCTTGCGGCGCGCGATTCGAGGTAGCTGCGCTCGGGCAGGTTGTGCGTGCTGCGTGCTGCCAAGAGGTAGTGCTCGCGCGCTTCGTCGCGACGGCCGGCGAGGTCGAGCAGGTGAGCCCGTACTGCCATGGTTCTGTCCAGGTTGCCTAACGCGGGCGCCGCGAGTTCCAGTGCGCGCAAGCCCACCGCCGGCCCGCGCGCCATGGCCAGGGCCACGATCCGGTTGAGAGTCACAATCGGACCCGGCGCGAGCGTCGCGAGCACGTCGTAGAGACCGAGGATCTGCAGCCAGTCGGTTTCGTCGGCCGTGCTGGCTTGATCGTGTACCGCGGCGATCGCCGCCTGTACCTGATACGGCCCCATCGTCGAGACGGGCAACGTCTCGGTGAGCAGCGCCGTCCCCTCGGCGATCGCCGCGTGGTTCCACCGGCGCCGATCCTGTTCGGCCAACGGGACCAGATTGCCCGCGGCATTCGTCCGGGCCGAGCGTCTGGCGTCGGTCAGCAGCATGAGCGCGAGCAATCCTGCGACCTCGCCGTCTGTTGGCAGGTTCGCGCCTAGCTGGCGCGCCAGCCTGATCGCTTCGGCGCTGAGCTCGACGCGGTGCAGTTTTGCGCCGGAGCTTGCGGTGTATCCCTCGTTGAACATCAGATAGAGCACGTGCAGCACCGCGGCCAGCCGCGCCGGTCGCTCGGTTTCGTCAGGCATTGCAAATCGTGCGCCGGTGTCTCTGATGCGTGCCTTCGCCCGGGTGATGCGCTGGGCGACGGTGGATTGCGGCACGAGCAGGGCCCGAGCGATCTCGGCGGTGGTCAGCCCGCCGACTGCTCGCAGGGTGAGTGCGATCTGCGAGACCGGGGTGAGCGCCGGATGGCAGCACAGGAACAGCAGCGTCAGTGAGTCGTCTCGATCGGCTACCACCGGGCGGTCGACGCGCTCGGTGGCGACGACGATGTCCTCGCGCCGCCGGCGCGCGGTTTCGCTGCGCCAGATCTCGATCCACCGGCGCGAGGCCGCGGTGACGAGCCAACCTCTTGGGTTATCGGGAATGCCCTCGGCTCGCCACTGGGTCGCGGCCGCGGCCAAGGCCTCCTGGACCGCGTCCTCGCACACGTCGAAACCCTGGTAGCGGCGCGCGACTGTAGCCAACACCGCCGGCCCATGCTCGCGCAGCATCTGCGCGATCAGCGCGTCGTGCTCGCGCGAGGTCACTCGTCGAGCACGCTGCGATCGAATACCGGCCGCACCTCTACGTGGTTGAACGCGGCATCGGGCACCCGCGCCGCAATGGTCACGGCCTCGTCCATGTCAGTGCACTCGACGAGATAAAAGCCCGCGAGGTGCTCCTTCGCCTCGGCGAACGGGCCGTCGGTCGCGACGATCGCGCCATCGTGGACCCGCACCTGCCGTGCCGTTTCGACCGGCGCCAATCCCTCGGACGTGATCAGCTGTCCGGAGTCGAACAGTGCATCGGTCAGCGCGAAATGTGCGCGGCCGAATTGCTCCTTCTCTTCGTCGGTCAGCGTGTCCCAGCGGGCAAGCGAGGTCGGGTTGCTCTTCACCATGATCAAGAACTTCACGGTCTGTCCTCCAAACAGTCGAACGACATCGTTTCACCACCGTGTCGAGACTGGCGGCGCTGTTTCGACATGGTGTTGAGACGCCCGACCCGGACGTCCGCGATCGAGGAGGACGACATGGACGATGAGACTGCCATTCGAGAACTCATCAATGGACGGTTAGCCGCTCTGCGCACTGGAGACGCTGTTGCGTTCTGCCGCACGTACACACCAGACGCCCTCGTCTTCAACCTCGCACCGCCGCTCGTCCAACCGCCGCACGCTGCAACCGATGTGGCCCAGCTGCAGGCCTGGCTGGACGAGAAGGGTGGCAGCGTCTGGTCCGACGTGCGCGACCTGGTGGTCACCATCGACGGCGATCTCGCACTGTGCACCTGTCTGCAAAGCATGGGTGCGCCGCCGAACGCGCCGCAGCCCTTCACCCTCTGGTACCGATCGACGCTTGGCCTGCGTCGGACTGACGGCCGATGGCGCGTCGCACACGAGCACGAGTCGACGCCGTTCTACATGGACGGCTCTTTTCGTGCGGCCATCGACCTTCAGCCGTGACGCTCAGTCGCCCTACCAGTTCGTGCCGCATCAGCGCCGGGCGATGGTGACGATTCTGGTGCCGCGAATCTGGAGGTCGTCGCGCCGCTGCACGGCCTCGGGTCCGTCAGTGTCGAGCAGTATCGCGAGTGCGTCGAGGTCGTCCTGTGCGAGGTGATCGGCGATGCTTGATCTGACGCGTTGCAGCCACAGTTGCGCCAGGTGACGGGCGCTGGGTGGGTAGGGCACGCTCACCTCGAGCGCGAAGGTCTGTTCGCTGACCAACGTGAAGCCTGCTGCCTCGATCCGCGGTGACCATTGCGAGCCGAGAGCGGGCAGCGCCTCGGCGGTCTCGTGCGACATGGCCGCTAGACAACGCGCTTCGAGGCATGGCCTGCCGAACCCGAGATCATCGGGCAGGAACCGTTCCGCTTCGCCCAATTCGGCCACCGCGACGAGTCCGCCGGGCCGGGTGGCGGTGCGGATGTCGCGCAGCACTCGGCCGGGGTCGGCGACGTGGTGCAGCGACATCGAGGCCCAGGTGAGGTCAACGCCCGCAAGATTCGGCCAACCGCCGTCGAGATCGGAGTGCACGGTTCGGACGCGATCGTCGACGCCCAGCTTGAGCGCCCTCGCCTGGGTGCGCTGCAGCATCTGCTCCGACGCGTCCAAGGCGACGATTTCGGCACTCTCGAACTGCCGCGCGAGCGCGACGGTGCCGGTACCGGTGCCCGCGCCGAGGTCGACGATCAGCTCTGGTTCCCGGCCGCCGAGTGCATCGCGCACCCAGGTCATGACCCGGGTCCAGTACGCCCGAAACACGTCGCCTTCGAGATCGAGCAATTCGGCCAGCGAGGCGTCATCGGGATGGTCATGGGCCTTGTGGTGGTGGTGGTCTGGCATGGAGTCAGGCTAGGCCGACCGTGCCGAATAGGCATATCATCTTGCCAATGGCGCAAGAGCGTGATCTCGATGCGGTGATTCGAGCCCGTATCCGAGGGCTTCGCCTGGCCCGAGGCTGGTCGCTGGACGCGTTGGCCACCCGCTGCCACATGAGCGCCTCGACCCTGAGCCGGATCGAGACCGGGCATCGGCGCATTTCGGTTGACCAGCTCGTCCCGCTCGCGCGTGCCCTCGGTACCACCCTCGATCAACTCGTCGAGTCGGTCGCCGACGACGACGTGGTCATCCGGCCGCGGCGAGACCGCGGCCGAGGGGTCACGACGTGGCTGCTGTCTGGTGACTACGGGCCACAAGGCATGACAGTGGCCAAGATGCGGGTGACCGGGCGACGGCCGCCGCGCGAGCTGGGCGTGCACCCCGGCCGGGACTGGTTCACGGTGCTGTCCGGCGTCGCACGGTTGCATCTTGGCGATCGCGTCATCTTGATTGAAGCTGGCCAGGCCGCGCAGTTCTCCACGATGACGCCGCACGCGATCACCGCCCACGACGGGCCGGTAGAGATCCTGGTGATCCTCGATCGAGACGGCCAGCGCGCCCACCTGAATGCAGTCGATCTCACGGCCAGCGCGCCCACTTGATTCGCTTGATGTACCGCGACGGCCATCATGAATGCTTTCGGGCGCTGCACAGCTATCGTCAACATGGATTGCAGGGATTCTGCACGGTATTTGGCAGAATTGGCTTCGCTTTGACAGAAGTGCGCTCCGCGATTGTGGTTCAATGCCTGTTATGGCGAAACGCACCGTAGTCACCGAAATACTTGTCGACGATCTGGACGGCACTCCTGGAGAGCGCACGATCAACTTCACCTGGGACGGTGTCGACTACGAGATCGAACTGAATAAGAAGAACGCCGTGGCGTTCGAGAAAACGGTAAAGCCGTACGTCGAGGCCGCCCGCCGCAGTCGTGGCGGGCGCGGTCGGCGCTCTTCCAGGTCAGCAGGTAAGCGCGACCTGGGCGCTATTCGCGATTGGGCGGCGAAGAACGGTTTCGACGTCTCCGCGCGCGGGCGGATCGCATCGTCGGTGATCGACGCCTACGAGGCAGCAAACCACTAACCACGCATCTCCCGTATCTGCGGCAGTATCGAGCCGGTGTCGACGAGGATGCGGATGCAGGGTTAGGATTCGTCGGTGCCTAGCTATCGCCTGCGGGAGGCTGCGGAGCTGCTCGGAGTCAGCGACGACACAGTTCGCCGCTGGGCCGACAGCGGCCGATTGGAAACGGCCACCGATGCTGGTGGCCGACGTGCCGTCGACGGTGTCGTGCTGGCCCGTTTTGCCGAAGCGAACGCCACCACGTTGCCCGAAGCGGGTCCGATAACCCGTGAATCGGCACGCAACCGATTCGTCGGGCTGGTCACTCGCGTCCTTCGCGACACTGTCATGGCGCAGGTCGAGCTGCAGTGCGGCCCATACCGCGTTGTTTCTTTGATGAGTCGTGAAGCGGCCGACGAGCTCGGCCTGCAACCCGGTGTTCGCGCTATCGCATCAGTGAAGTCGACGAACGTCGTCGTCGAGATTGCCGCGGGCAAGGAGGGATTGTGAGCCCGCGCAAGCTGTGTATTTGCACCGTACTGATCGGGCTGGTCGCGACCCTTGTCGGGTGTCAATCGTCTACCGGAAATCCCGCCGGGAATGGCAGCGGTGGCTCATCATCGCTTTCCGGCAAGATCACCGTGTTCGCCGCTTCCTCATTGACCGAGAGCTTCACGACTTTGGGTAAGCAGTTCGAAACGGCGCACTCTGGCACAACAATCAGCTTCAAGTTCGACTCGAGTTCGACGCTGGCTACCCAGATCACCCAGGGCAACGGCGCGGACGTGTTCGCGTCGGCGGCGACGGCAAATATGGATTCGGTCACGAGTGCCGGCGATGCCGAGAAGCCGACCGACTTCGTCAGCAACACCATGGAGATCGCCACTCCGCCGGGGGACCCGGCCGAGATCACCTCGGTGCAGGATCTTGCCAAATCTTCGGTGAAGGTAGCGCTGTGCGACGTGGCCGTCCCCTGCGGCGCCACCGCGGAGCAGGTATTCAAGAATGCGCACGTCACGGTGCACCCCGTCTCGAGCGAACCCGACGTCAAATCAACCTTGGCGAAGGTCGAGATCAAGGAAGTGGACGCCGGCATGGTCTACGTGACCGACGTCAATGCGGCCGGCGACAAGGTGACCGGCGTGCGGATCCCGGCAGGCCTGAACGCAACGACGACGTACCCGATCGCGGTGCTCAAGGGTTCGTCGAACCCGACGTTGGCGCGGGCCTGGGTCGCCTATGTCCTGTCCGACGCCGGCCAGAAAGTGCTGCAGAAGGCCGGATTCTCGGCGCCATGAAACGGCGATGGGCTGTTGCCGACAGGTCGGGCACGCCAGTTGCCCTGATCCCGCCAGCTGCCATCGGCGCAATGTTCTTCGTCGTCCCGGCCCTTGCCCTGCTGATCCGCGCCCCATGGAGCAGTCTCGGGGCGATCTACCGCAAGTACCAGTTCTGGGACGCGCTGCAGATCTCGATCGTGACGTCACTCGAGGTGACCGTGATCAGCCTGCTGGTCGGAACACCGCTGGCATGGATACTGGCCCGCCGCACCTTCCCGGCAAAGTCATTGGTGCGCGCGATCGTCACGCTGCCGCTCGTGCTGCCGCCGGTCGTCGGTGGCGTCGCGATGTTCTACGCGTTCGGACGTACCGGGGTCATCGGACGGTACCTGCAGGACTGGTTCGGAATCGACCTCGCCTTCACGCAATTCGGCGTCGTTCTGGCAGAGACGTTCGTCGCGATGCCGTTCCTGATCATCACTCTCGAGGGAGCGTTCCGCAGCTCGGACCGCGGACTCGAGGAGGCAGCCGCAACGCTCGGCGCCTCGCGGTTGCGGGTGCTGACGCGAGTCACATTGCCACTTATCGTGCCCTCGCTGGGCGCTGGCGCGGTGCTGTGCTGGGCGCGCGCGATCGGCGAATACGGTGCGACGCAACTGTTCGGCGGCAACACGGCAGGCAAGACGCAGACGATGCCGACGCTCATCGGCACTGCGTTCACCACGAGTGGTGATCCGCAGGCGGCGACCGCGCTTAGCCTGCCACTTGTGCTCATTGCGATCGTGGTGCTCGTGGTGCTGCGCGACCGCTGGTTGCGGTCGGCGCCGGCCTCATGACCCTGCTCTTCGACGCGGTGGTGACGCGTGATGCGTTCCGCCTCGCTGCTCGGATCGAGGTCAAACCCGGCGACGTGCTCGCGGTGCTTGGGCCCAACGGCGCCGGGAAGAGCACCCTGCTGCGCACTGTCGCCGGGCTGCTTGCCGTCGACTCAGGCACGGTCTCGCTCGACGGCGTCATCCTCGACGACCCGGAACATGACGCATATGTCCCGGCTGAACGGCGCGGGCTCGGCCTGATGTTCCAGGATCATCGGCTGTTCCCGCATCTGCGGGTGGTCGACAACGTCGCCTTCGGGTTGCGCGCACGCGGTGTCGCGCGGGCGGACGCGCGCGGGATCGCCGGCGAGTGGATCGCGCGCCTGGGGCTGGCCGAGCTCGCCGATCGCCACCCACGACAACTCTCCGGTGGGCAGGCACAGCGCGTGGCCCTTGCTCGCGCGCTCGCGTGCTCGCCTGGCGCGCTGCTGCTCGACGAGCCGCTTGCCGCGCTCGATGCGCAGACGCGCGCCGAGGTGCAAGCCGAACTGCGCGAGCATCTTGCTGCCTTCGCCGGACCTACCTTGCTCGTCACGCACGACCCGCTCGAGGCACTGCTGCTCGCGAGTCGGATCGTCGTGCTCGAGTCGGGTGCCGTGGTGCAACAGGGCACGCCGGCCGAGATCAGTAGCCGGCCGGTGACGTCCTACGTCGCACAACTGGTCGGCGTGAACCTCTACCGCGGTCGCGCGCTCGACGGCACTGTCGCGCTCGACGGCGGCGGCACGCTTATCGCGTCCGATGCGCCGGACGGCCGGGTGTTCGTCGCCGTGCGGCCCTCGGCCTTCACGGTGCACACCGCGGAACCGCACGGGCTCAGCGCGCGCATCGTATGGCCGGGCACACTGCGAGCCTTGACCCCGCTTGCCGATCGGATCCGGCTCAGTATCGATGGCCCGCAGCCCGTCCGGGTTGACGTCACCGCTTCGGCAGTGGCCGAACTCGGCCTCGAGCCTGGCGGCGAACTGTGGATCACCGCGAAGGCCACCGACGTGAGTGCGTACCCGGACGTGGCAGGCTGAACAGATGCCTGACGTCCTGGTGCGGTTCTGGGCTGGGGCGCAACGCGCAGCCGGCCACGAGCAGGAATCGCTCGCCGTCGATACGGTGGGGGAGCTGCGCGCGCACCTCGCGGCGCGGCCGGCGCTGACCAACATCTGCGCGGTGGCATCCTTCCTCGTCGATGGGCGCCAGGCCGGCGACGCCACCGTGTTGCACGCCGGTGCTGAGGTCGACGTGCTGCCGCCCTTCGCGGGCGGTGCCCCGCTCATCGTCGGCATCGGCGGTTCCACCAATCCGACCTCGGTCACCAACCGGCTACTGGACGCCTGCCTGGCCGAGGTGGCCGCGCGGGGTGCGCGAACTGCATCGATAACGGGCGCTGCCCTGGCGGAACTGCCGATCTACACCGGCGACGCTGATCCTGCGCTCGTCGCGCCGCTGATCGATCTGGTCCGCGCCGCCGATTGCGTCGTCATCGGCACGCCGGGCTATCACGGCGGCATGTCCGGCCTGGTGAAGAACGCACTCGATCATCTCGAGCTGCTGCGCGACGACCCTCGCCCCTATCTGGACGGGCGGGCAGTCGGCGTCATCGTTACGGCGGCCGGCTGGCAGGCGTGCGGCACCGCACTGGTGGCGGTGCGTTCTGCCATCCACTCGCTGCGCGGCTGGCCCACGCCGTTCGGGGTGACGGTCAACTCGGCCGAGCAGAGCCCTGATGACGAACGCGTCACCGGTGCCCTGCACGTGCTGGCAAGTCAGTTGGTGCAGTTCGCGTCGTGGCAGGCGGCAGCTACCGCGCCGGTGCGTTGAGCCCGAGGCGGCGCTGTTCGATGATCAGGCAGCGATCCTCGACATAGAGCAGCTCGGCATCCTCGGCGATGCGGCGCGATTCGGCCGACGCGATCCCCAGCTGCAACCACAGCGCGGTTGCGCCGGCTGCGACGGCTTGCCGGACGACGTCCGGAGTCTGCGCAGAGGGACGAAAGACATCGACGAAGCCGATCTGTTCGGGGATTTCCGCGAGGGTGCGATAGACCGGCTCGCCGAGGATCTCGTCAGCGCGGGGGTTGACCGGGATGATGCGCCAGCCATGTCGCTGCATGTGCGCGGGCACCGAGTGCGCAGCTTTGTGCTCAGCGTTGCTCGCGCCGACCACGGTGATCGTGGCGTAGTTGCGCAGAACCTTCTCGACGATCTCGTCCATCTGCGTCACGACATCCACCCTAGGCGGCCCCACGATCCCCGTGGGCAGCAACTAGGGTCGAGCGGGTGACGGGCCCTGGATCGTTGGATTGGCAGCCGGTGTCCACCGAGCTGGTCGCCGCCCCGGTGACGACCGCGCTGGGCGGCTGGCCACCTGCTGCAGAATTGCGCGCCGCACCGATCGATCCTGACCTTGCCGACACCGCTGCCTTCTGCGAACGCTACGGCGTCCTGCTGGAGGACTCGGCAAACTGCGTCATCATCGCCGGGCGTCGCGGCGACACCGTGAGTTACGCCGCGTGCGTCGTGCTGGCAACGACGCGCGCCGACGTGAACGGCGTCGTGCGCCGACGGCTCGGGGCCAAGAAGGCGTCGTTCGCCCCGATGGACGACGCGGTTGCGCTTTCCGGCATGGAGTACGGCGGCATCACGCCGATCGGGCTGCCGGACGGGTGGCCGGTGCTCATCGACGCGGCAGTGCTCAACCGCGAGGTTGTCGTCATCGGCAGCGGGCTGCGCCGGTCGAAGATCGCGCTGCCGTCCTCGGCCCTTGCCGACCTGCCGGCGGCGGAAGTCATCGACGGCTTGGCGGGCTAGCGCGCAGCGCGCGGGGCAGGTACATCGCGCCCTGACCGTGCGCGCCCATCACGTCTGCCGGATTCTGCACGGCGCAGCGCTTCAGTGAGAGGCATCCGCAACCGATGCACGAGTCGAGCCCGTGCCGCAGCTTCGTCAGTGCGGCGATCTGCTCGTCCAGGCGGGTACGCCAGGTGCGCGAGAGGCGGCTCCAATCGGCTTTGGTCGGTGGCCGCCCGTCGGGCAATGTGGCGAGTGCATCGGTGATCTCGGTGAGGCTGAGGCCGACGTTCTGCGCGGCGCGGACGAACGCGAGGCGTCGCAGCACGTTGCGCTGGTAGCGCCGCTGGTTACCGGTCGTGCGCGTCGCTTTGATCAAACCCTCGGATTCGTAGTAGCGCAGCGCCGACGGCGCGACGCCGCTGCGCTCGGACACCTCGCCGACGGTGAGCAGATCAGTCGTCAACATCGGCCCTCCCTTGACCTCAAGTTGACTTCAACTATAACGATTGCCCGATGACAAGCAGACCTGTTGCCCTGATCACCGGCGCATCGCAAGGCCTCGGCCTGGCGTTGGCCCGATCCCTGTCCGGACGTGGTTGGCGGTTGGTGCTCGACGGACGAGACGCCGAGCGCCTGCGTGGCGCGGCCGCGTCCTTGCCCGATGCGATCGCCACGGCTGGTGACGTGACCGATCCACGGCACCGAGCGTCGCTGGCATCGACAGTGCGCGGGCTCGGCCGGCTCGACCTGCTGGTGAACAACGCGAGTGACCTGGGTCCGAGTCCGCTGCCCGCGCTCGCCGCGTACCCGCTCGACGCCCTGCGGACCGTGCTCGAAACGAACGTGCTGGCCCCGCTCGCGCTGACTCAGCTGTTGATGCAGGAACTCCGGCTGACCGGAGCAACCGTGCTGAACATCAGCTCGGACGCCGCGGTCGAGGCATACGAGGGCTGGGGCGGGTACGGCTCGAGCAAAGCCACGCTCGATCAGCTCTCCGCCGTGCTCGGGGCCGAGGAGCAACGGCTTCGCGTGTACGCGGTCGACCCGGGCGACATGCGCACCGCCATGCACCAGCGTGCCTTCCCCGGTGAAGACATCTCCGATCGCCCGCTGCCCGAGACGGTCGTGCCGGCGCTGCTGCGCCTGCTCGACGTGCGCCCGGCAAGCGGCCGGTACCGCGCCCAGGACTGGGCGGTCGCGGAGGCAGTCGGATGAGGGCCGTGACAAGCTTCGAACTGCCCGAAGCACTGGCGGCCTCCGCGCCCCCGCCGCGCCGCGACGCGGTACGCCTGCTGGTCGCCGAGGCAGACCGCATTCGGCATGCCTGCTTCGCCGAGCTCGGTGCATTCCTGCAGCCCGGCGATCTGGTCGTGGTGAACACGTCCGCGACCCTCCCCGCCGCCGTGCACGCAACGCGCGCCGACCGGCGGCAGGTGACCGTGCACTTCGCTACCGCACTCGACGACGGCGACTGGGTCATTGAGGTCCGGCCGCGCCGGCACGCGACCGGTGCGGTGGCCGATCTGCACGCGGGCGAGTGCATCGACCTGCCACACGGTATCGGCTTGACGATCGTCTCGCCGCACCCTGCCGGCCAGCACCGGCTGTGGCGCGCACGAGCGCCGATCGACGGCGGCGTCATCGCATTCCTGAACCGGGTCGGACGGCCGATCCACTACTCGTACGTGCACCGCAGCTTCCCGACTGCGGCCTACCAGACCGTGTTCGCCCGCGAGCCCGGCAGTGCCGAGATGCCCAGTGCGGCCCGTCCGTTCACGACCGAGATCGTCACCGATCTCGTCAGCCGCGGAATCGGCATCGCACCGATCCGGCTGCACACCGGGGTCTCTTCGCAGGATGCCGGCGAGCCGCCGCAGCCCGAGCGGTTCGATGTTCCGGAGGCGACCGCGCGACAGGTGAATATGGCGCGGGCGTGGGGTAACCGGGTGGTCGCGGTCGGCACGACCGTGACCCGCGCGCTCGAGTCCGCTGCCGACTCCGATGGCGTCGTGCGCGAGCGGTCCGGCTGGACCGATCTCGTGCTCGGTCGCGACCGTCCGGCACGCGTGGTCGGCGGATTGATCACTGGCTGGCACGCACCCGGCGCATCACACCTGCACCTGCTCGAAGCAGTCGCCGGTGCCGAACTTGTCGACGCCGCATACGGCGAGGCGTTGCGCGAGCGTTACCGATGGCATGAATTCGGCGACAGCTGCCTACTGCTGCCGTGAGTCACCGATCGCGGCGAGCAATGCCTCGTGCAACAGGCCGTTGCTCGCCGCGACGTTTGTGGCGTGCACACCGTCAACGCCGTCCAAGCCGGTGAACCGCCCGCCCGCTTCGGTGACAATGGGTGCCAGCGCGGCCACGTCCCACAGCGAGAGTTCGGGCTCGGCCGCCAGGTCGACCACCCCCTCGGCGAGCAGCATGTAGGACCAGAAGTCGCCATAGGCCCGGGTTCGCCAGCAGGCGTCCATCAGGTTGAGGAATGCGTCGCGCCGACCGATGCTCGTCCAGCCGGCCAGCGACGAGTAGGACAGGCTGGCGTCGCTCAGCGTCGCCACCCGCGAGACGGCGAGGCGACGTGGCTCGGCGCCGAGTGCGGCACCCCAGGCACCGTCGCCGAGCGAGGCCCACCAGCGCCGACCGAGCGCCGGCGCGGAAACCACACCGACCACTGGTGCGCCGTCATCGAGCAGCGCGATCAGGGTGGCCCATACCGGCACGCCGCGAACGTAGTTCTTCGTCCCATCGATGGGGTCGATCACCCAGCGCCGTGATCGGCTGCCAGTCGTGCCGAACTCCTCGCCCGAGATCGCATCGCCGGCACGGTCGATGGCCAGCCGTGCCCGGATCGCTGCTTCAACGGCTCGGTCGGCATCGCTGACCGGGGTGAGATCGGGTTTGGACTCGACGACCAGATCGTCCGCGGCAAACCGGTCGAGGGTGATCACATCGGCGTCGTCGGCCAGCGCGAGGCCCAGGGCGAGGTCGGCGGCATAGGACACGAGAGGCAGGTTACCGTCGCACATCATGACGTCCTCGCCCGAAGAAGTCGCGAAGGTCGTGCGTACCTACTTCGACGGCGAGCAGATGACCGCGATGCCACGCGCGGGTCGCAAGCGCCGGATCGCGCTCGAACACATTGTCCAGCGCTTCGAACCCGGACGCCGCTACACCGAGCTCGAAGTCAACGCCGAGCTCCGGCAGGTGTGGCCGAACGACGTGGCCGCGCTGCGCCGCTACCTGGTCGACGCACAACTGCTCGACCGGGCAGCTGGCGAGTACTGGCGGATCGGTGGTCCCGTCGACTGCGGGTAGCGTCCGCAGCGTGAGCGGCGGTTGGGAGATTTCGTGAATCTGGAGGAGCTGGGCCGGGTTGCGCAGCGTAGTGGGATAGCGCCGTTCCACGTGATGCGCGTGGTCGACGCAGTCGTCGCGCGACGTGCAGCCGGGTTGCCGGTCGTTGATATGTCGGCAGGTCAACCGTCGACCCCGGCGCCGGTGGCCGTGCGTGCAGCCGCCGCTGCGGCTATCGAAACCGATCGGATCGGCTACACGAACGCACTCGGCATCCCGTCGTTGCGGTCAGCGATCGCCGAGCACTATCGACACACCGACGGCCTCGACCTCGATCCCGACAACGTTGTGGTGACGACCGGATCTTCCGGCGCATTTCTCTATGCGTTTCTGGCCTCGTTCGACGCCGGCGACACGGTCGCCATGGCACGCCCGGGTTACCCGGCGTACCGCAACATGCTGGCGGCGCTCGGCTGCGAGGTCGTGGAGCTGCCCTGCGGCCCGGAGACGCGTTTCCAGCCCACTGTCGAGCAGCTGGACGCCCTGGCCGAACCGCCGGCGGGGCTCGTGCTCGCGTCGCCGGCGAATCCGACCGGGACGATGGTCGACGCCGCTGAGCTGGCCGCGCTGACGGCGTGGTGCGACCGCCACGGGACTCGGTTGATAAGCGACGAGATCTATCACGGCATAACCTTCGCGATGTCGGCCGCGACCGCGTGGCGCACCAGCCGGCGCGCGGTGGTCGTGAACAGCTTCTCGAAGTACTTCTCGATGACCGGGTGGCGGATCGGCTGGCTGCTCGTGCCGGATGAACTGCGCGACTCGATAGATCGGCTGGCGGGCAATTTCGCGATCTGCCCACCGGCGTTGTCGCAGCTGGCAGCAGTCGCCGCATTCGCCGACTACGACGAACTCGACGCCAACGTGACCCGCTATGCCGCGAACCGCGCCATGCTGCTGGATGCATTGCCGCAGATCGGGTTGGACAAGCTGGCGCCGGCCGATGGCGCGTTCTACATCTACGCCGATGTCTCGCGCTGGACGACCGACTCGCTCGGCTTCGCCGCCCGCCTACTGGCTGAGGCGGGGGTGGCTGCCGCTCCGGGTGTCGACTTCGATCCGATCGACGGCGGCCGGTTCCTCCGGATGTGCTTCGCCGGCGATGCGGCCGAGATCGGGCAGGGCATCGGCTGGCTCGGCGACTGGCTGACTACGCAGCCAGAGATAGCGTAACTTGTCCGAATCACGGTGAACTGCGAAATATAATGAATGAGTAAAAGAGCGCAATCGATTGGCGCGGCAATAGCCAATCTTGAGGAGGTGCCGACTTTCAGCGTTTGCCTTTAAGTCCGATTTTTATGTCTTTGCCGGGCAAAACTTTTTCATTCCACAAGGAAATTGCAATTTTCTGGTGAGAGAGTTTGAGATGTGGGAAAAACGGGGGCATGGCTACCGTGAACCCCGCACTCACCCCCGCCATCAGCCGCCGACCGTTCGGCTTTTGGGCTGCCATGGCCGTTCTGATGATTTTCGCGAGTTCCACGCTCGCGCTCTGGCTCGCCACGCAACTCGCCGACTGGGTCTGACAGATCTGCGCGCTCAGCGCAGTGGCCCACTTGCCGGGTCGACTGCACTGAGCACGTCGACCTCGTCCCCGACACTGATCTCGACCGCAGCGCTGCCCTGGGTGTCGGGCACGAGGTTCACCGCGAACCAGGTCTTGCCGTCCCATCGCCGATAGCGTGCCAGCGTTGCGATCGGCTCCTTGCCTCTCGCCGCGGTGACCGGATCGAGCATCGTCATCACGCATCGGTCGCAGCCCTTCACTGCCCGCAACTGCACCGCCCCGATGCGGATGCGCCGCCAGCCGTCCTCAGCCCACGCCGGCGCCCCGCGCACGACGACGCTCGGACGGAACCGTTGCATCGGCAGCGGCCCTTCCGCGGCGTGCGGGCCGCCGGCGATGTAGTCGTTCAGCGCAGCCAGCGACTCCTCGCTCGCCAGTAGCAGCGGGTAGCCGTCGGCGAACGACACCCGGTCGCCCGGCAGCGTCCGAGCCGGATTGGTGCGGCGCCGGGTCGGGTCGTCGAGATAAACGAGCCGCGCGGACGTGCCGACGACCTTGCTCACCCAGGCGTCGGCCTCGCTGCCGGCCGGGGCCGCGTCGAACGGATCGCCGTCCCACACCTTTACCTGTACGAGCGTCGACCCGTTCGGCGTGGCGACGGCCAGTGGCGGGGCATCGGGGCTGTTCAGTTGCAAGCCGCCGTCGATGAGTTTCGGCTCGATCAGCAGCATGCGGTGCACCTCGCGGGCGGTGATCGGCTCGCCCTGGTCATCGACGATCATCCAGCGACGATCGCCCTGCAGCCCCCAGGGCTCGACGGTGGCTCGATCGAGCGGCTCGCCGCGGCAGGATTTCACCGGGAACCGGTTGATCGCGGTGACTTGCAGCGGCACTCGTCGACCGTACCGGGGAAGGCGACGTAGTTTGGCAACGTGGACGGGATGTACGAACTCGCGGCCGAGGTCGCTCAGTGGCGCGGCACCGGAAAGACGGTGCATGTCGCCCAAGTCGTCGAGACGCGCGGGTTCAGTTCGCGCGATCCGTCCGCGGCCCTGGTCTGGACCGACGACGGCGACGTGGCCGGGGCGCTGTTCCCCGGCGTCGACAGTGACCTCACCGCTTTCGGCGATCAGGTCGACGGGCGCCTCGTCGAGACCACGGTCACCGATCGCGATGCAGTTGCCGCCGGGCTGTCATGCGGCGGGGTGGCCCGTGTCCTCGTCCAGAATGCGGCCGCGTACCCGGGCGAGGTGTGGGAACGGCTCGCTCGTCGCGAGCCGCTGTGCCTGGTGCACGAGATCGCCGGCGATGCACCCGGCGCGACCACGGCCTACACGCCGGCGAATGTGCGCGATGCGGGGCAGCTGGCGGGCGGCCAGGACATTCCACGGCTGTTCGCGCGCGGCGCGAGCGCTACAGCGCTCATCGCCGAAGGGGACACCTCGCTTGCGGTGATCACGCTCTGGCCGCAGACCACGCTCGTCGTCGTGGGCAACGGGACGATTGCCGACGCGCTCGCCGACGTGGCGGGCGTTCTCGGGTGGAGCGTTGCCGTCACCAATGACGCCGCGGCCGCCGCTGAATCGGCGGCGGCGCTCACCGAGAGTGATGCGATCGTGGTGCTCAGCCACGACCGGGCCGTGGACGTGCCGGCGCTGGCGGCCGTGCTTGCCGGACGCGCGGGCTACGTGGGGGCGCTCGGCGCTCGGCACACCCAGTCGGAGCGGCGCGAAGGCCTGCTCGGCCGTGGCGTCGAGGAGCAGCAACTGGCGCGCATCCACGGCCCGGCCGGCCTGGACATCGACGCGCACACGCCGGGCGAGATCGCGGTGTCGATCATCGCCGAGATCCTCGCCACGCGATCCGGCTCGTCGGGCGGCTCGATCAGCGAGCGCGGCGGTCCGGTGCACACCGGCGGCGTGAGCGCCCCGCCGCCGCGGTACTGACCTACCGGTTTTCCCCGCGGCCGTCCGGCTGGCGGCGCTGGAACCGGACGCCGGCGGGGAAAACGGGTGCTGCAGCGGCGGCTGGCCACCACCGCTCAGGCCGGGGCGCTGCGGCTGGTGACGAGGCGGCGGAATGCGGCCAGCCGTTCCGGCGTCGAGTTCCCGGCCGCGACCCAGTCGTCGAGGTGGCAGCCGGCTTCGGCGCTCAGATGCTCGCAGCCCGGCGGACACTGGGTCGCACCGTCCTCGAGGTCGGGGAAGGCCCACAACAGATCGTCGGGTGTGACGTGCGCGAGGCCGAACGAGCGCACGCCCGGAGTATCGATCACCCACCCGTCGCCGTCGGGCAGTTGCAGCGCGATCGCCGACGACGACGTGTGCCGGCCCTTGCCCACCGAGCTGACCCGCCCGGTCGCGCGCTCGGCGGAGGGGACGATCGCGTTGATCAGCGTCGACTTGCCGACTCCGGAGTGCCCGACGAGCACGGACAGCTGGCCGATCAGCCGAGCGGTCAGCTCGTCGAGCGGGCCGCCGCGGTGCGTCACCACGGCCGGCACGGAAAGCTCGTCGTAGCGCGCCAATGTCTCGTCGGGCGCGGCGAGATCGGATTTGGTGAGGCACAGCAGCGGTTCCAGACCGGCCGCGAGCGCCGCGACGAGGCATCGGTCGATCAGGCCGTAGGACGGTTCGGGATCGGCCAGCGATGCCACGATCACCAGCTGGTCTGCATTGGCGACGATCACCCGCTCGAGCGGGTCGTTGTCGTCGGCGGTGCGCCGCAACACGGTCGTGCGCTCGGCGATCCGCACCACGCGCGCCAGCGCGTCCGGCGCGCCGGACATGTCACCCACCACGCTCACCTGATCGCCGACCGCGATGCCTTTTCGGCCGAGTTCGCGCGCTCGCATCGCGGTGACCTCGACGCCGTCGACCAGCACGGTGTACCGGCCACGGTCGACGGTGACCACCATCCCGTCGGCCGCGTCGACGTGCGCGGGCCGCTGCTTGGAACGCGGTCGGGTGCTTCGGCGGCCGGGACGGACGCGGACGTCGTCCTCGTCGAGGCGACTCACGTCGCGCGACGACGGCACGTCAGGCGCCGACCACGGCAGACCACATGCCGTCGAAGTCGGGCAGGGTCTTGCTCGTCGCGTCGATGTCGTCAACCACGATCCCGTCAACCGCGAGACCGATGACGGCTCCCGCGGTCGCCATCCGGTGATCGGCGTAGGAGTGCCACACGCCCGCATGCAGGGGGCGCGGATGGATGGTGAGCGCGCCCGCCTCCTCGATCACATCGCCGCCCAGGCCCTTGATCTGCGAAGCCAGCGCGGCGAGGCGATCGGTCTCGTGCCCGCGCAGGTGTGCGATGCCGTAGAGATGCGACGGCGTCGACGCGAGCGCGGCGAGGGCGGCCAGCGTGGGTGTCAGCTCGCCGACGTCATGCAGATCGGCATCGAGGCCGAGCAACTCGGTACCGGCGGCGACGGTCAGCTCGCCGTTGCGCCACGACACCTGTGCGCCCATCTGTGCCAGCAACTCGCGCAACTGGTTGCCGGGTTGGGTCGTGCGTTCCGGCCAGCGCGGCACCGTGACCGAGCCACCCGTCGCCATCGCCGCGGCCAGGAACGGGGCAGCGTTGGACAGGTCCGGCTCGACGGCCCAGTCACGCGCACGAATCGGTCCGGGTTCGACCCGCCAGACCCCGATGCCGGGCAGCGACACGCTTACGCCGGCGCTGCGCAGGACATCGACGGTCATGTCGGTATGCGGCTGCGAGGGGACGGCGTATTCGCCGGTGTGCACGACCTCGAGACCCTTCGCGTACCGGGCACCGGCGAGCAGCAGCCCCGAGATGAACTGCGAGGACGCTGATGCGTCGATGTGCACCGCGCCGCCATCGACCTTGCCCGTGCCATGCACGGTGAACGGCATTCGCTCACGGCCGCCGTCCTCGACGCTGACGCCGGCCTGCCGCAACCCGTCGAGCAACGTCGCCATCGGCCGCTCGCGCGCGTACGGGTCGCCGTCGAAAGTGACGGCACCGGTGGCCAGGGCGGCGACCGCCGGAAGGAACCGCATCACCGTGCCGGCCAGGCCCGTGTCGATCGCTGCGCCGTGCAGGGGCGCCGGGAACACCCGCCAGTCAGCGCCGTCGTCGACGATCTCGGTGCCCATCCCGCGCAGCGCGTCGGCCATCAGCACGGTGTCGCGCGCCCGCAGCGGGGCGAGGATCCGAGACGGGCCGTCGGCCAATGCGGCCAGCACGAGCACCCGGTTGGTGAGCGACTTCGAGCCGGGCAGCTCGATGCGCGCGCGGATCGGCCTGCGCGCGCGCGGAGCTACCCAGGAGACCATGCGCACATCCTGCCGTACGGCGCAATGGTTCGGCGGGTTCAGCTCGTGCCTGGGGGATAGCTTCACAGCACGCGGTCCGGCCCTCGGTTGGCATGGTGCTCAGCGAGCTGCGCCGGATCTCGGCAGAACTGCGCGGTCGGTAACGCCAGGTAGCGTCGAAGCCATGTGCGGGCGGTATGTGTCGGTGAAATCCGATGGCGATGTGTTGCGTGACTTCGAGGCGCTCGACGCAACCGAAGACGATGTATACGAGGCCGACTGGAACATCGCGCCGACCAAGCCGGTGCGCACGATCGTGAACCGGCCGCTGCGCGACGCAGCCGGCGCCCCGGCGACCTCGCCCACCCGCCAGCTACGCGTGATGTCCTGGGGCCTCGTCCCGTCCTGGGCGAAAGACCGCAAGACGCAAGGCCGCATGTTCAACGCTCGCGTCGAGAGCGTGTCCGACAAGCCGGCGTTCCGCTCGGCCTATGCCAAGCGGCGTTGCCTGATCCCGGCCGACGGATGGTACGAGTGGCAACTGATCGACGGCCCGGACGGGCCGGCCAAGCAACCCGTCTACATGACCCCGCCGGACGGGCATTCGATCGCGTTCGCCGGGCTCTACGAATTCTGGCGCAACGGCGACGAGCCGACGCTGTCTACCTGCACGATCATCACCACGCCCTCTGCGGGCGTGCTCACCGAGATCCACGATCGCATGCCGCTCGTCCTGCCGCCCAACGCGTGGACTCGCTGGCTCGACCCGAAAGTGGCCGACCCGTCCGAGTTGCTCGCCGCGTGGGACGAAGCCGGCGGCGAGCACCTCGAGCTGCGACCGGTGGCCACCACGGTGAACAGCGTCGACAACAACGGTGCCGAACTGATCGAGCGTGCCGAGCCGATCCCCCGCGCGCAGACGCTGTTCTGATGCGCCTCGAACTGGCCGGCGGCTGGATTGATCTCGACCGGCCCCGCACGCCGTCTGCGCTGCTCGTGCTCACCCACGGTGCCGGCGGGGGAGTCGAGACCCGCGATGTGCTTGCCGCCCGCACCGCTGCGGTCGCGGCCGGCGTCGCGGTGGCTTTGCTGACGCAGCCGTATCGCGTCGCCGGACGGAGCAGCCCACCCAAACCTGGCCCGCAGGACGAGGCGTGGCTCGCCATGCTGACCGCGTTACGCCGCCGCCGAGGTCTCGGCGCGTTGCCGCTCATCACCGGCGGGCGGTCGAACGGCGCGCGGGTCGCCTGCCGTACGGCCGACGCATGCGGCGCTGCGGGTGTCGTTGCGCTCGCGTTCCCGGTGCACCCGCCGGGCAAGCCGGCAAACGACCGGCTCGCCGAGTTGGATGCGGCGCACGTCCCGGTGCTCGTCGTCCAGGGTGAGCGCGATCCATTCGGCATGCCGCCGCCCGCTGAGGGCAGGACCATCGTCGTGATTCCCGGGGCAGACCATGCGCTGCGTAAGGAAATAGACACGATCGCGAATGCCGTGGCCGGATTCGTGACTTCCGTCGCCGGGCGTGCAAATGTGCTGGGGTGACCTCGTCCCCCACCGAAGCGTTCCGGGCAGCGCGCGACTTCCTGCTGGCTAACCGCGCTGACTACGCTGCGGCGCGCGACGGCTTCGCCTGGCCGCGTCCTGAGCATTTCAACTTCGCCCTCGACTGGTTCGATGCGGTGCTGGCCAAGGAGAATCCCGACACTGCGGCGTTGCGGATCATCGAAGCCGATGGCACGGATGCCTCGTACTCCTTCGCCCAACTTGCGCGGCGTTCCGACCAGGTCGCCGGCTGGCTGCGCGCTGAGGGCGTCGCTCGCGGCATGCGCGTGCTCGTCCTGCTCGGCAACCAGGTCGAGCTGTGGGAGACGACCCTTGCGGCGATGAAGCTCGGCGCGGTGCTGATCCCGGCCACGACGCTGCTTGCCGCATCCGATCTGCGCGACCGGATCGAGCGCGGGCACGTCGGCGCGGTCATCGCCCGATCCGAGATCACACCGCGGTTCGACGACGTGCCCGGCGGGTACCTGCGCATCGCCGTCGGAGATCCCGTGCAGGGCTGGTTGCGATACGGCGACACGGCCACCAGCATGATCGACTTCAGCCCGGACGGTCCGACCCGGGCGGACGAGTCGCTGCTGCTCTACTTCACGTCCGGGACGACTGCGCTGCCGAAGCTTGTCGAGCACACGCACGCGAGCTACCCGATCGGGCACCTGTCGACGATGTACTGGATCGGGCTGCAGCCCGGCGACGTGCACCTGAACGTCTCGAGCCCGGGCTGGGCAAAGCACGCGTGGTCATGCGTATTCGCGCCCTGGATCGCCGGCGCGACGATCTGCCTGTTCAACTACGAGCGCTTCGACGCGGGGGCGATGCTGGACACGCTCCGCGATGCGAAGGTCACGACGTTCTGCGCGCCGCCGACCGTGTGGCGGATGCTCATCCAGCAGGATCTCGCGGCGTGGCGGCGCGACCTTTCGCTGCGCGAACTGGTCGGTGCAGGCGAGCCGCTCAACCCCGAGGTGATCGAGTCGGTGCAGCGTGCGTGGGGGCTGACCATCCGTGACGGATTCGGCCAGACCGAGACGACACTGCAGGTAGGCAATTCGCCCGGACAGGAACTCAAGCTCGGGTCGATGGGCAGACCGATGCCAGGGTTTGCAATCACCCTGGTCGACCCGCTGAGTGGTGAGCCGGCCGACGAGGGTGAGATCTGCGTCGACATGTCGCCCGAGCGTCCGGTCGGGTTGATGGTGGGTTATCACGGCGATCACGAACGCAACGAGATCGCGTTCGCGGACGGCCGCTACCACACCGGCGACGTCGCCACCCGCGACGAAGACGGCTACATCACCTATGTCGGGCGGACCGACGACGTGTTCAAGGCCAGCGATTATCGGATAAGCCCGTTCGAACTTGAGAGTGTGCTGATCGAACACCCTGCGGTTGCTGAGGCCGCCGTCGTCCCAGCTCCGGACGAGCTCCGGCTGGCAGTGCCGAAGGCGTATGTCGTGCTCGCGGCCGGATACGAACCGAGCAAGGAACTGGCCGACGAGATCATGCGACACTGCCGCGAGCATCTTGCGCCGTACAAACGCATCCGCCGCTTGCAGTTTGCCGATTTGCCGAAGACCATCAGCGGCAAGATTCGCCGCGTCGAGCTTCGAACGGCTGAGGCCGCATACGCCGGCAGGCCGGCCGGGGAGTACCGGGAGGATGACTTCGACCAATGAGCGGTTGGGACCACTTCTACCAGTTCTGGATCAGTCAGCAGACGATTCCAGGCAACATCCTCGGCGACATCCTCATCGGCGCCGCGACGTTCATGGTCGGCAAGTACAAAGTCGCCCCGTGGCTGCATGCGCGGCACAAGGAGCACCTGGAACAGAAGGAGCGCCACCACCAGGAAATCGTGCAGGCTCACCATGATCTGTTCGACCTGCATCGCCAGCAGCACCAGGAACTGCTGGACGCGACACGGCAGGCCGGCGGCGTGCCGATCCAGACCTCACCGGCACCGCGGTACGAATCAAGCGACGGAGAGCTCAACGCCGACCGGTAGCATCACCGGATGAGCCTCGAGATCATCAGCCGGGTGCTGCCGGGCATCGGCGTGTGCCAGGAGCTCGAGCTGCACGGCGGGAAACGCATCGGCATCGTCACCCGGCGCAACGGCCAGCGCGACATCGTCGTGTACGACGAGGACGGCGACGGCGCAGCAGAAGCGATCCAGCTCAACGGTGACGAGGCGAATGTGCTGGCCGAGTTGCTCGGTGCACCGCAGCTCGTTCTGCGGCTCACCGACCTGCAGCGCAGCGTCGACGAGGTGCTGACCGAACAGTTGCCGATTCCGGTGACCTCGCCGTATGACGGTCGTCCGCTCGGCGACACCCAGGCCCGCACGAAGACCGGTGCGTCGATCGTGGCGATCCTGCGGGACGGCACGACGCATGCGTCGCCCGGTCCGGATTTCGTGCTGCGCGCCGGCGATCTCGTCGTCACCGTCGGCACGCGTGAGGGTGTCGACCATCTCGTCCGAATCCTCGACGGCGCAGATGCGCCGCCCGGCACGGGCTGACCCACGATGCTCGCGTCCGGTGGGAACGGCGGCCCGCATATTGCGACCCTGCTCATCGAACTCGGCGCGATCCTGTTCGCACTGGGCATCCTCGGCCAGCTTGCCCGCTGGCTGTCCATCCCGGTCGTCCCGCTCTACCTGGTCGCCGGGCTGTTCTTCGGGCAGGGCGGCCTGCTCGAGCTGTCGGCCAGCCACGACTTTCTCGAGGTCAGCGCCGACATCGGGGTGATCCTGCTGCTCGTCATGCTCGGCCTCGAGTACTCCGCCGCGGAGTTGCGCTCGAGCCTGCGCACGCAGGCGCCGATCGGCATCCTGGATGGGCTGTTGAATGCGTTGCCCGGTGCCGCTGTGGCACTTGTCGCAGGCTGGGGTGGGTTGGCCGCAGTCGCGCTGGCCGGAGTCACGTGGGTCTCGTCGTCGGGCGTGATCGCGAAGATGCTCGGCGATCTCGGCCGGCTCGGTAACCGCGAGACACCGGCCGTGCTCGGCGTGCTCGTGATCGAAGACCTGATGATGGCGCTCTACCTGCCGCTGCTCACCGCACTGCTCGCGGGCGGCAGTACCGGCAGTGTCGTCATCGCGATGCTGGTTGCCGTGGCCACGGTGACGATCGTGATCACGCTGGCCACCCGCTTCGGCGGCCATGTCACCAAGATGGTCTCGGCCGAGGACAAGGAATCGCTGCTGCTCGGCGTGCTGGGGTTGACCCTGCTCGTCTCGGGCATCGCCGATCAGCTGAAGGTGTCTGCCGCGGTCGGCGCATTCCTCGTCGGAATCGCGGTATCGGGAACCGTTGCCGAGAGCGCCGTCGAACTGCTTGCGCCGCTGCGCGACGTGTTCGCCGCGGTCTTCTTCGTCACCTTCGGGCTGTCGACGAGCGCCGGAACGCTGCTGCCGGTGCTGCCGCTGGCTCTGCTGCTGACGGTCGTGACGGCAGCGACGAAGGTCGCCACCGGTTACGTGGCGGCACGGCGCAGCAAGGTCAAGCGGAAGGGACGATGGCGCGCCGGGGTGGCATTGATACCGCGCGGAGAGTTCTCGGTGATCATCGCCGCGCTTGCCGTTGCTGCCGGCGTGGATGCTCGGCTCGGCCCACTTACTGCCGCCTACGTGCTACTCACCATCGTGGTCGCGGCCGCCGTGCAGAAGCTGCCCGATCGATTGCGGTCAGACGTCAGCGGCCTGAGGACGGCAACGCCTGCTTCGCGATCGGCTGACTGAGCAATCGTCAGCTGGATGATGCGATCGCGGCGAGCCGTCCGTTGGTGGCGTGAATCAGATCGGCCGGACGCAGTTCGACTTGCAGGCCGCGCTTGCCGGCCGAGACGAACATCGTCTCGAAGTCCGATACTGAATCGTCGATGACCACCGGCAGCGTGGTTCGTTGGCCGATGGGAGAGATGCCGCCGACTACATAGCCAGTCGCCCTTGCCGCCGCGGCCGGGTCGGCCATGCCGCCGCGCTTGCCGCCGACCGCGGCGGCCAACGCCTTGACGTCGAGCCGTCCTGCGACCGGCACCACGGCACATACGAGCGTGCCGTCGATCATGGCCACGAGGGTCTTGAAGATCCGGCGCGGCTCGATGCCCAGCGCAGCTGCCGCCTCGTCGCCGTAGGCCTCGACGCGCGGATCGTGCTCGTAGGGGTGCAGTGTGAAAGGGATCTTCGCCTTGGTCAGCAGGGCGGTCGCCGGTGTTCCTGCGCGTGTCTTCGATGCCACGGACTCGACGGTATCCGGAATGGACCCGCTGTCGCCGTGGTTTGCCCTAGAGCAGCCGAACTAGGAGAACCCACATGATGGTGACCGCTGACGCATCTGCGGTCGTGCGCGCGATCCGGCCACTGCCGGGCGGCGCGATAAGCTCGACTTCCGAGGATCTCACGACGATTGCTGGGAGCAGGGTGGCTGAGGAGACGGTCGAGCAACGGCGCGCACGGTTCGAACGTGACGCGCTGCCCTTCCTCGACCAGCTGTATGCGGCCGCGATGCGGATGACCCGCAACCCCGCAGACGCCGAAGACCTCGTCCAAGAGACGTTTGTGAAGGCGTTTGCCGCCTTCCACCAGTTCACCGAGGGTACGAACCTCAAGGCGTGGCTGTACCGGATCCTGACGAACACGTTCATCAACAATTACCGCAAGAAGCAGCGCCAGCCGCAGGAATCCAACGGCGAGAACGTCGAGGATTGGCAGTTGGCCCGCGCTGAGTCTCACACCTCCAGTGGTTTGCGTTCGGCCGAGATGGAAGCGCTCGACCACCTCCCCGACTCCGACGTCAAGGACGCGCTCCAGACGCTGCCCGAGGACTTCCGGCTCGCGGTTTACCTCGCCGATGTCGAGGGCTTCGCGTACAAGGAGATCGCCGAGATCATGGGCACGCCGATCGGCACCGTGATGTCTCGACTGCATCGTGGCCGCAAGCAACTCCAGACGCTGCTGGCCGATTATGCCCGCGATCGCGGGCTCATCTCCGCGTCCACCGGGAGCGAGTCGTGAGCGGACTTGGGTTTGGGCCGGGAAACATCGACTGCGACGACGTGCTCACCGAGCTGTACGTCTACATGGACGACGAGACCGATGACGCGACCCGCAGCCGGATCCGTCAGCATCTCGAGGCGTGTGCGCCGTGCCTCAAGCAGTTCGGGCTCGAGCAGGACGTGCGTTCGTTGATCGCCCGCTGTTGCGGCGGCGATCAGGCGCCGGCGTCATTGCATGAGCGCATCCGGGTGCGCATCACCGAACTGAGTATCGAGACAGCGCACCTCGAGTACCGCGCCGAATAGGGCCGTCCGCACCGTGCACGCCTCCACCGCGGACGAGCGGGACGCTCTCGCCGGCTTTCTCGACCGACAGCGCGATGCGCTGATCAGAAAGGTCCGCGGAGTGCGTGCCGACTGTCAGCCGACAATGAACGCCGTTGCGTCAGTGACGCCGGCGTGTCACGCCGCAGCGAGTTCAGTGTCTCCGGTCAGATCAGAACAGCCGGCGTGGCAGGTCTTAGCAGGCAACCACAAGCCTTACCCGACCCGGTCAGCAAGATTCCGCGCCGCCTGCAGGGCTGCTTGGATGAGGTCGCCGCCCTGCTGGCCCATCACGACCCCGTAGAGGTTGACTCGCCGACCGTGCACCCGGCGATGCGTTAGGAACATGAAGCACCCGCCGGAGGCATCCATCGATCCAGTCTTGATGCCGACGAACCCGTCGTGGCCGAGCAACGTATCGGTATTCGCGATCTTGCCCGCCACCGGAATCCGGAAATTGCGTCGACCAACCAGTCTGCGGAACACGTTGCGATGCATTGCTACCCGCGCCAGGACCAGCTGATCGCGCGGAGTTGATTCGGTGTGCTCATCGAAGCCGCTCGGATCGGTGTAGGTCGTGTGGCGCATGCCCAGCGTGGAGGCAGTCCGGTTCATCCGTCGGACGAACCCCGGCACGCTGCCGGCGACCTTGCGTGCCAGCATGATCGCGATGTTGTTCGCCGATGGCAGCAGCAGCGCCGCAAGTGCCTGCCGCTCGGTAAGTCGCTCGCCAAGTCGCACCGGCACGGTCGACTCGTCGCGCGCCACTCGCCGGTGCCAATCACGCACATCGCGCCGCGACACTCGCATCCGAAAGCCTTGGGCATTCGGCGCAAGCGGCGCGCTGCGGAGCACCAGGTACCCGGTCATCACCTTCGCCATGCTGGCGATCGGCGCCACGTGCTGGTTCGGTCCGACGCGGACCGCGCCGTGGCCGAGAACGTAACCGGCCTGCCCGTCAGCAGGCCACACCGACTGCGCGGACGCCGGGGGAGCGACCACGATCGCGCCCAGACTCAGGGCCACTGCCAACACAAGGACGCGCATGGCCGGCATTCTGCCGTGGCGGTTCGAGCGGGAGTTGCTTGACTTGCCCGATTGACCCGTGTAGCGAGACATATGTGGCGAAATTGACCTCCCGGTGTAGGACACGTCGCTCGTTGCTGACACTGGCAGCCGGCTTGCTGGTCGCCTCGCAACTGGTCGCGTGCCGATCGGCCTTCAAGGATGGCCAGGTCGGCGTCTCGCTCATCTTGAAAACGCTGACCAACCCGTACTTCGTCTCGATGCGTAACTCGGCAGAAGCCGAAGCGAAGAAGGTCAACGTCAAACTGTCCATCGCGGCCGGTACCGCCGATGGCGACACGCAAACCCAGATCAACGCGATCGACACCGCGATCGCACGCGGCGACAAGGGCATCCTGATCACCAGTAACGGCAATGCTGTCAATGCGGCGCTGCGCCAAGCCGAAGACTTCGGGCTGTTCGTGATTGCGCTCGACACGCCCACCATCCCGGCGAGCACCGTCGACATCACCTACGCCACCGACAACGAGCAAGCCGGCAAGCTGGTAGGCCAGTACGCGGCCGCGAAGCTCGGCGGTAAGAAGGCTGTCATCGCAATGCTCGACCTCTACGACGATCAGGTCGCATCGGTCGATATCGAGCGCGACCACGGCTTCCTCGAGGGGATGGGCATCGACCCCGGCAGCAAGACGCAGAACGCGCAAGAGGCCAAGACGGGCACGTACAAGTATCCGGGCGGCACCGGCACCTACCAGATCGTCTGCCACCGGCCCACGCAAGGCGCGATCGACGGCGGCCGTACCGGCATGGAGCAGTGCCTGTCGGCCAACCCGAACATCAACCTCGTGTACTCCATCAACGAGCCGGCCGGCGAGGGTGCGTACGCCGCACTCAAGGCCGCCGGCAAGACCAGCCAAGCGATCATCATGTCGATAGACGGCAGTTGCCAGGGCATCCACTACGTCGATACTGGCGAGCTGGACGCCGATGCGGTGCAGTATCCCGGAAAGATGGCCGCGCTGGGCGTCTCGTCCATCGCGAAGCTGGCCCGCGGCGGCAAGAAACCGACCGCTACCAGCGGCAAGGCGTTCCTCGACACGGGGACGGCCCTCGTCGCCAAGAAGACGCCCGCCAAATTGAAGGCGAAGGTGCAACCGACCAAGGACGCGCTGAAGCGCTGTTGGGGCGCCGGATCGTCCGGATGAACGAGGCAACGGAGACGGGCGAGAACATGGCGAACACCGACACGGACACTGACGCCGAAGCGATCGCCGAGAGCGAGTCGCCGGCCAGCGCGGAGGATCTGCTTGCCGGACGCAAACGCACCCCCGCTGAGCGCATTCAGCATGTATTGCACGGCAACCCAGCGCTGAGCCCGTTCATCGTGCTCGTGCTGGCGATCATCGTCTTCGCCATCGCCTCGCCCGGCTTCATGCGCCCGCAGGCGCTGTCCTTGCTCGTCCAAGAGATGGCGGTGGTCGGCACGCTCGCTGTCGGGCAGACCGTGATCATCCTGACGGCCGGCATCGATCTGTCGATCGGGCTGGCCATGGTGCTGACCTCACTGGTCATGGTCAAGCTCGTGTACGACCAGTCGCTGCCTGGCCTGCTCGCGCTGCTGATCGGCGGCGTCGTCGCCGTCGCGACGGGCGGTTTCAACGGCTTGCTCGTGACCCGCCTCAACCTGCCGCCGTTCATCGTGACGCTGGGCAGTTTCGGCATCTTCACCGCGGTGTCGTTGTTGTACGCCCAAGGTCAGACGATCGCCCTCGATCCGAATTCGTTGCTGCTTTGGACGGGCAAGTCGTTCTCGATCGGCAGCTTCACCGTCACCTATGGCGTGCTGCTCATGCTGGTGCTTTACGCCATCGTCGGTTTCGCCCTGCACTACACGGCCTGGGGACGACATCTCTACGCCACCGGCGATGACGCAGAGGCAGCACAACTGGCCGGCATCAAGACGAAACGGGTCCTGCTCTCGGCGTACCTCGTCGCGGGCTTCACGGTCGCCGTCGCCGCGTGGGTCGTATGCGGACGCGTCGGGGGTGCGGATCCGAACAGCGGGCTCAACGTCAACCTGCTCAGCATCACCGCGGTCGTGATCGGCGGCACGAGCCTGTTCGGCGGGCGTGGTGTCGTGGTCGGGTCGTTGATCGGCGCGCTGATCGTCCAGGTCTTCAACAACGGGCTGGCGCTCGCTGACGTCGATCCGAACTACCAGGTACTCGCGACGGGCGTTCTGGTGATCGTCGCAGTCTCCGTCGACCAGTGGATCCGGCGGGTGAAGGCGTGAGCGCAACGATGAGCGACAAGACACGCGACACGGCGAGCGATGCTGCCATCCTGGAAGCCAAGGGCTTGGTCAAGCTGTTCGGCCGGGTGGTCGGCCTGCGCGGGGTCGACCTGACGCTCTACCCGGGCGAGGTGCTGGCCGTCATCGGCGACAACGGCGCCGGCAAGTCCTCGCTGATCAAATGCTTGTCCGGTGCGACGGTGCCGGACGAGGGCGAGATCCGCCTCGACGGCAAGCCGGTCCTGTTCCGCAGCCCGCAGCAGGCCAAGGCCG
>DASRSG010000081.1:0-1683 GCA_035656595.1 Jatrophihabitantaceae bacterium | reverse complement strand
CTCGGTCGCGCCGCAACTCGTGGAGAGCACCCAACGTGTCCTGCGGGCCCGTCGGTTGCGCGGCGGCGGACACCGGGGCGTACGCGTCCTGCACAGCGTCGTCATCCCGGTCTTGCACGACGCGCTCGATCGCGCGCTCCTGCTCGCCGCCGCCATGGATTCGCGGGGATACGGCCGACGCGCGAAGACATCGACCGGCGAACGGCGGATCACCGCAATGCTGCTCGTCGCCGGGCTGCTCGGCCTGTGTGCCGGTGCGTACGGCCTCCTCGGCGACAGCGACGCGCCAGCGATCGCGCTCCCGGGGATGCTCGGGGGCGCCGCACTGTGTGTGCTCGGGTTGGCACTCGGCAGCCGGCGTGTGAGTCACTCCGACTACCGGCCCGACCCATGGGGTTGGCCGGAATGGCTGGTCGTCGCCTCCGGTATCGCGACCGCAACCGTCTTGATCGTGGCGAGCCATCTCGACGCGGCGCACGTGACACCGCCGATCGTGCCGTTGCACTACCCGCCGCTTCCCTGGCTGCCCACGGTCGGCATCGTGCTGGCTGCGCTTCCAGCCGTGGTTGCCCCGCGCGCACCGGCATTTCTGGGCCAGGAAAACCCTTCAGTAGCAGCCGATTCCCACTCAGCGAATGCGGCCGGCGACCGCGCCGAGGCGGCCGCGTGATCGTCTTCGAGCAGGTGACGATGTCCTATGTGGATGCCGTGCAGCCCACACTCCGCGACGTGGAGCTGCACATCCCGGAAGGCGAGCTGTGTCTCGTCGTGGGTGCCACGGGAGCCGGAAAGTCGACGCTGCTCGGCGCGGTGAATGGGCTCGTACCGACCTTCACCGGCGGCACCCTGCGCGGGCGCGTCACCGTCGACGGGCGCGACACCCGGCTGTACCCGCCGCGCGAGCTGGCCGAAGTCGTGGGCGTCGTCAGCCAAGATCCACTCGCCGGATTCGTCACGGACACGGTCGAAGAAGAGCTCGCCTTCGGCATGGAGCAGCTCGCGGTCTCGGCGCCGGTGATGCGCAAGCGCGTCGAGGAAACGCTCGATCTGCTCGGCCTGCACGAGCTGCGGCATCGCGCATTGCGCGAGCTGTCCGGCGGGCAGCAACAACGAGTCGCGATCGGTGCCGTGCTCGCCACCCATCCGCGGGTGCTCGTCCTCGACGAACCGACCTCGGCGCTCGACCCGATCGCCGCCGAGGAGGTGCTCGCCGCGATCACCCGGCTGGTGCACGACCTGGGTCTCACCGTTTTGCTCGCCGAGCATCGGCTCGAACGCGTCGTGCAGTACGCCGACACGATGGCCTACTTACCCGGCGACGGGACCGTGCTCTACGGACCGTCGCAGCAGGTGTTGGCCCGTTCGGTGATCGCACCGCCGGTGGTCGAACTCGGTCGGCTCGCCGGCTGGGATCCGCTGCCCCTCACGGTCCGGGACGCCCGGCGGCAGGCCTCGACGCTTCGGCCACGCCTCGCAGCCGGACCGCCCAAGGCGCCAGACGCGCCGCCCCGCGAAGCCGCGTTGGACGCCCGAAAGATCGTGGTGCGCTATGGCGACGTGGTCGCCGTAGCCGCCGTCGATCTCGTCCTGCATCCGGGTCAGGTCGTCGCGGTGATGGGACGGAACGGGTGCGGAAAGTCCTCGTTGCTGTGGGCCTTGCAGGGCTCGGGCAGGAGGCAGAGC
>DASRSG010000080.1:0-21284 GCA_035656595.1 Jatrophihabitantaceae bacterium | reverse complement strand
CTGCGCAGCGCGCTGCAGAAAGCGTCGTCCGACCAGAGCCGCAGCACGGTTCCCGGAGCGATCCGGCGCACCGGCGCGACCCCGCCGAAGGTGAAGGTGTACTGCTCGAACGTCGGGGTGAACTCGATGATGTCGGCCATGGCCCATCCCTCGCAGATTGTGGTCAAGGAAGCTTTACGTGGTGCGGACCAAGTTCGTCAATGGTCCGCGCACCGAGCAGTTGCATCGTGCGGCTGACTTCGCCGGCGAGAATCTCGGCGGCTCGATCCACCCCCCGCTCACCGCCGGCCATCAGGCCATAGAGATAGGCACGCCCGACGAGCACCGCCCGCGCACCGAGCGCGAGTGCGGCAACGACATCAGCGCCGTTGAGGACGCCAGTATCGAGCCACACCTCGGCGTCATCACCCACGCCCTCGACCACGTCGGGGAGAAGTCGCAACGGGATCGGGGCTCGGTCGAGCTGCCTGCCGCCGTGGTTGGACACCACCACCGCGTCAGCGCCGGCGGCGACCACACGGCGCGCATCGTCCACGTTCTGGATGCCTTTCACCACGAGCGGTCCGGGCCACGACGAGCGCAGCCAGGCGAGGTCGTCCATAGTCATCGTCGGATCGAAAAGCGTGTCGATCATCTCGGCGACTGTCGAGTTCCACGACGCGAGCGAGGCGAATGTGAGCGGTTCGGTGGTCAGCAAGTTGATCCACCACGCGGGATGCGCGACCGCGTTGAGGAACGTCTTCAGCTTCAGTTTCGGCGGGATCGAAAATCCGTTGCGGACATCACGCAGCCGCGGACCGCCAACGGGCACGTCGACGGTCAGGATGAGCGCCTCGTAGCCGGCTTCCCGTGCCCGCGCGACGAGATCGTTGGCCGCTTCCCGGTCGCGCCACACGTAGAGCTGGAACCACTTTCGCGCGGCAGGTGCGGCCGCCGCAACATCCTCGATCGAGGTCGTGCCCATCGTGGACAGTGCGTACGGAAGGCCACGGCGCTGCGCCACGCGCGCGACGGCCCGTTCGCCTTCGTGATGCATGAGTCGAGTGAATCCGGTCGGGGCAAACGCAAAGGGTTGTTCAGACCGGGTGCCGAGGATCGACGTGGCGGTGTCGACCTGCGATACGTCGCGCAGCACGGATGGATTGAACTGAAGATCGGCGAACAGCGATCGCGCGCGCTGCAGGCTGATCTCAGCCGAGGCGGCGCCGTCGACGTAGTCGAATACCGAACGCGGGCACCGGCGCCGCGCAATCGTCCGCAGATCCTCGATCGCTACCGCGTTGCCCAGGCGCCGCCGGGTCGGGCTCAACTCAGGCGCGCTGAGCGATATGAGTGGAGCGAAGTCCGACCATCGAGGCAGCCGGCGCCGAATCTTGATTCCCGAGGTCACGCAACCACTCCAGCCCGTCGACACGTACCGTCCGATCGATCATTGCGCAGCTGGCAAGTCAATGGGCGTTGATGACAATCGCAGTCTGCCGGACGAGGGTGGCAAGCACGTTGTGCTGGTCGGGGCTCAGGTTGAGCAGCGCGCCGAACTCGTCGGCAGACATCGTCAGTCCGGTGCCCGGATCCGGCGCTGGTGCCGGCGGCGTCGACGCTTGTTCGGGACGAGCCGGCGGCCAGGTCGCCCGGATCGTTGCGGTGCCGAATCGCTGCTCGAGAAGGGCATCGATCTCCGCGCTGGTGCGCGGATCATCGGGACCCCAGCTGGCGATGACGGCGACCACATCAGCAGGGACGTGCAGGAAGCTCGCAAGCTGCGCTTGGAGGCGCGCGACGTCAGGCAGCGCGCGATTCTCTTCGACGGTTGTCAGCCGGTAGCCGACATCAAGCTGCTCGTGCGCCGCGATCACGAAATCGGTGCTGGACTGCTCGACCAGCAGGTGCATCGTCACGTCGATGTCACCCTGTCGGAGCGTGACCCAGACCGCAGCCGGGAACGGCGGGTTTGCATCGGTATCGCCGACCGGCGTCGCCGCGAATGCCTCCTCCAGCGACTCGCCGCGCGACCGCGCCTCACGGGCATGGACGAACAGCGCCAGCACCTCGAGAGCGGACCGGGCCGAGACCAGCTCCGCCTCGTACTCCCGCAACCGCTCGCGGCGCCGCTGCTCTTTCAGCGTCTGACTCACGGCCCCAGTCTGCACTCCACCGCGTCGATCGCGCGTAATTGCACGCCGTGCCGTGTGGCGCGACGCTATCGTCGAGCACGTGTCGACGAGCCCCAAGATCGCGATCTTCTTCCTGGGCGGCACGATCAGCATGGCCGGACACGCTGGTGCGGTGGTCCGCCTCGGGGCGGCCGAGCTGATCGACTCCGTTCCTGCGCTCGCTGAGTTGGCCGTCGAAGTCGACGCGATCGATTTCCGGCGCATCCCGAGCGCCTGCCTGCGATCCGGCGACATCCTCGAATTGATTTCGGTAGCCGAGCAGGCCGTGGCGGGGGGCGCGGTGGGCATCGTGGTGGTGCAGGGGACGGACACGATCGAGGAGACGGCCTACCTCATCGACCTGCTCTGGCGCGACGACGCCCCGATCGTGGTGACCGGCGCGATGCGCAACCCCAAGCTTGCCGGCGCCGACGGTCCGGCCAACCTCCTCGCCGCCGCGGCTGTCGCCGCGAGTGCGCAATGCCGCGGGCTGGGGGCGCTCGTGGTGCTCAACGACGAGATCCATGCGGCTCGGCACGTCGCCAAACGACACAGCACCAGCCCGGCTGCGTTCGTCTCGCCCAACGCCGGTCCGGTAGGTCGCATTGCCGAGGGTGCGCCGCTTCTCACGATGACGCTCGCGCGGCGCCGGCCGCTGGGCCGTCCACAGCGCATCGATGCGGTCGTCGCGCTGGTGTCCATCGTGTTCGACGACGCGGGCGTCCTGTTGCACGGCATCGAGGACCGCTGCGACGGCGTGGTCATCGCCGGTTTCGGTGTCGGGCATGTACCGGATCGGCTTGCCGAGCGTCTTGGCGACATCGCCCGCCACATCCCGGTCGTGCTGGCCAGCCGCACCGGTGCCGGCCCGGTGCTCTCGCGGACCTACGGCTTCGCCGGCTCGGAGACCGATCTGCAGGCGCGCGGCCTCAGTTCAGCCGGGATGCTCGATCCGCTGAAGGCGCGCATGCTGCTCTCGGTGCTGCTGGCGAACGGCGCGGATCGTCCAGCGATCGCAGCGGCCTTCGCGCATCCGGCGGGCTAGGCGCGACCTGTGACGATGTGCCTGGCTAGAGACGAAGCCCGGGTCGCGGTCGGCGCGTTGACCCACTCGCCGGCGGCGCTCGACCTCTGCATGCTCGTCGAGGCCGCCGGCGCGGTTCGGGTCTGACTACGCCGGGCCGCGGTGCCAGGGGCCGGTGATCACGCACGTCACGCCCGGGTACTGGACGTTGACGAAGAGGTGTTTGCCGTCGTTCGTGAAGCACGGACCGGACATCTCGCCGGCGCCGATCGGCCCCGGCTTGGAAAAGTCCTCCGGTTCCCAGTAGTGCAGATCCATCGGCAGGATCACCTTTGCCAAGTTGGCAATTCCACCGTGCGGAGTCAGCACGCGCAGCCAGTTGTCGCCGCCGTCGACATCCTCCCCGTTGCCATCTTCAGCCATCACGATCGTGCCTGTCGGGCTCACCGTGATCGAGTCAGGCTGGTTCAGCGTCCGATGGTTTGGCGACTCGAAGAGCAGCCGTAGCCTGCCGGTCTTGTGGTCGGTCGGTGTGTACCGCCAGATCTAGCCGTTGTGCGTGTCTCCGGCCTCACTCGCGACGAAGGTAAGCGCAGATACCTCCGCATCGTCATTGCCGAAACTCGGTCACTGTCGCGCCCGGCACGTATCAAGTGCAGGGTCACAGCCCGCAGTACGAGAGCGGCAAGTGGCCCTGTCGAGCGCTCAAGCCAGCCGCCGTATTATTTGCCGGTAGGCAACTAAAGGGAGATTGCTCCGGTGTCCGTGGCAGCGCTCGGCAGGCAAACCTTCGCCGCGCTCGCCAACCGGAACTTCCGCCGCTACTTCGCCGGACAGGCCGTCTCTCTCATCGGCACGTGGATGCAAACTGTCGCGCAGAGTTGGCTGGTACTGGAACTCACCGACTCCGGCACAGCGCTCGGCCTCGTCGTAGCGCTGCAGACCCTGCCAGTGCTCGTGCTCGGCCCGTACGGGGGAGTGGTCGCCGATCGCGTCGACAAGCGTCGGCTCATGATCGCGCTGCAATCGATGATGGGCTTGCTCGCTCTAGTGCTCGGCCTGCTCACCGTGACGCATGTGGTCACGCTCTGGGAGGTCTACCTGCTCGCGTTCCTGCTCGGACTGAACAACTGCTTCGAGAACCCGGTTCGGCAGACGTTCGTGCTCGAGATGGTCGGCCCGAAATACCTGCGCAACGCGGTCAGCCTGAACTCCACCCTGGTCAACGCGGCCCGTGCGATCGGGCCGGCGTTCGCCGGCATCATCATCGCGGTCGGCGGCATCGGGATCTGCTTCTTGCTCAACGCGCTCAGTTTCGTCGCGGTCGTCACGTCGCTGCTACGCCTGGACGTTGCCGCGTTGACGCCCTCGCCGCCCACCCGCCGCGCCCGCGGACAGTTGCGCGAAGGTCTTCGCTACGTCCGGCACACGCCCACCTTGGCCGTGCCGCTGGTGATGATGGCGCTGGTGGGTTGCCTCGCCTACGAGTTCCAGGTCGTGCTGCCGGTGGTGGCCAGCGGAACGTTCCACGGCGGCGCGCAGACGTACGGCTTCATGACCGCCGCGATGGGCGCCGGTGCCGTCGTCGGCGGGCTCTGGGTCGCGGCTCGTGGGCGGACGGGGGTCCGCGCCCTGGTGGTTTCGTCGACCGTCTTCGGCGTCCTGATCGCAGTGGCCGCCGCAGCGCCCGCGCTCTGGCTGGAACTCATCGCCCTGGCCGCGGTCGGCGCAGCGAGCGTCGGATTTCTGTCGAAGGGAAACAGCACGCTGCAACTGAATGCAGACCCGTCCATGCGAGGACGAGTGATGGCACTGTGGTCGGTCGCGTTTCTCGGCTCGACACCTATCGGCGGCCCGATCGCGGGTGCGATCGCGGAGTACTTCGGCGGACGCGCCGCGCTCGTCATGGGCGCACTTGCGTGCCTGGTCGCGGCGGCGTTCGGTGCCGCCGTGTTACGCCGGATCGGCATGCGCGACAAGGCCGCCGAGGCACCCGTCGTGGCCGATCCGGCCCGACCCGATACCGATCAGCCCGACCCGATCGCGCGGTAGAACTCGGCCATCGCCTGCTCGTTGTACGCGGCCGGGTCGAACTTCTCGCTCGGAACCTCGCCGGCCAGGAACCGCTGCATGCCCGCGGCCAGCGCGTCCACCTCGCGGGCAACCACCAGCCCGCCCCCATCCATCAGCGCGTCGCGCACCGAGTCGAAGGCGGTGGTGACAACGGGTAACCCGAGGATCAATGCCTCGAGCAGGGCCACCGGTTGACCCTCGTAGTCGCTGGACAGGACGAAGCAGTCCGACTGGGCCAGCACGGGGTACGGGTTCGGCTGGTGACCGGCCAGCAGCACGGCGGCAGACAGCTCGAGCTCGTCGACGAGCGTGCGCAACCGGTCGAGCTGCGGACCCGAGCCGAGGATGACCAGCCGGGTATCGCGGTGCGCCGCATGGACGATCGCGAACGCCCGCACCAGGCGGTCGTGATTCTTCTCGGGCGACAGCCGCCCGGCCGTGACGAAGGTCCGCAGGCCGGGGACCGGTGCCAGCGCGCTGACCTCTTCGGCCATTCGCCGGACGCGTTCGGCGTCGATTGTGTTGCGGGCGTAGGTGAATCGATCGGTCGACGCCCACCCGGCCAGCTTTTCGCGATTCACCTCGTTGAGCGCTTCGGACACTGACACAAGATGATCTGCGGTGCGATACAGCGCTACTGCACCCCGTACGCGGGCGCGCAGCCGGGCGGCACGGTTGGCGTTGGACATTTCTGCGTGGATGTCGTTGTGCAACCAGATGCAGAACGAACCGGACGGCCTGCTCGCCAGCAGCTTGATCCAGTACGGCTCGTAGCCGCTGAAGTCGATGACGGCGTCGAACCGGCTGGCGCCGAACGAGCGGTACCACTCCGCGCGCATCAGCGCCGCATAGCCCGACTGCAGTACTTGCCGCCGGCGGCCGGAGCGCCCATTGACCGCAGCGAGCATCCGCACGCGCAGCTTGCTGCCGTTCAGGCTCGCCGGTTGCGGGAAGAGGCGCACGTTCGGATGGATGCGCTCGATCATCTGCAATCGTTCCGGCACGGTCGTGTGCGGAAACGACACCGAGACGTCGTAACGGTCGTGGTCGATGTGGTCGAGCAACGAGAGCGCTGACGCTGTGATTCCGTTGGCGACCAGGCCGCCGAGGTTGATCAGGATCGGGTCGCGCCCGTCGGCTAAGGCGCTGCGCAGGTCGTAGCCGTTCGTGGCGCCGCGGAAGACGATGTCGACGATCCGCGCCGAAGCGCCGCCGTCCTCATGTCTGCAGTACCGATCGCGCGCTGCGGCGTAGGCACCGGCGAACTCAACTGCGGGGTCGTCGCTGGATCCGGACCCGAGCGCATCGACGCGTTCGGCCAGCTGCCCGATGTCTCGGCAGATCGGCCCCGGCCATTGCTCGGCCGGCAGGTAGAAGCCGCGCGATGCGGCGTAGTCGTCGAGATCGGGAGCGTAGAAGACGATCGGTCGGCCGGTGGCGAGGAAGTCGACGAAGATCGAGGAGTAGTCGGTGACGAGCACATCGACCAGGGCGAGGACGTCGTTGCTGGGAATGTCGTTCGGGACGAGCACGCCGCGCAGCTTCGGATCGTTGCGCGCGTGCCCGAATACCTGCTGATGCACCTTGAGTAGTACTCGGTACCGACCACCGGCACGCGCCGTGAGCGATGCCACCAGTTCGCGCAACTGCGCGATGTCGTCGGTCGGTGCGTAGAAGTCGCCCTTCCACGTCGGTGCATATAGCAGCACCTTGTCCGTGTCGTCGACAACGACGCCGCGTTGCACGAGTCGTGATAGCACCTGCGCGCTAGCGGACACGTCGCCGAACTGTCGATCAACCCGCGGGGTTCCCTCGACGATCATGCGGCCACGAAAGAGGTTGGTCATCCGGTATCCGGACAGGTACATCTGTTCGGTGTCGTCGTTCGGTGCCATCAGGTAGTCGGCGCTGACGAGGTTGCGCACCACGTTGCCGGTCTGCAACGCCGCGTGCGGAACGTCATACCCCATCGCCTTCACCGGTGTGCCGTGCCAGGTGTTGAGGTAGATCTGCCCGGCACGCTTACCGTACGGGTCGGGAAAGGTGGCGTTGTTGACGAGATACTTCGCGGTGGCCAGGGCGCGGTAGTACCGCGACGAGCCGCGCTTGACGAAGCTGACTCGCGGATTGTCGGCGAACTCGGCGATCGTTTCGGCGTACTCGTCGAGATCGGACAGCGCCCATACGTGAAGCAGTTGCTGGAGGTCTTGCGCAGCGAGGGCCGTCCGGAAGATTGCCTCGGGATTGCAGAGCATCCCGTTCCCGGCGAACGACTCGTACACCACGGTTCGGTCGTCGATCGGTGACTGTCGCGCACGGAGTCGACGCTCGTACTGGACAGCCAACCTGGCCCGGCGGGCGAACCGTCGTGCCCTCGCTCGAGGTCCGCCCATCACGAGGCGGATCATATCGGCGCGCTTGGCTGGCTAGCCGATGGTGATCGGGAAGCTCATCCCGCTCGCAGCGATCACGCCGGCATCGAAGACGATCGCCATCCATTCGGCACGGCTCTATCAGTTCAGTGCGCGCAGACCGGATCAGCCGGCGGAGTCCAGCCGGAAGCCGACCTTGATGCCGACCTGGAAGTGCGCGACCTCGCCGTCGGCGATCTGGCCGCGGATCTCGGTGACCTCGAACCACTCCAGATTGCGCAGTGTCGCACTGGCGCGCTGCACGCCATTGCGGATGGCCTGCTGCAAGCTGTCCGGCGAGCTGCCGACGATCTCGGTGACGCGATAGGTGTGATCGGCCATGGAATGCCTCCGGTCGGGTGTGTGGGGTTGCCACTGATCACACTCGCCCGGAGGCACTTCGCGCAACGCTGGGTGCGCTATCTACCCGACCGGTTGGGTCAGGACTACACAACATCGATCCTGGCTCGGATCGAGCTTGGCACGCACATCTGTTGCCCCGAGGCCGCTCACCAGGCCGCGGATGAGATGCAGGTTCAGGCCGCACACGAGTTCTGGATAGCTCTGCGCGAGCCGGTGGAAGGGGCAGTTCGCCAACGCAAGGCCCGACTCGGTGGCGAAGGGCTCGAAACCGTTGTCGGCCAGCGCTGAGGCGATCGTCGCGTCCGGTGCGCAGCGCTGCGCGATCGCGCGGCCCGCATCGGTAGCCACCTTGCGTACGGCAGTATCGACTCGCGCTCCGGATCGCTCCGCGGTCGTGATCGCCTCGGCCAGCAGCAGCCCGGCGAGATCGTAGTGCCGCTGCGGAAGGCTGACGTCGACCTGCCGGTCGGCGCGGCGGTAGAGCTTGGCGGGACGCCCGGCGCCCGGTCCGGTCCGGCCGGGCGGTCGGCTGTACTCGGTCTGCAGCAACCCGTCCTGCTCGAGCCTGTCCAGGTGGAACTTGGCGACGTGATGCGCGACGCCGATCGCGGCCGCCGCTTGCTCGCGGCTGACCGGCGCGCGCTCGCCGATGACGAAGCGGTACAGCGTGCGGCGCACGGGTTCGGCCAGCGACGCGATACCGCTCAGCTGCGCATCGAGATCGGCCTCATGTTCGGTCGCCATTTCTAAAAGATACTGCCGTTGACGAAAGAAGCAAGGCCGTCTAACGTTCGCCGCACTATCCAATAGAAGGAGTCGGCAGATGCCGGACACCGCCGCCGTTGCGACACTCCGCGTCATTGACGCCCCCACCATCGACCGCGATGCCGTCGAGGACGCGGTTCGAGCGATGCTGATCGGACTGGGCCAGGACATCGACGACGAGCATCTGCGCGACACACCGCGGCGGGTGGCCAGCGCCTACGCCCAGATGCTGTCGCCGGAACCGTTCGACATGACCACCTTCGCCAACGACGAGGGGTATCGCGAACTCGTCCTGGTCACCCGGATCCCGTTCCAGTCCCTTTGCGCCCACCACATGCTGCCGTTCCAGGGGGTGGCCCACGTCGGATACGTGCCGGCGGATCGCCTGGTCGGGCTGTCGAAACTCGCCCGCGTGGTGCAGTGGTTCGCCCGCGGCCTGCAGGTGCAGGAACGGTTGACCGAACTGATCGCCAACTGCCTCGACATTAACCTCGCCCCGGCGGGCATCGGCGTGGCACTCGAGGCCGATCACGCCTGCGTGTCCTTGCGCGGCGCACACGCGGTGGGTGCGAAGACCACAACCTCTGCGCTGCGTGGTGTGCTGCTCGATGATCCGTCGCAGCGCGCCGAGTTCTTCGCACAGATCCGGCGGATGCCATGACCGAGAGAGTGGGAGTGGTCGTCATCGGTGCCGGTCTGGCCGGTGCAAAAACCGTCGAGGCGTTGCGCGCTGAGGGTTAGTACTTGCACGGGACGACCGAGCGTGACGCGGTATTCGTCCACTCGGAGCAGTGGTACACCGACCAGAACATTGAGCTTCGGCTGCGCGAGCGGGTGAGCTCGATCGCCCGCGACGAGCATCGCAAGCGCGAATTCATCGCTTTCTGGATGTCCGGCGGGCGCGTGCTGGCCGGCATGAACGTCAATGTCTGGGACGTCACCGACCAGATCAAGGTGCTCATCCGCGAGCGTGGCACGCTCGATCCGGATCGTCTCGCCGATCCAGCAATCCCGCTCGCGGAGGTGTGATCGTGCCGTCCCACTGGCCGGTTGGTTGCATCAGCAAGGACCCGCCCCGAGCTGGCCATACCGTGCTTGAATAGGTTGAAGTTGAACCCGAGCTTGTTCCGTCCCGTGGAAGTGAACATGGCCGATTTTGACGTCCGATGTTCGGCTTCACTCGGCAGCCCCAGTGTCGAGGAGGGGCGTTGTCAGCTGTTCATGGGCCATGACGGCCCGCACGCGGCGCTGTTCGCGCGTGACAACAAGCGGTGCGTTCGCTCATGGATCGGTCGTCGCCCGGTCGAGGTCGTCGATCGGTGCGGCGGGATCGAGCAATGGCCGTGGATGCGCGGGCTGCCGATGCCCGCCTGGGCCGAGCGGCAGGCATCGAGCGCCGCGGTCTGAGCGCCTAGAGTTCTAACCATGCGGGTAGCGCTTTGCCAGATCCAGTCCAGCGATTCACCGGCCGAGAACCTGTCGGTGATTCGCGATCAGGTGCAGCATGCCGTCGAGCGCGACGCGCGGCTGGTCGTGTTTCCCGAAGCGACGATGGCGCGCTTCGGCACCTCGTTGGGTCGCCTGGCCGAACCGCTTGACGGACCGTGGGCGAGCGCGGTGACCGCGATCGCCGTTGAGCACGCGATCACGGTCGTTGCCGGGATGTTCACCCCGGCAGATGACGGACGAGTCCACAACACGTTGCTGGTCACCGGGCCCGACGGCGTCGTCGGCTACGACAAGATCCACCTCTACGACGCGTTCGGTTTCCGCGAGTCCGACACTGTCTCGCCCGGCCGCGATCCGGTGGTGGTATCGATCGGATCCACTCGCGTCGGATTGGCGACCTGCTACGACGTGCGCTTCCCCGAACTCTTCGTCGACCTCGCCCAGCACGGTGCGACAGTGATCGTGGTACCGGCGTCATGGGGATCGGGACGAGGTAAGGCCGAGCAGTGGGAGTTGCTCGTGCGCGCCCGCGCGCTCGACAGCGTGTCCTGGATCGTTGCGGCCGGGCAGGCTTATCCACCGGCTTCCGGGCTCGAATGGGGCGACGGCCCGTACGGCATCGGCCACTCGATGGTCGCCGCTCCCGACGGCACCGTGGCGGCAGTGCTCGGCGCTGCGCCCGACCAGCTCATCGTGGACGTAAACGCCGAAACTGCGCTCACCCTTCGCACGACGATCCCGGTATTGGACAACCGGGTGTACTCCGCCTCCGCCCCGGTCGGTTGAGGGCCGGCAAGGTTGCGCCCGACCGAATTCGGTGATTGCACGCGTATTGGCGGGTATGCCAGAGATGACGCGCTCGCCGGAGCGCGCGGAGTCAAGGAGCCGCCGTGATCATCCTCGGCATCGTGCTGCTGGTCATCGGTTTCGTCGCGAAGATCGCCATCCTCTGGACTGTGGGGATCATTCTCGTGGTGGTCGGCGCAATTCTGGTCCTGTTGGGTCGGGCTGGACGCGAAATCGGTGGTCGCCGCTACTGGTATTGACCGGTAGCTCACAGGAGCCCGGTGCGGACGAGGTCTGCACCGGGCTTTCGTGTCTGGCTGACTAGCCAGGGCGCTGGTTGGGTACAGCGCCATCATGGCGGCACAGCATGATGCGGTGATCGTCGGCGCTGGCCACAACGGACTGGTGGCCGCGAACCTGCTCGCCGACGCCGGCTGGGACGTTCTGGTGCTGGAGCATCAGGATCGCGCCGGCGGCGCGATCCGGTCGGACGGATCGCTGCACCCAGGGTTCACCACCGATTGGTTCAGCGCGTTCTATCCGTTCGCCGTCGGTTCGCCGATATTGCACTCGCTCGATCTCGATCATTTTGGGCTGCGCTGGAGCCATGCGCCTACCGTGCTCGCGCACCTGCTTCCGGACGGTCGCAGCGCCGTGCTGTCGCGCGACCTGGCCACGACTGCCGCCTCGCTCGATGCGTTTGCACCGGGCGACGGCGCTGCCTGGTGCGCTCTTGTGGCCGAGTATGAGCGCATCCGCGAACCGCTGCTGCGAGCACTGTTCACGCCGTTCCCACCCGTGCGTGCCGGTCTTCGTCTAGCGAAGGCGTTCGGCACAGCTGACTTGCTGCGCTTCATGCGATTCGCCGTCCAGTCAGTGCGGCGAATGGGCGACGAGCGTTTCACCGGTGCGGGCGCACCGCTACTGCTGGCTGGTAATGCGCTGCACTCCGACCTGGGTCCGGACATTCCCGGCAGTGCAATCTACGGCTGGCTCCTGTGCATGCTTGGCCAGACGGTCGGCTTCCCCGTTCCCGTCGGCGGATCCAGCGCGATCCCGGACGCGCTCGTCGCGCGGTTCGAGTCACTCGGCGGCTGCGTGCGCACCTCCGCGGAGGTGACCTCGATCGAGATCTCGAACGGACACGCGACCGGGATCCGACTCGGCGACGGTGAGCGCATCACGACATCGACGGTGCTCGCCGACGTTGCCGCCCCGCACCTGTATCGCAACCTCATCGGCGAACAGAATCTGCCCCGCCGCCTCGTACGCGATCTCGACAACTTTCAGTGGGACGCATCTACGCTGAAGGTGAACTGGGCGCTTTCCCGCCCGATCCCTTGGACCGCGGCCGACGCCGTCGGCGCCGGGACGGTTCATCTCGCCGTCGACATGAACGGCCTGAGCCGATACGCGACGGCGCTGTCAACGAAGGAGATGCCCCAGGACCCGTTCCTGCTGCTGGGGCAGATGACGGTGGCCGACCGTACGCGCTCTCCGCACGGCACTGAATCAGTCTGGGCGTACACGCACGTGCCGCAAGGACCAGACTTCGACGCCGAGACCATCGCGGCGCAGGTAGGCCGGATAGAGGCGGTTGTCGAACGGCACGCACCAGGTTTCACCGATTCGGTCCTCGCGCGGCGGGTTCAATCGCCGACCGATCTCGAGGGATCAGACCAGAACCTGATCGGCGGGGCGGTAGCCGGCGGGACGGCGAACATCTACCAGCAGCTGGTGTTCCGTCCGGTGCCGGGCCTTGGACGGGCCGAAACGCCCGTCGACGGCGTGTATCTCGCCGGCGCCGGCGCCCATCCGGGCGGAGGTGTGCACGGCGGCCCCGGCTCCAACGCCGCGTTGGCAGCGCTGCGCCGGTCCGGCAGAGGCGGCGTAGTTCGGCGACGGATGATCGACGCGATGCTGCGCCGGATCTACCCGCCAGACTGAGTTGTCCAGCCAGGCATCGGTCGCTTCTCGGCGAGTGTGGCGAGCCGGTCGAGCGATTCGCGATTGCGGTGGCGCAGCACCCAGCGTTGCAGGGGGTTGTCGAACACGCGGACCGGGCCGCGCGACGCGCCCTCGGTCATGATGATCTCGGTGCCCTCTCCGTCCGGCCCGAAGGCCAGTTCCACGCGGGCTTCGCCGATCGGCCATGCTCGGGCTTGCAGGACCAGACGATGTGGCGGATCGACTTCGACCACCTCGGTCGAGTCGGACACAGACAGTGGCCAGGCGCCCACGTTGTGGTGCAGCTTCGACCCGGCCGCCGGCCAGTTCGCGTCCACGTCACGGATGTGGGCGGCGCCGACCAGCCACACCGGTATCAGCCATGCATCGGCGAGCACGGCGAACACGCGCTCGGGTGGCACCCCGACCCGTCGAGAGATCGACGTGGAGCGACCGAAGGCTGCACCGCGCGTCATGCGACGTCGGCTCCCTTTCTCGCTTGGCGCATACGGCTCTGGTACCCAACCTTGGGGGTCAATTGTGCATCCGGGGAGAACATTTGGTTACGGTGCATGGCAGGGGTGATCAAATGCGCGCTGTTGTCTACACCGTGACTGGCGGGCCGGACGTGCTGAAGGTCGTCGACAAGCCTGTCGGCGAACCTGGCCCAGGCGAGGTTCGCGTCCGCATCCACCGCTCGGGAGTCAATCCGACCGACTGGAAGTCGCGCACCGGAGGTGAGCCGGGGCAGCCGGTCGACCCGCCGCAGACACCCAATCAGGACGGCTCCGGCGTTGTCGACGCGATCGGGCGCGGTGTCGAGAACGCGCTGCTCGGCCTGCGGGTCTGGATCTGGGAAGCGGCCCATGGCCGACCTGAGGGCACGGCACAGGAGTATGCGCTGGTTCGGGCCAGTCACGTCGTGACCTTGCCCGACAGTGCATCCTTCGACCTGGGTGCAAGCCTGGGCGTTCCGTTCATCACCGCGCACCGATGCCTCACGGTGGCCGAGGACGGCCCGCCGCGCCTCGGTCCAGGAGCGCTGGCCGGACGAACGATCTTGGTCGCGGGCGGCGCCGGCGCGGTGGGCAACGCCGCGATCCAGTTGGCGCGCTGGTCGGACGCCACCGTGCTCACCACGGTGAGCAGTGCCGACAAGGCTCAGCTGGCAGGCGCAGCCGGTGCCGACCACATCATCAACTACACGGAGGTCGACGTCGCGGCCGAGGTGCGCCGCATCGCGCCGCACGGCATCGACACGATTGTCGAAGTGGCACCGGCGCAGAACGCCGCGATTGATGCCGAGGTGGTGGCACCGAACGGCGCGATCGCGGTCTACGCGAACAATGGCGGCGATGAGTTCACGCTGCCGGTTCGACCATCGATGGTGACGAACGCGCGCTGGCAATTCGTGCTGCTCTACACCGCACCGTCCGCGGCAAAGGGACGTGCGATCGAGGACGTCGTCGCAGGGGTGCTGGACGGCGCCATCCGCGTGGGAAGCGAGGCCGGGCTGCCGCTCACGCACTTCCCCCTCGAGAAGACCGTCGATGCGCATGCCGCCGTAGAGGCGGGCGCGGTGGGCAAGGTGCTCATCGACCTCGCCGGCTGATCAGTCAACGATTCACCTCGCCATGCGTCAGCGCTCCAGCGCTAGGGCGGCGCTGCGTCGGCTCAGCGACCGAGGTGGCGTGCCAGGTGTGGCCGTCTTCCTCATCGCGGTTATCCCTCGACTGGGGTTTGTGTTGTTGCACAGTGGAGGTCTCGGCGCAACCGACGGGTACGACGCGAGCGTCTACTACGCGGCGAGCACGGCGCTGCTGAACGGTCGCCTGCCCTACCGGAACTATTTTCTGCTGCATCCGCCCGGAATCGTGCTCGCGCTCAGCCCGTTCGCCGCGATCGGGCAAATTACCTCCGACCGCGCCGGATTCATGCTTGCCACGCTCGGCTTCATCGCCCTCGGATCCGTGAACGCCGTGCTGGTGCGCTCGGTGGGCCTGCGGATGGGACTAGCACCTGGTGCCGCGCTTGTCGGCGGCTTGTTCTACGCGGTGTGGGTCGGTGCCGCCAGTTCTGAGCACCTGATCAAGTTGGAGGTTCTCGGGAACTTCCTGCTGCTGCTCGCGTTGCGGTGCTACCTGGCCAAGTCAAAGGGCACGGCGACCCGTCATCTTCTGCTCGCCGGACTCGCGCTCGGCGCAGCGATCGCCACCAAGATCTGGTTCGTGGTGCCTTGTGCGCTCGTGCTTATGTGGGAGGTTGCAACGAGCCGCTCCTGGGTGCGCAGCCGCGCGTTACTCCTCGGCGCTGCCATATCAGTAGTCGCGATAACGGGACCGTTCTTCGCGGCTGCACCACGAGCGATCTGGCGGATGGTCGTTCTCGACCAGCTCGGACGCCCGAATGTAAACCCGCTCGTATGGCGCCTCGGGTACATGTCGACGGCGAGCATCTTTCATCCAAGCGCAGCGGCCAGCACCCTGTGGTGGTTCGTTGCAGTCGCGGCGCTCGTCATCGCCAGCATGTGCGTGGTTGCCTGGCGAGCCCCTTGCGGGCGGCTCCCCGCGGCGCTTCTCGTCGCCCATCTCGGCGTCCTGGTGGCCGCGCCCTCGTACTACCCCTTCTACAACGACTACTACGCTGCGCCGCTCGCGATCGTCGTGGCAGCCACCGTCCACGTCGTCGTCGCGCGAGTGCCACGTTCCGTGCCACGGCGCACCAAGTGGGCAGCAGTCGTCGCGCTCGCTGTCACTGTCGTCGCTGGCGCGGCCGCGGCGATCTACGTGCCGAAATCAACCATGATCGCCTTCCCGTCCCAATTGACGAGCGCAGTCGCTGGATCTCGCTGCATCATGGCCGACACGCCAGTTGTGTTGATCGAACTGAATGTTCTCACTCGCGACCTCCGGCGTGGCTGCCGCAACTGGATAGACGTGACCGGCCCGACCTATGGCAGGGATGCGGCGGAGCTACACGGGCCGTGGGTGATCCGCGCGGACAACCCACAGTGGCAACGAGATCTCAGGCAATACCTTTACTCCGGCGATGCATTCATCGTCTTCCGGGCCGCCGACACAGGCATCGGCCCGCAATTGCGACGCAAGCTGGCGACCACACCCATCCTCGCCCAGGCCGGTGACGTGATCGTCTATTGCGCGCGGCGAGCACTGTGCCATCGATAGCCATCCTCTGACGAGATCGCGATGGCAGAGTGCTCTTTCGCCGATCACGTTTCGCGCACGACTTCACGTGCGGTCTTGTCCGTCCGCAACCCGAGGTAGCGCGGATGCCGTAGCAAGCCGTCGCGCGTCCACTCGGCGAAGCCGATCTGCGCGACTAGCTGCGGTTTGACCCAGTGCACGTCGCGCTCACGTAGTCGGCCGCGGGCGAACGGCGAGCCGTCCTGCTCGATGCGTTGCATGCGGGCGTGCAGATCGCGCAAGGCCACATCGTCGAAGCCAGTGCCGACCTTGCCCGCGTAGACGAAGTCGGCGCCTTCGAAATAGCCGACCAGTAGCGCGCCGAATGCAACGCGGCTGCCCTTGGGTGCGGTGAAGCCGCCAATCACAAGCTCTTGATCGCGGACGCATTTGAACTTCAGCCAGTCAGCGGATCGCCCGCTGCGATAAGGCGAATCGGCTCGTTTGGCGATAACGCCTTCGTCGCCGCGCTCGCACGCCTTGCGGTACTCCTCCTCGCCGGCGGTGTTGCGGTGGGTGGTGAAGCGCAACGGATCGGCAAAGCGCACCGAATCGCGCAGCAGTCGCTTGCGATCTCGCAACGGCAAGCCGCGAACGTCATGCCCGTCGAGATGCAACACGTCGAACACGTAGTAGTACACGGCGATCCCGGTGGCGCGCGCGGCGTCGGGATCGCTGAGCCCCATCCGTCCTTGCAGCCGTGCGAAGCTCGTCCGGCGGCCGTCGAACGCGACGACCTCACCGTCGAGGACCGCAGCAACGTCACACTGCGTTGCCAGGGCGTCGGCGATCTCGGGATAGGTGCCATCGAGACGCTGCTCGTTACGGGAACGCAAGCGCACCTGCCCTGCGGCCGTGCGGAACGCGAGGCAGCGCACGCCGTCCCACTTGCGCTCGAAGACCCAATTCGGGTCGGAGAAGCGGTCATCGGTCAGCGTTGCCAACATCGGTGCGATGAAATCGGGCAGCGCTTGCTTCGACGTCATTGTTCGGCTGCGGCGATCTCGTCGAGGCTGCGGCCGGTGAGCACCGATTCGGCCTGCGTGCTCGTGGGCTTGCGCCGGGCGTCGGCGGTCTCGTCGGCCTTCTTGATGAGCAGCCACGACTTGTCGCTCTGACGGGTGCGGATCAGGCTGAAGCCACCGCGCAGTTTCACGCCGTCGAGCCAGAATGAGAGATGCCCGTTCTCGAGCGCGTCGCCGGCTTCGACCGGTTCGCCCTTGCGGTCGTGGCTGGTGTTGCGGAACGTGCCGCGGTCCCAGACCTGTACCGTCCCGCCGCCGTACTGGCCCTCGCCGATCTTGCCTTCGAACGTCTCGTAGTCCATCGGATGGTCTTCGGTGCGAACCGCGAGCCGGTGCTCCTTCGGATTGAGTGACGGGCCCTTGGGGACCGCCCACGAGACGAGCACGCCGGCAATCTCGAGGCGGAAATCGTAGTGATCGGCGGTGGCCAGGTGATGCTGGATCACGAAGTGCGGGTCGCGCTTGCGAGCACGTGACCGGCCGCGCGGCTCGCCTGTCTTCGCGAAGTCGCGCTTGCGGTGGTACGCATCCAGTTTCTTGTTACCGGCCATCGGCTAGCGGATACCCGTCGCCGCCCAGTTGCAAACTTCAGCTGAGCCTGCCCCACAAGGTTCTTGCGGTGCCGACAATGAACGCCGTGCGGCAGTCTCGTCGGCGTGTCGTGCCGCACGAGGTTCAGTGTCGCCCGTCGCCGGAACGCTGGAAGGTGACCACGAGCGGCAAGTGATCCGACAACCCAGCTTCGGGCGTAGCCACAGTTTCGGGTTGGGAAGCGCCACGCACCAGCACGTGATCAAGCTGTCGGTTGGGCGCATGGGACGGGAACGTCAGACCCGAGGCCACCGACCGGTACCCACGGACGACCGGACGCGTCATGTTCAGATCACCGGTGAGCACGGTTGGATCCGACAAAGTCGCAAGAGCGCGACCCACGTGGCGCAGTTGCACCCGATTCCAGCCGGGTACGAAGGACAGGTGCGTGTTGGCCACTGCCAGCCGTCCAGCCGGCGTATCGAAATGACCCACGACGGCCACCCGCGGCTCCTCGCGCACGACGGTCACCTTGCGCGTGTCGGGCAATCGCAGCGGGACCCGAATCGGCAGGCGCGGTAGCCGCAGCACCTGCCAGCGAGCGGCGGGATACCGCGAGAGCAAGGCGAGTCCGTATACCGGGGTACCTGCTGGCTCGTCCGCGGTCGCGGCGACCCAGCTTGCGCCCGGGGTCCCGGCCACGGCCGCGACGAAACGGTCCGCGACGGCGCCCATCACCTCGGCGGCGAGCGCGGTGAAGTCGGCCAGCTGCGATCGAGGCTGGTCGCGGTCAACTTCCTGCAGGGCGAGGATGTCCGCGTCCAACATCCGAACCGCGTCGCGAAACCGGTCGAGCCGCACGGTCCCGTCCGCCGAACGTCCACTTTGGATGTTGAACGTGGCCACGCGCATGTGCACAGACCTACCCATCGAGCCCTACGACCGGACGAGTCGCGCAATCGCGTCGGCTGCCTCCTTGACCTTGGCATCGGCAGCGGGGCCGCCGGCACGCGCCGCATCGACGACGCAACCAGCCATGTGCTCTTCGAGCAAGCCGAGCGCCACCGACTGCAACGCGCGCGTCGCGGCGCTCACCTGCGTGAGCACGTCGATGCAGTACTTGTCGTCATCGATCATCTTCGCGATCCCGCGTACCTGACCCTCGATGCGGCGCATGCGCCTGAGGTAGGCGTCCTTGTTCTCGGTGTATCCGTGCACGCGACCCCCTTCGTTAATTCCAACATACCCCCGACGGGTATAGTTCGACATCATGAATGACGTGTGGCATGCGCTCCTGCATGCACTCGGGATCGCCGGCACGATGACCTGGCAAGTCACCTGGTCATTGATCCTCGGGTTTACGTTGTCCGCGGTGATCGAGGCATTGGTCAAGAAGTCGACCATCGCGCGATTGCTGCCCGATGATCGGCCGCGCAGCCTCGCTACCGCCACGGCGCTCGGTGCAGCCTCGTCGTCCTGCTCGTATGCGGCGGTTGCGCTCGCCCGATCCCTGGTGCGCAAAGGCGCGAACTTCACCTCAGCCATGGCTTTCCAGTTCGCGTCAACGAACCTGGTGATCGAGCTCGGACTCATCCTCGCCCTGCTGCTCGGGTGGCAGTTCACTGCTGCCGAGTTCGTGGGCGGGCCGTTCATGGTCGTGTTGCTTGCCCTCATTCTGCGACGGGTGTTGCGGCCAAGGCTGCTCGCTGGCGCTCGCGCCCAGGCCGATCGGGCCGTTGCCGGCTCGATGGAGGGCCACGCGGCAATGGACATGTCCGTGAGCCGGGACGGATCGTTCTGGCAGCGGCTTGCCTCAAGCGAGGGATTCACCTCGGTCGCGCACAACTTCGTCATGGAGTGGGCGGCCGTGCTGCGAGACATCGCGATTGGCCTGCTGATCGCCGGCGCCGCCGCGGCCTGGATCCCGGACACGTTCTGGAGCCAGTTGTTCTTCACCGACCACCCGGTGGTCGCTCGGATCTGGGGACCGCTCATCGGCCCGTTGGTAGCGATGGCCGCGTTCGTCTGCTCGATCGGCAACGTTCCACTGGCGGCGGTGCTCTGGAACGGCGGGATCAGCTTCGGCGGAGTGGTGTCCTTCGTTTTCGCTGATCTGATCATCCTTCCGCTGATCGTGATCTACGCGAAGTACTACGGCCGGCGGGTGGCCCTGCTGCTGACCGGCGCCTTCTACGTGACCATGGTGCTTGCCGGCTACCTGATCGAGATCATCTTCACCCCGCTGCACCTGGTACCGAGCGGGCCACGCCACGCCTCCGTGGGCGAGGCAGGTATCACCTGGAACTACACCACTTTCATGAACATCGCCTTCCTGCTGCTCGCGGCTGCCCTGGTCTGGCGTTTCCTCGTGACCGGCGGTCGCGAGATGCTCGCGATGATGGGTGGCGGGCCGGACGACATGGCCCACAGCGAACACAGTTAGGCTGTCGATACGGCGAGCCACTCAAACATCGAGAGCGCGCGCCGCATTGCCCAGTGAAGGACGTCAGATGGACGACGGCCTGGTTCGTTTTCTCCTTGCGCGAATCTCAGACGAGGAGCGAGAGCTCCGTCGGCGCTCCCCAGGTGAGACACAACAGGTGTGGTCGGTCGAGCGCGCGCTCGCCGAATGCTCAGCAAAGCGCGACGTGATCGGCATAATGCAGCGCATGCTCATCCTGCGCGATCTGCCGCTAGAACGGCAGGTGCGTGACGGCGCGGGCGAGGTGCTTCGCCGGCTCGCCGCGGTGTATGAAGACCACGCGAGCTATCGCAGCGAGTGGCGGCCCAAGCCCGGACGCGTGCTGACCTAGCCGGACTGGCTGCTGCGCCGGATCTGGGTGGTCCGGCGCGCATCCGCGGCCACGTCGTCGTCGAACTTGCGGGTGTCCTTCGGGATCGCGAAAAGCTCGTCCTTGGGCGGGACGCCTTCCTTGATCGCGCGCTCGTGCTCCAGCTCGGCGTCCAACTCCACGCCGAGCAGGATCGCAAGGTTCGAGATCCAGAGCCAGATCAGGAAAACGATGACGCCGGCCAGCGAGCCATAGGTCTTGTTGTAGGACGAGAAGTTCGCCACGTACACCGCGAAGAGACCCGACGCGAGCAGCCAGATCACGACCGCGAGCACCGCGCCCGGACTGATCCACCGGAAGCCGCCCTGACGCACGTTGGGCGCCGCCGAGTACAGCACCGCCAGCATCACGACGAAGATCACGAGCAGCACCGGCCACTTGGCGATGTCCCAGATGGTGACTGCCGTCGAGCCCAGCCCCAGTGCCTGGCCAAGCTTGTCGGCCACCGCGCCGGTCGCCACGACGATGATCAGCCCGGCGATCATGCACACCACCGTGAACACGGTGATCGCGAGGCGGACCGGCGCCGTCTTCCAGATCGGCCGCCCTTCGGGCAATCCGTAGATCCGGTTGGCCGCACGCATGAAACCGGCGACGTAGCCCGACGCCGACCACAGTGCGAGTACCAGGCCGACGATGCCGGCAACGCTCGCGGTGGCCTGCTGCTTCTGGGCATTGTCAATAACGGTCTGGATGAACGCG
>DASRSG010000079.1:0-9445 GCA_035656595.1 Jatrophihabitantaceae bacterium | reverse complement strand
TAGCTGACGAAGCCGACCGGCTTGTACCTCCACTCGCGGTGCAGGAAATCGAAGGCGTTCTTCAGCGGGGCGCTGAACGAGTAGTTGTATTCCGGCATCACGAAGACGACCGCGTCGGCGCGATCGACGATCGCGCTCCACCGCTTGGTGTGCTCGTGGTCGTAGCGGCCCAGTCGGGGGTGGTTCGCCTCGTCGAGAAACGGCAGGTTCAACTCGGCGAGGTCGGCGACCTCGACCTCGAAGCCACCGTGCTCGCGGGCCACCTGCTCGAACCACCGGCTGATCGCCGGACCGATCCGGCCGGGGCGCGTACTGGCGGTGACGATCAAGAGTCGGGGCATGGAGGCTCCTCAGAGTATTTGTTGACGCGTCATACATCATGATCAAAGAAAGATGACACGTCAATATTTCTTGCCGTATCCTGGGTCACGTGGCGAATTGGTTGACCGACGATGAACAGCGCGCCTGGCGCGCCTATCGCCGGATGACGCTGCTCGTCGACGCCACCGTCGCCCGCGAGCTGAACCGCGATGCCGGCCTGTCGATGCCCGACTACCAGGTGCTGTCAACGCTGTCCGAGGCCGTCGACCACCGGCGCCGGCTCACCGAGCTGGCGTTGCGCATGCAGTGGTCGGCCAGCCGGCTCTCACACCACGTCACTCGCATGGAGCAACGTGGCCTGGTTAGCCGCGCAGATTGCAGCGAGGATCTGCGCGCGGCCTACGTCGTGCTCACCGACGTCGGCTGGGACGCGATCAAGGCCGCGGCCCCCGACCACGTCGAGTCGGTGCGCGTGCACCTCATCGACCTGCTGAGCGCCGAGGAGCTCGCCGCGCTCACCGCGATCGGCGAGAAGGTCGTCGCCCACTTCGGCGAGGAGTGCCTCGACTACCCCGTCCAGTCGGCGAACCGCAAACCGGTCAGCCGCTCGTAGGCCTCGACGTAGCGCTGCCGAGTCTGGGCGAGGACTTCATCGGGCAGTGCCGGCGGCTTCGCGCCGGAGGCTCGATCCCAGCCAGACTCGGCCGAGAGCAGCCAGTCGCGCACGTACTGCTTGTCGAAGCTCGGCTGCGCGTGGCCGGGCTCCCAGCGATCGGCCGGCCAGAAGCGGGACGAGTCCGGCGTCAACACCTCGTCGCCCAGCACGAGTTCGGCGCTGCCGGGCCGTCGGCCGAACTCGAACTTGGTGTCGGCCAGGATGATGCCGCGCTCGCGAGCGATCGAGGCGGCGCGCTGGTAGATGCCGAGCGTCAGCCCCTTGAGCTCGGCCGCGGTCGGTTCGCCAACCGTCTGCGCGACCGTGTCGTAGGAGACGTTCTCGTCGTGCTCGCCGAGCGCGGCCTTGGTCGCCGGGGTGAAGATCGGTGCGGGGAGTTGATCGCCGTCGCGCAGGCCGGCCGGCAGCGGATTCCCGCAGATCGCGCCCGAGTCGCCGTAGTCGATGAGCCCGGAACCAGCCAGATAGCCTCGCGCGACGGCCTCGACCGGCAGCATGTCGAGCTCGGTGCAGAGGATGGCCCGCCCGCGCCAGGTCGCGGGGATCGCCGGGTCAGTCGCGCTGAGCAGGTGGCTGGGCACGATCTCGGCCAGCTGGCCGAACCACCACACCGACATCGCGGTGAGGATGCGGCCCTTGTCCGGGATCTCGGAGTCGAGCACGTAGTCGAAGGCCGAGATGCGATCGGTTGCCACCATGAGCAGCCGGCCATCGTCCAACCGGTACAGCTCGCGCACCTTGCCGGTGTGGATGTGCTGCATGCGCACATCGTCGCATCAGTGCTGGTGGACTCGATTCTGATAGGCGAGCTTCGCTGCCTTGGCCGCTCTACGTTCGGCTCGGGCACCGCCCCGGGCCTGCTGCGTCGAGTTGGTCGTCGCCACCTCGTCGGTCCTGTCCGGGACGAACAGGTTCGCCGCCTGGTCCGCGTCGGCCGACGAGACCTCGGGGCTGAACGCATCGCTGCGGGCGATCGCGGTGAGCTGGGCTATCGAGAACGGCGGCTCGGCGCGAGTGATCGGCGCGTCCTTCTCCTGGGTGGAGTTCCACTCGGACATCGACACCTCGACACCATCGGCGCGGACGAGGTCGATGCTCCACTCGGTGGCGTTGTACGGCAGATGACCTTGGGAGTACTCGGGGCCGCGGAAGACCTGCAGGTGCGACCCGTCCGACAGCACGCGGCAGCCGGGATTGCTCGGCTGGCACGGTGGCTGGGCGGCGTGCAGGCCGTCCTCGGTGAAGCCCATCGAGACATAGATCTGGGCCGCGCCGTTGCCGTCGTCGTAGATGAATTCGGCGCCGATCCATCCGGTGAACGCACGGCCGGTGTACCGGCGCGTGTCCGGCTTACGGGGCAGCAAGTCCAGCGTGCGCTGCAGCAGCAACTGCGGCGTCATGGTGACCGAGTCGTCGGCCTGTTGCGTACGCGATGGCACCTTGACCGGTGGTTGGGCAGCGCTGGTTCGGTGCGCTGCCACACCGCGCTGGCCTGCGGAGCCTGCCGATGGCCAGACCGCGACCGTGACGGTGGTGATCAGTGCGGCCAGCGCCAATCCCGACCCGACCTGCACGATCCGGCGCCGCCGGCGCAGGCGGCGCCCGCGCTCGGCACCACCCGACACGAGCACGTCAACGCGCGGCTCGAGGGTGACCACGGCGCGATACAACAATTCGCTGACACTTCGATCGGCGTCCATCTTGTTCTCCTAATTCCCGCCGCTGACAAGGTCGGGTTCGTTGTCGCCGAGAAGGAGGCGCAATTTGGCCAGCGCGCGCATCGACGAGATTCGGATTGCACCCGGCGACTTGCCGAGATCGCGTGCAACCTCGGCAACGCTGCGATCAGCGAGATAGCGCAGCACGAGCACCGCGCGGTCGCGTTCGGGCAAGGTCAGCAGCGCGGCAACGAGAGTGCGACGCAACGCAGCGTCGGGCTCGTCGGTGGGCTGTTCGGGCAGTTGCAGTACTGGTTGCTCGGACGAGCTGCGCCGGCGCCGATGCGACAGGAAGGTGCGCACCAGCGTGCTGCGGGCATAGCCGAGCGGGTGATCCAGCGTGACGGGCCACACCCGGTAGATGCGGGCAAACGTCTCCTGGACGAGATCCTCGGACAGGTACCAATCGCCGGTCAGCAACAGGGCGGTGCCGAACAGCGGCCGGGCCACGTCGGCCGCGAACGCCTCGAAACTCCCCGCCGAATCGCCCATGTCCGTCCAGTCTGTGCCGTTGCTCGCCACTCACGTAGTAAGACGGCGCGACCGCGGCCTGGCGTTACAAGCACCGCACCGCACCTGCACCGCACCGCACGCGAGACGGGCCTTAAATACATCGATCCCGCTCCGTCCCGATGTCGACGGACATCGGGTCTATGCGCACGGAGCGGGATCGACCCTCCACGAATGCGGCCGCCAGGACTACGGCCGCCGGCGTGGAGTGCTTGCTAGAACCACCACCAGTCCATCGTCCCGCTCGTCGCGCGATGGGCGGGAACGCTGGCGTGGTGTGCGGTTTGGATCTTGTGGGACGGTGTCGCGGCCGAGGCCGACGCGGTTCCGGCCGTGACCCCGATACCGATCGCGATCGCAACTATGGCGACCACACGGCGTAGTAGAGTCACTTTGTCCCCTTATGTCGGTATTTGTAGACAATCCCCTGAGTTTGCAAACGGCACAAATGGTAACTCGGGGCGAACTAATCATGCCCTACACCTAGGATTCAATCTTAGGTCCTTGTGTGACAAACCCTGGAAGTGGCAGGTAGCTGCCTGGCACTTTTTCTGCGGACGGCGATATGAGTGATTTGGACGAGCTTGGGCCGGTAGAGGTCGCCATCTACCGCGCGGCTCTGACTCGCCCCGGCGCCGCCGTCGCCGAGCTCGCCGATCAGCTCGAGCACGAGGCTGACGACCTCGACAAACCGGTCCGCCGGCTCATCGAGATGGGCCTGATCCGCGTCGAGGACGGTGAGCGGGTTACCGCGGTGAGCCCGATGCTCGCCGAAGCGACCGTGCTCGGCGCGGAGGACCTCGAGCTCGGCGCCCGCCGGGCCTCGGTCGAGGCTAGGCGCAATGCGATCCGCCGACTCGTCGTGGACTGGAACGAGGCGCTGACCGTGGCGTCCTCGCCCGGCGTCGCCGTCGATGTGATCTCAGACCAGACCCAGATCGGCAACGTGATGATGCACTATGCCGATCGGTGCCAGAACGAGCTGCTCTCGGTCGCGGCCGGGCGCGCGCCGAAGACGCGTATCGATAGCCGCACGCGTATCGCGAACATCTACTCGGCGCGGCGCGGCGTGCGCAGCCGCCTGCTTTACCAGCACGCGGCGCTGCGCGACCGGCACACCCGCAGCTACCTGTCCGAGCTGGCCGACAACGGCGCCAAGATCCGCTTCGCGGTATCGGTGCCCGGCCGCAGCATGGTCATCGACGGCGAGGTCGCGCTGCTGCCCCTCCCGACCAGCGATCCCAACCGTCCGGGCCTGGTCGTCGTGCGCGAGCCGAACGTGGTCGGCTGGGTGATCGCGACCTTCGAACAGCTGTGGGCCGAGTCGCAGCCGCTCGAGGACGCCCTGAGCCGGCACAGCGACGCCGCCGACATCGACCAGACCCGCGCCGCGATCCTGCGGCTGATGGCCGACGGTGAGAAGGACGAAGCGATCTCACGCCGGCTCTCGATCTCGGTGCGCACCTGCCGCCGCCAAATCGCCGACTACATGGCGCAGGTCGGCGCAACCAGCCGGTTTCAGGCCGGCGTCATCGCGGCGCGCGCCGGGCATCTCGACATCACCGGTCCGTCCTGACGTAGCGTCGACCCCGTGACTGTGCTCGTCGTCGTGCTGGTGCTGACGAACGTGGTCACCCTCGCTGCGCTCGGCCTTGCCGCGCGCCGCCGGTGCCGCGACGATCCGTCCGAGACCGAGGTGTTCGCCGCGCCCCGGCCGGCGGGGGTGAGTGGGCGTGACCGCCGGTTGATCACCGTCGAGATCCTGAACCCCATCGAACTCGCCACCGCGCGCGGCGGCCGCGTCGCCGGGCTGGCCGGCACTTTGGCGCCCGGGCTGACGCGGCGCATCGTGTACGACCAGACGCTTCGGATCCTGCGCCGCGAACTCACCGGCAAGGACGTGCTGGCCGACGTGCGGGTGCACACGCTGCGCACGGTCGCCAAGCAGGCGGTACCCGAGCAGCGCCGAACCGACCCGGCACGACACAACGTGGTCGACGCAACTGTCGTCGACCAGGTAGCACCGCTCGACCTGCGCGACACCGCGCCCTAACGCGGCGCGGTTCGCTGCCAGGGACGCAACGACTCGATCTGGGCGGCCAGCGAGAGCAGCCGCGCTTCGGTACCGGGCCGGCCGACGAGCTGCACCGACCGGGGCAGGCCATCCGGGCCGACCCCCGCGGGCACGGCCATGGCCGGCCAGCCGGCGAGGTTCCACGGCGCGGCGAACGGCGCGTAGCGGGCATTGGACAGCACGTTGGCCAGCCAGCCGCGTTGCGACCAGGCCAGCGCGCGGATCGGCGACTGGGCCAGGGCCGGCGTGATCAGCACGTCGTGCTCGGCGAAGAAGCGCTCGCAGTGGCGCTGCCACAGCTCGCGACCCTTCGGCTTCGGGAAGCCGGCGCGCAGCGCGACCCGCCCGGCAGCGGCATGCCGCCGGCTCGGCCCGGTCAGCTTGCTGCGGTCGGGCAGCAACCGGGCGTCCAGCTCCGGCCCGGCAAGCCAGCGCACGATCCCGGACGTGCCGATGCGCTGCCCGTACGGCGGGTCGGCCTGCCGCACGGTGTGTCCGGCCTCGCGCAGTGCCGCGGCGACGTCCCGCGCGGCCGACGCCCAGGACTTGGCCACCCGGAAGCCGGCTAGCGGATTCTTCGTCGACACCGCGATTCGCAGCCGGCCCGGCGTTGCGACCTCGGCCAGCTCGGGCCGTCCGGCCATGACCGAGAGGACGAGCGCGCAGTCGGCGACGGTGGTGGCGATCGGGCCGTTCTCGGACATGTCGAACCAAGCCCCGTTGCCGAGATCGGACGGGACGACGCCGAAACCGGGCTTGATCCCCACCAGCCCGCAACAGGCGGATGGGATCCGGATCGAGCCCATCCCGTCGTTGCCGTGGGCGGCCACGACCATGCCGGCCGCGACCGCCGCGGCCGCGCCGCCAGAGGATCCGCCCGGCGTCCGCTCGAGATCCCACGGGTTGCGGGTGATGCCGAAGGTCGAGTCGGTCGCGGCGAACACGCACAGCTCGGGCACCCGGGTGAGGCCGACCACGACCGCACCCGCCCGCCGCAACCGCTTCACCACCTCGTGATCGAACTCGCGCGGTGCCGGGTCACTCCCGGCGCTGCCGACGCGCATCGGCTCGCCGCTCACCGGCACGTTGTCCTTGATAGCGATCGGCACCCCGGCCAGCGGTAGCGAGAACCGATCGGCGCGCTGATCGACCGCGTCGGCCTCGCGCAGCGCCGCTTCGGCGCGCACGACCTGAAACGCGCCGATCCGCCCGTCGCGGTCAGCGATGCGCGCGAGCGCCGCTTCGGTCGCGGCGCGGGCGGTGAACTCGCCGGCCCGAACGGCGCACGCGATCTCGGCAGCTGTGGAGTCCATGGATCCGAACGGTACCGGCGGTGCCAGGATGATCTGCATGGCCGATTCGCGCGCTGGGCAGCCCGCTCGTCCCGATGACCTCGTCGACATCGCTGTGCTGGTCACCGCGTACTACGCCGAGCATCCCGACGTGTCGCAGCCCGAGCAGCGCGTCTCGTTCGGGACGTCCGGCCATCGCGGCTCGGCGCTGTCGTGCACGTTCAACGAGGACCACATCGTCGCCACGAGCCAGGCGATCTGCGAGTACCGCGCGACGCAGGGCATCGACGGGCCGCTGTTCCTCGGCGCGGACACGCATGCGCTGAGCGAGCCGGCGACGGTCTCCGCGCTCGAGGTCTTCATCGCCAACGACGTGACCGTGCTGGTCGACTCGCGCGGGGGCTTCACACCGACACCTTCGCTGTCGCGTGCGATCCTCGCCCATAACGGCGGCAACCCGGCCCACCGCGCCGACGGGGTGGTCGTCACGCCGTCGCACAACCCGCCGGGCGACGGCGGCTTCAAGTACAACCCGACCGATGGTGGACCGGCGGGGACGGACATCACCAAATGGATCCAGGACCGCGCCAACGAGATCCTCGCTGCGGGCATGGACGGGGTGCGGCGCGTGCCGTACGCGCGAGCACGTCAGCGGGCCGGCAGCTACGACTTCCTCGACAGCTACGTCGCTGCCCTGCCGCAGGTCGTCGACCTCGACGCGATCCGCTCGGCCGGCGTGCGCATCGGTGCCGACCCGCTCGGCGGTGCGTCGGTCGCCTACTGGGGCGAGATCGGGTCGCGCTACGACCTCGACCTCACCGTGGTCAACCCGCTCGTCGACCGCACGTTCGGGTTCATGACCCTCGACTGGGACGGCAAGATCCGGATGGACTGCTCGTCTCCGTCGGCGATGGCGTCGCTGATCGCGCGCCAGCACGACTTCGACATCGCGACGGGCAACGACACCGATTCCGACCGGCACGGCATCGTCACCCCCGACGGCGGGCTGATGAACCCGAACCACTATCTCGCGGTCGCGATCGACTACCTCTACGGCAACCGCACCGACTGGCCCGACGCGGCAGCGGTGGGCAAGACGCTGGTCAGCTCGTCCATGATCGATCGAGTCGCCTCGTCGCTGGGACGGACGCTGCTCGAGGTTCCGGTCGGGTTCAAATGGTTCGTGCCGGGCCTGCTCGACGGCTCGGTTGCATTCGGCGGCGAGGAGTCGGCCGGCGCATCGTTCCTGCAGCGGGACGGGTCGGTGTGGACCACGGACAAGGACGGCATCATCCTGTGCCTGCTCGCATCCGAGATCACCGCCGCGACCGGCAGCTCGCCGTACGCGCGCTACCGCGAACTGACCGTCGCGTTCGGCGATCCGGCGTACGCGCGCATCGACTCGCCCGCGACACGCGAGGAGAAGGCGAAGCTGGCCAAGCTGGCACCCGCTGATGTCGAAGCCGACACACTCGCCGGTGACCCGATCACCGACCGGCTCACGACTGCACCCGGCAACGACGCGCCGATCGGCGGGTTGAAGGTGATCACCGAGCACGGCTGGTTCGCCGCGCGGCCATCGGGCACCGAGGATGTCTACAAGCTCTACGCCGAGTCGTTCCGCGGCCCGGACCACCTGGCGAAGATCCAGGACGAGGCGCGCGACATCGTCGCCGCCGCGCTCAAGGGCTGATGCGCTCACGCCGATCCGTGCAGGCACTGCTCGGCGTCCTCGCGCAGCTGACGCAGGGCGTGATCGGGCTCGCGCTGCTGCTCGTCGGTCACGAGGCGCACCTCAGCGTGGCTACATCGGCACTGGCGGTGAGCGCGTACGCGATCGGCATGTCGGTCGGCCGCCCGCTGCAGGGACGGGCGCTTGACACGGTCGCGCCCGCGCTCGTGCTCGCCGCCTGCGGTCTCGCGCACGCCGGCGCCTATGTGCTCATCACGGTTGCGGCGCACAACCGTTGGGCCGGGTTGTTCGTCGCTTTCAGCATGCTCGCCGGGCTGTTCTTGCCCCCGATTGCGACGCAAATGCGCGCGCAGTGGCCGCAAGCTGTCGGTGCGGATCGCGCCACGTCGGTGTTCGCGTTCATCGCATTGCTGCAGACCCTGAGCGTGCTGATCGCGCCGGTGCTGTTCAGCGCGGTCAGCTCGGTCGCATCCGCCGCTGCCGCGATGCTGACCGTGGCGGGGGTGTCCGGCGCGTGCACGGTGCTGTTCGCACTGGCCGTGCCGCGCGGCCGCGCGCCCGGCGGCTCGCCGGGCCGGGTCGCCGTGCGGCGGTACTTCACCCCGTTGCTGCTGACGCTCTTGGTCGGTGCGGTCGCCGGATCGCTCGAGGTGGTCGCGCCCGCGCTGGCCATCGCGGCGCACCATCCAGGTGCGGCCGGGCCGCTCGTCATCATCGCGACGCTCGGCATGGTCGCGAGCGGCGCGCTGGCGATGCGCGTGGGTAACCGGATTGCGGCGCGCACGATGCTGGTCCGCGCGGCGGCGCTCGAAGTGATCGGCGCAGCCGTCCTGCTGATTCCGGCGCCGCTACCGGTCGCCGGTGTCGGCCTGGTGCTGGTGTGCGCCGGCGACACGCCGGCAATCGCAGCCCTCGGCACGCTCGTCCGCGAGCATGCGGCCGGCACGGCCGAGGCTTTCGGCTGGCAGTCGACCGCGTTGGGGCTGGGTGTCGCCGGCGGTAGCGCGGTTGCCGGCGCCCTCGTTACGGTCGGCGCACACCTATCGGCGGTGCCGGCGCTGGTGTGCGCGGTCGCGTGCGCCGCGATCGCCTCATTCGACCTGCTCGCCGTGCGGCACCAGCAAGGCGCGACGGCTTAGTGCGGGCGGTTGTCGACGATGC
>DASRSG010000078.1:0-19351 GCA_035656595.1 Jatrophihabitantaceae bacterium | reverse complement strand
GGCGACGATGAACCAGACGAGCTCGGCATCCGAGCTTGCGCAAGCGGACACCGACAACTATTTGAGCCGGTTGCAAAGCGATCACCGTGCGGCCCAGGCCGTTCCCAGCGTCGACACGTCCTGGGGCAACGCCTTGTCATCTGGCGGCTGGGCCGGGCCGATCGGCGTCGGCGTCGCCAAGTACGAGCAGCAGCAGAAGTACGACAAGGCCCACACGCAGATGGTCAAGCTCGTCTCGCAGATGGACAGCGACGGCAGCGCGCACTCTGCGGAGATGAAGGGCATGGATTGGCCGTCGGGGTCCGCGCGGCAGGGCGCGCCGCCGGCCACCCTGCCTCCGGTCCCCGGTGCGGCACCGGCCGGTGGATCGGGTGGCGCAAACCCCGGTGGCTACCCGGGCGGGGGGGCCAACCCGAGCGGCGGTGGCGGGTACACGCCCGTCGCGATGGGCCCAGGCATGGGCCCCAACGACAACGGCGTGCTCAACGGCCCGCGCGGTAACCACCCGACCGGCAACCCGACCCACACCCAGAGCGGGCCGTCACCGACACCACAGAGTCCGACGATCACCCAAGGCGACCCGGGCGCGCTCAGCACGCCCGGCGCCGCCGGCACCGGACCGTCGGTGTCAGCAATGCCGACGACATCGGCACCAGGTGCCCCCGGTGCGGCGGCCGCCGTGCTCGGTGGTGCCGGCCTGCTCGGCGCAGGGGCGCTGGGCGGTCGCGGCGGCGCGACCGGCGGCCGCGGCGGCGCGCTGCTCGACGAGGGTGAAGGCCGGGTGCCAGGCAGCCGTGGCGGTGCCGGGCTGGCCGAAGGTGAGGGCGAGGCGGGTCTGGGTGGCCCCCGGTCCGGAGCGTTCGGCGACGGTGAGCCGGGATTGCGTGCCGGTGGGCGTGCCGGCGCGTTCGGCGAGGGCGAGCCAGGCTTGCGCGGCTCGGCCGGCAACAGCGCCTTCGCCGATTCGGAACCCAACCTTCGCGGTGCGGTCCGCAGCCCGAACGGTATCCCTGCCGATGACGAGCTCGCGGCGCCGCGCAACAGCATGCTGGCCGGGTCGCGGCCGGGCGGCTTCGGCGGGGAACCGGTCGCGGGTGAGGCCGGGCGCTTCGGCGGCTACCCGATGGGCGGGATGGGCGCTCGCCGCGGCGGTGACGACGAAGAGTCCCCGGTTCCTGATTACCTGGTCGAGACCGATGACGTCTGGGGCGACGGTGCCAATGCCGCGCCACCGGTGATCGGTGAATAGGAAGAGGACAGCTGATGCTTGAAGGTTTGGACGCCGGCGCGCTGAGCGCGGTCGCAGCAGGGATCGGCGCCGACCTCGCGACGGCCGCCGAGTCCGGTGACAGTGGCCAGTTCCAGGTCGACCTGCAGGCCCTGCACGACTACTACTTCAAGGTGTACGAGATCTGGACGCGCCTGAGCCACCACACCAACGCGCTTCCTCAGGATCCCTATGCGATGGCATGCCTGAACAACGGGCAGATTCCCGGCGTGTCCGAGGCGATCCAGTCAACTGTCGAGGGCGCGCTGGGCACCTCGACCGAGAGCATGCGCAAGGCGATGCAACTCGTCCGCGGCAACCTCGCCACGCACCTGCAGGCCCTGCACGACGTCTACATCGCATATGTGAACACCGACTCGCAGAACGCGTCGAAGCTCACCCAGGCGGGCTCGCCGCACGCGGCCAACATCAACGTCAAGCTCCCGACCCCGCCGGCCTCGCCGTTCGAGGTGTCGGGATGGGCGCTGGGCCTGGTGTCCGGTCTCGAGGGCTGACCCGGCTGCCTGGACGCGCGGGTTGCAGATGGCTGAGTGACTCGGTGCGAATCCGACGGGCGTGGTCGGTAGCTGCCGTTTGCGTGCTGGCCTGGGCCGCCAGCGTCTCGCAGGCCGCGAGCGCGCATGCCGACGCCGTCCAGAGCAGCCAGTGGTACCTCGACACGCTCGGGGTGCGGCACGCCTGGACGATCAGCAGGGGCGCCGGAGTCGTCGTCGCAGTGATCGACAGCGGCGTCGACGGCAGAATTGCCGACCTCACCGGGGCCGTCGTCGGTGGCGCCGACTTCTCCAGCGCCGGCAGCCGGAACGGGCAGCGGCCGGTCGAGCCGGATAGCCGGCACGGCACGAACGTGGCATCGCTGATCTCCGGGCACGGCCACGGGCCTGGTCACACGTCCGGGATCCTCGGCACCGCGCCGGCAGCGCACCTGCTCACCGCGTCGTGTGCCTCGCAAACGAACCCGGACGGCACGCCGGCTGCGATCCGGTGGGCGGTTGATCACGGCGCCACCGTGCTCAACCTGTCCTATACCTCAGCGGACCCGGGCGAGAAGGCAGCTGTGCAGTACGCGCAATCCAAGGACGTGGTCGTGGTCGCGAGTACCGGCGATTCGTTTGTGACACAGCGCGTCGGGTTGCAGTCTCCGGCCGTCCTGCCCGGGGTGCTGGCCGTGACCGGTATCGACCAGAACCTCAAAAGCGATCCAGCGGCAACAATTGGCCGCGGCACCGCGCTCGCCGCGCCGTTCTCGACGACGCCGGTGAACCCGGACAGCGCGCGGACCAAGACCGGTCTGGCGGTGGCCGATCCGCGTGGCGACGTCGACGGTCCGTACCAGCTGCGCGAGGGAACCTCGTTCTCGGCGCCGATCGTGGCCGGGATCGTGGCGCTCGTCCGTGCGCACTTCCCGCACATGGACGCGGCGAACGTCATCAACCGCCTGCTCAAAACGGCGATGCCGGCCGGCGGATCGGTGCCGAACGACATCTACGGCTACGGGGTGGTGAACGCGTACCAGGCGCTTACCGAGCACGTCGCACCGGTGGCGGCCAACCCGCTCGGCTCGCTGGTGCCCTCCGGCGGGTCGAGCCCGGCACCGTCCGGTTCATCCTCGGCCTCGTCGGCGCCACGAACATCGTCGCCACCAACGTTGCCGGCGCAATCCGCACCGCCGGCGTCGTCGGCAGCGCCGGTAGCCGGGTCAGGGTCATCGGGGCTGGGTGCTGGTGGGTGGGCCGCGATCGCCGCGGTGATCGTCGTGGCCGCCGCCGTGATCGGCGCGCTCGTGGGCCGCAGCCGCCGCCCGCGCGGCACGCCGCCGGGGTATCCGCCGCAGCGGCCGCGGCTTTAGTGAGCGCGGCGCCGGCCGGAACGATGCCGACCGGTTGGCTTGTTCGCAGCCTGCTCGCGCGCGGTGGCCGCGTCGGCCCATGATGGTGGGCTGACCGGCGGCGGGGTTCGCTTGGGGCGGTGGTAGCGGACATTGGCTGCGACCCGGTCGCGCAGGCCAAGTTTGCGGCGCACGGCGCGACGCAATGCGCGATGCTGGCGCCAGGCCGCATCGGCGTCGGTCTGCTCGACCGCCGTCGCTGCGCTGTACGCCACCGCGTTGGCTGCCGCGCCGAGCGTGGCTGCCGCGCGCCCGGTCTCCACACCGAACTGCTCGTCGGTGAGGGTCACGATCTCAGCGCTCGTCAGGGTCGTTAGCTCGGGCAGGCCGGATTCGGTGAGCACGTCGATGGTCTCTCGCCACGCCCCGATGATTCGCAAGCGCGGATCAGGCGCGCGCCTGCGGCGCGATGCACGCAGTGGTTTGCGGGCAGCGAGCACGAGCAAGAGCAGTATCAGCGCAATGCCGAGCACGACTAGCAGCGCAACCAGCAGGCCGTGCCGTGACGTAGTAGCCCTTGCCGGCACCGCCGAGTTGGGGGCGACGTCATGGCCACCGGAGCTCTGTGTCACCAACGCATTCCTGGTCGGCGGGGCGCTCGAGGTGGGCGGCGACGAGGCGGCTGACTCGGTCTGCTGGTTGCCCGGGGCGTAGCGGCTCGGCGAGCTGTCGAGGATCACCCACCCTGATCCGAGCACCGGGATTTCGGTCCAGCTCCATGCATCGGCAGTTGTCACGTCGTACTGGCCGGCCGGCAGGTCGTCGGCACTGCCACCGGATTCGACTCGGAAACCGGTGACCACGCGCGCCGGGATGCCGATGTCACGGGCGACCAAAGCCACCAGCGTCGCGTACTGCTCCGGAGTTCCGGTGCGGCCGCCGAGGATCGAGGCGAGCACATCGGCGAAGCTCGCCCCGCCCGCCAGGTCGGCCGCCGGTCCGGTGTCCGACGGGCTGGGCGCGGCGCTCGGCGACGCCGAGGTCTTTGGCGGAGCAGACGTGCTGTGCCGGCCGGCTGGAGCGCTGTGGTGCGGGCGGTGCTTCGGCGATTTCGCGCCCAACGGACGGACCTGCGCATCGCGCTTGCCGTGCTTCGAGTGCGCTGTCGACGACGGCGCACTCGACACCGGCGTGCTGCTCGGCGACGGGGTCGACGTGCTGTTCGCGCTGCCTTGCGCTGCGCGGGAGAGCGTGTAGTTGTTGCGCAGGTCCTTCTCCAGCGCCTGCAGGAACGGCAGCGCCGGCGAGCTCGACACTTTGGTCTCGGCGCTGAACGTGGTCACCAGCTCGTCGAGGGTCGTGCGGAGCCCGCCGGGCAACTGGGTGTCAACTGACGATGCGCCGGTGTCCGCACTCGAGAGCCGCGCCCGGATATGTGCGAAGGTGTCGTTCGCGATCCCTGATCGCACGGTGTAGGACTCGCCGCCGGTCAGCTTTCCGGCCGGCACGATCATGCCGCTGGCCGGATCGATGTTCACCGACAGGCCGGCGACGCGCTCGGGCCGGTACAGGAACGGCATCCACGGCGAATCGGTGAGAGGTCCGGAGTCGATCTTGTACTGCTGGGTGACCGTGCGAGTCGTGGCCAGCGCGGTGTCGGTGTCCGCGGGCAGCACGCCGCCCGAAGGACGGAACGTGCGATCGAAGGACCAGCCCGAACCGTCGTAAAAATCGACATTGGCGATCGGGAAGTACCCCGCAGCCGGCTTGTCGATGTTCACCGTGAAGACCGACTGCGCCGCGTCCTTCCCGCTGCGCGGACGGAGCCCGGCGATGAATGACATCGGGGTCAACGGCTTCGAGTCGTTCACCGAAGGCACCCGCTGCGGGGCACTGGAGTGCTTCGGGAACGCATTGCTCTGCACGACGAGCGCAGCGGCCAGTGCGATAACCAGCGTGGTGACCATGCCGGTAACCAGACCGCGCAGCGGCAGTATGCCGTCGGGCTGCGTGCTCTGCGCGGACTCGTCCTGACGTACCCACGCCTGCCCCACCCGCATGAGCATCAACGTCACGAGCAGGAGGGCGGCGAGGATCGTCTCGCGATGCCTGGCCGTCACCAGTTCGGATCCGGCGGCGCGCTGGGTCGCCGCATAGGCGAGTCCGAAGGCGACGAGGAATCCGAGGTAGGGCAGCAGCGTGTACCAGCGCCGCGCAAAGCACTCACCGGCCAGCGCGCCGCACACCCAGGTGAGCGCGACCGGGGCGAGCATCAGACTGCGCGGGCTGACCAGCGGCAGCGCGAACGTCAGCACCTGCGACGGCCCGCGGTAAAGACCTTGCACGAAACCGCTGACGTTGACCGGATCCTGCAGCACGACGAACAGCCCGTAGAACACGAACACCACGACGTCGACGGCAATGCCGGCCCAAAGCCAGGTGGGCCGGAAGCGGGCCATCGCGATCGGCACGAGCACGCTCAACACTGCCGCGCCGTACAGCGGCGCACCCGCGACCGAAACCGGGAACGAGCGCAGCCAGGGTGCGGCGGCGAGCACGCTGGCGATCAGGCACAGCGGCAGCGCAAGCATCGGAACGAGCTGACGGATGATCTTCACGCCAGCACCTGGGCGTTCCACGCGGCGCAGGCCGCGTCAGCGTCTTCGGCGACGATGATGCGCACCCCGGGAAACCGGATCGGCTGGCGTGGATTGCGTCGATCGTGCGGCTCGGTGTCGAGCGAGACGACGACGAGGCGGTCAAAGCGGCGCCGCAGGCTCGCGACGTAGGGCAGGTCGTCACGATCGAGGACGCCGGTCACGACCACGAGTGACGTGCCGCCGCGCGCCCTGCGCAACGCGAGCAGTTGCGTCTTGAGATCGCCGGCGTCGTCGTCGGCCGGCACGCCGGTGAGATGGTCGATCAGCGGGGTGACATCACGTAGCCGCGGCCCGCCCATGATCGTCGAATCGGTCAGCCGCAGCTCTACCGGCGCCTTGCTGACCGAACTCGTCACCAGCACCGATGCCGCCACGTCGACAGCCGATTCGAAGGACTCTGCGGTGTACTGCCCGGGCCGCTGATCGAGCAACACCACCGTGTACGGCTGTGAGGTGTCGACGTTGTGCTTGACCACTAACTTCCCGGTGCGCGCCGAGGATCGCCAATGCACCAGGCGCAAGTCATCGCCGACCACGTAATCGCGCAGCCGATGGAACGTGATGTTCCCCTGTGGCGAGGTGTCCGAGGACGGGCCTTCGAGGTGACGCGTCTGCCCGGTCGGCAATGGCCGGAAGCCGAGGACGCGCGGGTAGACCCAGATCCGCTCGATGTCACCGTAGCGGCGCGACGTGCGGAACAGCTCGAACGAGTCGCGGCGGGTGACCTCGACCGGCCCGACGTCGAAGATGCCGCGTTGCCGGGTGGGCAGCCGGTAGGTGCGCAGGCCGCGCTCGCCGCGTCGCAGCTTCGGGATGACCGTGCGCACCATCGCATCGCCGAAGGGTTGGTTGGCGACGGTGACGCCCACCGTGCGCCGTCCGCGATTGGCGAAGGTGAGCACCGCGATGGCGGGGGATCCCTTGGGCACTCGCGCCGGCTGGATCGCGCGGTCGATGGACAGCGGTGAGGGACGGACCGCGACGAAGACCGCGAGCAGCACCAGCGCGAGCAGGCCGACACCGATGAGATCGAAAGCAGTCCATTGCAGCCACGCGCCGAGCGTCAGCGCCAATGCGCCCGCCAGCAGCGCCGCGAGGCCCGCCCTGGTCATCGGATCGCGATCTTCGGATCAGGCGTCGGCGCCGCGGGGCACCGGGACCGATTGCAGCGCCCGCGCGATGAGCTCAGCGCCGGTCCGTCCTTGCAACTCGGCATCGGGCTGCAGGATGACGCGATGCGCGAGGACGGTCGGAGCCATCTCTTTGACGTCCTCGGGAATCACGTACCCGCGACCGATCGTCGCCGCGTAGGAACGGGCTGCGCGCAGCAACGAAAGGCTGCCGCGCGGCGAGACACCCAAACGCAACTCCGACATCGTACGTGTCGCGGCGGAGATGGCGACGATGTACTGCTCGAGCGCGGGCGCGACCTCGACGTGTCGCACTGCGTCGATCATGGACATGATGTCGTTGGCACTGAGCACCGGCAGTAATTGATCGACCGTCGGGCCCATCTTCTGCGTGCGCAGCACGGCCGCTTCGGACTCGGCACTCGGGTAGCCGACGGTCAGCTTCATCAGGAACCGGTCGAGCTGGGCCTCGGGCAGGATGTAGGTGCCCTCCATGTCTATCGGGTTCTGCGTCGCGACGACCATGAACGGCCGCGGCATCGGGTAGACGATGCCGTCGTTGCTGAGGGTGCCTTCCTCCATCACCTCGAGCAGCGCCGACTGCGTCTTCGGCGACGCGCGGTTGATCTCATCGGCGAGAACCACGTTCGCGAACACCGGCCCGTGCCGGAACTCGAACTCGTTGTGGCTCTGGTTGTAGATCGACACTCCGGTCACGTCGGACGGCAGCAGGTCAGGGGTGAACTGGATGCGGTTCCACGTGATCGACAGTGACGTGGCGAGCGCGCGAGCTAGCGAGGTCTTGCCGGTACCCGGGACGTCCTCGAGCAGCAGATGACCTTCGGCGAGCAGGCAGACGATGGCATTGTGGATCACCTCGGGCTTGCCCTGAATGACATAGCCGATGTTCGTGCTCAGGCGCTCGACGTTGCGCGCGACTTGCGTAACGCCTTCGGAGGTCGTGGTCATGCTGCTCCTATGTCGGCCATGGTCTTCGCGAGTGATGTCATTGCGGCGGTGACCCAGTAATAGTGACGGAGTAATCGTTCGAAGTGCCGTAACTCGGGTCGTCGTAATGCACGGTCAGTGTGTAGGTAGCGGCGACGGGCAGGGTGGTGCCGGTGCCCACTACCGAGGGTGGGCAGGCAGACAGGTCGACCTTGACCTGGGGGCCGGTGCCGTCGGCTTGCGGGATCGCATCGTTCGATCCGCAGGTCACCCCCGGCGCCAGGCTGGAGGTCACCGTCTCGGTCCAGTTCAGCGTCTTGAGCGCATCGGCGCCGTAGCTGCCGCTGTATTGCACCTCGACCTCGGGATCCTGCGCCGTGCCCGTCCATGCGCCGGCGAAGCTGATCTGGGTGGGATCGATCGGCTCGGGCGCCGTGCCGGAGACATCGATGGTGAAGTCCGGGCTGCTCAGGAAGTACTGGTAGCTGACGTGCACCGTCCAGTTGGCCGTGCCTCCGGCGCAGGCCGGATCGACATCGATGATCGCGGTGGGTGCGCTCGTGCTCGATCCGCAGTTGCGCGTGCCGTTGTTGGCGACGAACGACCAGTTGGTCGCGAACGCGAGGTTGTCATTGCCGTGGTAGCTCACTGCAATCTGCGGTGAGGATCGCGTCGACTCGATGAAGGTCGCGGCAAAGTCGTTCCTGCTGGACGTGACCTGCGGTGCCGGAATGGTGACCGGCGCGCCGGCAGTCTGCGCGGATGGCCCCGCCCCGTAGAGCGGTGGATTGGTCGCGGTGCTGCTGTTCTGGATGAGCTGGATCGACACGGTGCAATCGCCACGGTAGGTGAACCGGCTCAGGCCGGGGTAGGACACGGAGTGGCCCGGCGTGATGTTGCTCGCGACGTTCGGGAAACTGCCGGTGCCGAGGGTCTGCTGCGAATTGCCGCACTTCAGGTAGCTGTTATCGGTCAGGTCGAAGGTCTCACCGCGCGTGTCGGCACCGCCGAGGTTCGGTGTGACCGTCAGCGTGCCGTCGGTCGCGCTGGTGTTGGTGAACGTCGCGGTGGCCGAAGCACCGGGCCACTTCGCGAACGCAGGTTCGACCGGCACCGAGGGCAGTGTCACCGCGGCTTCCGGATGCCGCGGCGGATTGACCGTGACGACCACGTCGTAGGTCTGGCCGGCGGTGATCCCGTTCAGCTTCACCGTCGGTTGCGTGGTCGGTCCAGCATGCGCGATGACCAGCCCGTTCGCCATGAGCTGGTAGCTGAGCTCGCCGTCGACGCCGCCGAGATCGTGCACCGCACCGTCGGCGAAGGATGCGGTCACGGTGATGTCGGTCTGCGCTTGGCTGGTGTCGGTCTGGGCCGGCGCGCTGGCCGCCACCGAAATCGCGCTTCGCACCGGGTTGGTCCAGCTGTACGCGCAGCCGTTGTCCGTCGCCGGCGCGCCGATCGTTCCGTGCGTCCCGATCCCTTCGACAGTGAAGCTGAGCCCACGTCCGAGCAGGCCGTCGTTGCCCTGATACACGTAGTGCCACAGGTGCAGCGTCGGATCGCCGACCAGGCTGACCGTGAGCGGTGCGTTGGAAAGCCCGCGGCCATCGCAGAACCGCGGGATGATCTGCCAGTTCGTGACCGGGACGCACCCGGCCCTGATGCCGCCGCAGGATTCCCACGCGATGCTCCAGTTGCCGTGATCGTCGACCGTGGTGCGCAGGTTGGTCGGTGCGGCCGGACCCTCCACGCTGGTGTGCACCGGAACCGGCTGCGCGGCGGTGTGATCTGCCTGATTCAGGTACGCGGTCACCACGATCGTGTAGTCGGTGTCCGGGAACAGTCCGGTGAGGGTCACGCCCTCCTGGTTGTTCACCGTGATCGTGCCCGGCGGCGCGGGCGCGTCCGGATTGTTCAGCTTCGTCGCCACGGTGTAGGTGGACGGAGCGCAGTCCTGCGGATCGAGCAGTGGGTACTGCCACGTCAATTGCACCGAGCGCGAGCCGACCGGCCCGAGCTGGACGATCGGGATGTGCGGTGTCTGCCGTGTCGTCTTGCAGTCGACGTTGCTGTTGATCGGCTGCGCGGGGCGCGAGGGGGGTTGCACCCTCGGCGGCTTGGTACCCGGCTTGATCGGCTTATGGGTCTTGGTCTTCCCGGCGGCCAGCGTGGTCGCGCCGCTCGGATCGACCTGAATGGCCGAATGCTTGTAGATCGCGCGTGGCGCATGGCTGCCGTCGCTGAAAATGACTTCGGCGTCGTAGTTCGTCCGCGAGTTGAAGATGACGCGGCTGCCGCGCGCGAACACCTGTGCTTGGGACAGGTCGACCTTCTCGTTGGGCAGCAACGGATAGCTGGCCGCCCCGACGATCCGATGCGCTGAGCCGTCGGCTTCGATCTGCCACAGGTCGCCGGTGCCCCGCGTGTCCATCGTGTACAGGTGCCCGTCGCTGTCGGCCGGACTGATCAGCGTGGCGTTGGGATCGATCGCCGTCAGTGCGTGCACCTGTGCCGGTGCGGTGCCGCTGGTCGGGGCGATGACCTCGGTCCAGCCGGCGCTGGTGCGGTATAGGAATACCAGCCTGCCTTGCGCATTCGATGCGGGCAGGATGTCATCGATCGTCCCATCGACTTTGATCGGCAGCGTGACCGTGCCGGCCGCGCCGAAGACCTGCACCAGGGTGCTCGAGGCAACCGCGGCGACATCGCCGCCGGTGCCGTCGCTGTTGATCGTCGCGCTGCCGAGGGCGGACGGCCCGGTCACCGTGCCATGCGCGGTCGCGGTGAGCGTGGCGCCGTTATTGCTGCCCGGCGGCAAGGTGAGCTGGGTGATGGTGTGCTGCTGATCGGCTCCGACGAGCGCTCCGGTATCGGTCAGCAGCCACAGCTCGCCATTGGCCGCAGCGGCGGGCGAGCTGCCTGATGTGAGCGGCGCCTTGATGGTGGCGTACGCGCGCGCCTTCGCCTTCGCGTGCACGCCGATCGCCGAGGCGACGGTGAGCTGCCCGACGAGGTAGATCGAAGTGCGGAACTGGCTCGACTGCAGCATGTACGCCGAATCGTCGGCGGGGACGACGCTGGTGCGGCTGCCTTTGGGCGCCTTTGGCAGTTGCACGCCGCCACCAGTGGCCTTCACGACGAACCCGGTGCTGTCGACCATGTTGAACTCGCCGGTGCTGGATCGCAGCATCAGCGTGTTGCCGCCGGCGAGCGGGATGAGGTCGAGGTCGGTGGTCGCGGTCGCCGAGACCGCTTTGAAGGCCGCGCTGAGCCGGACGGTGGGCTTGCCGCTGGCCAGGTCGACCGCGACCGGGCTGGTGTTGTCGTTGATGAAGACCGACCCGTAGAAGAGGTCGAACGAGCGTGCGCGGCTGGGCTTGACGACGAAGGACACGATCGAGATCGCCAGCGCCACCACGACGACAGCCGCCAGCAGGCCGATCGACTGCAATCGCGAGGGCGCATTGGCCGGGCCGGCCGGGGCGCTCGGTCGGAACGCGGGGGCAGCCTGCCGGCGTCCGACCACTGCTCCTCCTGCTCCATCCGCTCGCCACGCCCACACGGCGTCGCGCGGGGTGTTCGATACGGTCAGAGGCGAAACCTCTTCCGAGGCAGGATAACGGAAGCTAGCACCGTCTTGACATGGCGAATCCAATTCTCCGCTTGGATTGCGCCACTTAACCGATATGTACCCCCAAAAGGGCCATTAGCCGGTACAGCGAGTTTCAGGTATATGCCTGGTTATCGCCCGCCAGCTCGTCACGATCGCGTGCGAATTCCGGCCCCGAACGACCCGCCTCTTGCGAGGTTGGTCCAGCGCGCACCGAAGGTGAACGATCATGCGCGACCCGTGGGCATGCCGGTGCGCCGCAGGGGTGACCAGGCGACTATTCTCGGCCGTACGGCTTCGGCGTGCGGGACAACCGGCGACCGATCCGACCTGATTCGAGGGCTTGGACTGCGAGGTTGCCTACGTGACGACGACTGCTGAGCGGGCCCCTGGCGCGGGAGTGCCCGACGGTCCTGAGCCGATTGTTGCCCGCCCCTTCCCGGTACAGGAGTTCCAGAAGGGCGCGCTGCTCGGCCGGATGCTGCGCACCACCGATCACAAGCTGATCGGCCGCATGTACCTGGTCACCTCGCTGATCTTCTTCGGCGTCGGCGGCATCATGGCGCTGCTGATGCGTGCCGAGTTGGCCCGTCCGGGCATGCAGTTCCTCGCGCCGGAGCAGTACAACCAGCTCATCACCATGCACGGCACGGTGATGCTGCTCTTCTTCGCCACGCCCATCGTCTTCGCCTTCGCCAACCTCGTCATGCCGCTGCAGATCGGTTCTCCTGACGTCGCGTTCCCGCGCCTGAACGCGTTCTCGTACTGGCTCTTCCTGTTCGGCGCGCTCATCGCGCTGTCCGGATTCCTCACCCCGGGGGGTGCCGCTGACGCCGGATGGACCATGTACTCGCCGCTGGACAACCAGATCAACTCGCCCGGTGCAGGTACCGACCTGTGGATCATGGGTCTGGCGGTGGCCGGCCTGGGCACCATCCTCGGCGGCGTGAACATGGTGACCACGGTGATCACGTTGCGAGCGCCCGGCATGACGATGTTCCGGATGCCGATCTTCACCTGGAACATCCTGGTGACCAGCTTGCTCGTGCTGCTGGCGTTCCCGATCCTGACCGCCGCGCTGCTCGTGCTGTGGATCGACCGTCACATGGGCGCGCAGGTCTTCGACCCGGCCAACGGCGGTGCGATCCTCTGGCAGCACCTTTTCTGGTTCTTCGGGCACCCCGAGGTATACATCGTCGCGTTGCCATTCTTCGGCATCGTCACCGAGGTCATTCCGGTGTTCAGCCGCAAGCCGCTGTTCGGGTACAAGGGCATGGTGTTCGCGACATTGTCGATCGCCGCGCTGTCGCTGGCGGTCTGGGCGCACCACATGTTCACCACCGGCGCGGTGCTGCTGCCGTTCTTCTCGTTGATGACCTTCCTCATCGCCATCCCGACCGGCATCAAGTTCTTCAACTGGATCGGGTCGATGTGGCGCGGGGCGGTGACCTTCGATACGCCGATGCTCTTTTCGCTGGGTTTCATGGTCACGTTCCTGTTCGGCGGGCTCACCGGCGTGCTGCTGGCAAGCCCGCCACTGGACTTCCAGGTGTCGGACAGCTACTTCGTGGTGGCGCACTTCCACTACGTGCTGTTCGGCACGATCGTGTTCGCCGCCTATTCCGGCATCTACTTCTGGTTCCCGAAGTTCACCGGTCGCTACCTCGACGAGAAGCTCGGCAAGGTGCATTTCTGGTTGACGTTCATCGGCTTCCACACCACGTTCCTGGTGCAGCACTGGCTGGGCGCCGAAGGCATGCCGCGGCGCATCGCCGACTACCAGGCCAGCGACGGGTTCACCACGTTGAACACGGTGTCGACGATCGGCGCGTTCATCCTGGGCGCATCGATGCTGCCGTTCGTCTACAACATGTACCGCAGTTACCGCTTCGGTGAGATTGCTACCGCCGACGATCCGTGGGGGTACGGAAACTCCCTCGAGTGGGCGACGTCGAGCCCGCCGCCGCGGCACAACTTCACGTCCATCCCGCGCATCCGGTCCGAGCGGCCGGCCTTCGAGCATCACTATCCGCACCTGATCGAACGGCTCGAGGCCGAGGCGCACGCGGGTCGCCGGCACCGCACCAGCGGGGAAGACCTGGTCGGTGCCTCGGTGTCCTCGGAAGGGCCACGGTCCGGACATCGCGACACCGATCCGGAGTAATCGAGCAGCACCATCGAGCGCAACAAGCGCCGTACCAACCTGGCGAAGCAGCCGTTCGTCGTCACGCCACTGCGCGGAGGAGCTGACTGATGCTGCCGACGTCCGTGCTCGCGACCGTCACCGGTCGCGACCGACCCGGGGTCACCGCAGCGTTCTTCGCGGCGCTCGCCGCACACGATGTTGATGTTCGTGACGTCGAGCAGGTGGTCATCCGGGATCGCCTGATCCTGACCGTGTTGTTCGACCTGCGCGGCGACACCGCGGCATTGCGCAATTCCGTGACGCGCGCCGCGGGCGCGCTCGGCATGGAGTGCGAGATCGCGATCGCCGACCAAGGCGATTCGGCCCGTCCTACCCTGCCCGGCTCGCGCAGCCATGTGATCGTGGTCGGCAATCCGTTGCGTCCGGGCGCCTTGAGCCACGTGGCGCAACGCATCGCCGACATGGGCGGCAACATCGAAACCGTCACGCAGCTGTCGACCGAGCCGGCGTCGGCCCTGGACCTGCTGGTGCGCACTGAGGAGGCGGCGCTGCTGCGTGCGGTTCTTGTCGAAGCAGCCGATGACACCGGGGTCGACATCGCGGTCGAGCCCGCCGGTCTGCGCCGGCGCGCCAAGCGGCTCATCCTGCTCAACCTCGACTCGACGTTGATGCCGGCCGCGGCAGTCGACGCGTTGGCCGGCCTCGCCGGGGTCGCCGACCAGGCTGCCGAGATCGGGGCGCGTGCAGAGGCCGGCGAGCTCGATGCCGCGGCCGCGGTGCGCGAGCGGGTCGCCCTGCTCGCCGGGCTGGACGAGGATCGCATCGACGAAGTGCGCGAGGCGCTGCAGCTGAGCCCCGAAGCCCGCACGTTCGTACGCACGTTGCGCCGGCTCGGGTACTACGTCGGGGTGGTCAGCAGCAGCTTCACGGTCTTCACCAACCGGGTCGTCGACGAGCTCGGCCTCGACTTCGCGGCCGCCAACGAACTCGAGATCGTTGATGGCGCGCTCACCGGTGGCGTGCTCGACCCGATCATGGATCGGGCCGGCCGCGGCGATGCCCTGCGGCGGTTCGCGGACAAGTTCGGCGTGCCGCTCAGTCAAACGGTCGCCGTCGGCGACGGCACCGATGACATCGACATGCTCGAGACGGCCGGGCTGGGTATCGCATTCACCGCCAAGGCGGCACCGCCGACCGACGACTCGCCGCGTCGCCCGTACTTGGACACCGTGCTGTTCGTGCTCGGGATAACGCGCGAAGAGATCGACGAAGCTGCGGCCGAGTAGCCGCGCTAGCGATTGCTCGGCCCGCAGAGCGCGCCGATACCGGCAAGCAGGAAGCCGCCGAGCGCGAGGAAGAACCCGATCGAGCTGTGCTTGAGGAAGGACGTGTACGCCGCGCCGTCCTCGAGTTGGATGGCGAAGAAGGTCAAGGCGATCGCCGCCGCAGCCAGCACCGCGCCGAGTGCCCGCAGCGGGCCCGATGCCGGTGAGGGGAGCGTGGCCGCTATCGCGATGACCACGGTGGCGATGAGCAGCACCCAGCCGAGCCAGGAGAAGTAGGTCTTCGCGACACCGGCGGCGGCCGCCGAGTTCGCCTTGACCCCATCGTGCAGGTCGCTGAACTTGCTATCGCCCTGGAAGAAGCTGGTACTGAACCAGTTGACCGCGGTGAAGGAGATGATCAGCACCACGAGGCCGACACCGGCGAATGTCGCACCCACCACGCCGAACTTGGCGCCGCTACCGATCGGCGAGCCGTAGGCGTTGGCCACCGCGGAGCTGCGGTCGCCAGGTGGTTGGCCGTAGCCGTAGGGCTGCTGGACGGGCTGCCCGTACTGAGGTCCGTACGGCTGCCCGGGCTGTGCCGGTTGGCCGTACTGGCCTGGTTGCCCGTACTCGGGCTGGGAGCCGCGGACGGGGTCCTGGCCATATGGCTGGGTCATGGCCGAACGGTAGCTGACCGATCGCAATCGGGACAGCTAGCGCGCCGAGGTGCCTCAGCGCGCTGTTCGCTCGGCTAAGCGTGGCTCAGCCACGCCGCTTGGCACCGAACAGCGCCCCGACACCGGTGATGAGGAAGCCGCCGACAGCGAAGTAGAAGCCCGCTCGCTGCAGGCGCAGGTAGTCGAAATAGGTCGGATAGGTCGAGGTGGTGAACTTGATCGCCCAGAAGGTGAGTCCGATGGCGACCAGCGCGAGGAGGAAGCCGATCGGGCGCAGCATGGCGATTCTGGGATAGGGCAGGTTGGCCGCTAGGGCGACGACGAACACCACGCCCACCAGCACCCAGCCGAGCCAGCTGAAGTAGGCCTGGGTGAACCCGTTGACGAACAAGTGGTCACCGCCCAGCCGTTCGTGGATCTTGGCGAAGGTGGAGTCGTGCTGCCTGAGCCAGCTCAACGTGGTGAAGGCGAGCACTACGAGGACCGTCCCGACCACCGCGACGAGCGCGCCGATGTAACCGAAACGCAGTCCGCTGACACCGCGCACGCGCCGCTGCTTGGCCGGCGGTTGCTGGTGCGCCCGCGCCGTGCCTGGCGCACCGAACTCGGCAGGCGGCTGGCCGTACTGCGCCTCCTCGGGTGGTTGGGTCATGGCGCGACCGTAGCGAACGGGCTCAAGACTGCAGGCAGGACGCTCAGCTGGTCACCACCGGATCGCCGACGAGCGAGATTCCCGCCGCGGCAAGCTGCACGAGCGCTGCGTCGACGGTGTTGCGTGCCACGCCGGCGGTCAGATCGAGCCGCACGGTGGTCGCGAACCCTGCGTCCACGGCGTCCAGCGCGGTGGCGCGGACGCAGTGGTCGGTGGCGATGCCGACGATCTCGACGGTGTCGACATCCCTGTCGCGCAGCCAGTCGGCCAGCCCGACGCCGTCGCTGCGCGCCTCGAAGCCCGAGTACGCCGCCGCGTATTCGCCCTTGTCGAAGACCGCTTCCACCGATGACGTGTCCAGATCCGGATGCAGGTCGACCCCGCCGGTTCCGGCCACGCAGTGCACCGGCCACGTGTCGACGAAGTCAGGGCGCTGCGAGAAGTGCGCGCCCGGGTCGATGTGATGGTCGCGGGTCGCGACGACGTGGTCGAAGCCGCCCTCGGCGAGCCGCGCCGAGATGGCGCGCGCCACGCCCGTCCCGCCCGCCACGGCGAGCGAACCGCCCTCGCAGAAGTCGTTCTGGACGTCGACGACGATCAGTGCACGCACCAGCCCAACCTACTGAACGTCCCTCACCAGCTTTGCCCCGCGTGTGCATGCTGTCGGGCGAGATTTGCGTGGGTACGCGGGGCAATGCTGGGTCAGACGATGCGGGTGGGGATCGCCGGCTCGCCGCGGGAGAGCTTGAGGCCGTCCCACGGCAGGCTCACCCTGGCGGCACGCAGGTGCTCGCGCGAGTCGGCCAGGCTCGGCAGGTCGTCGACGACCGCGCCGGAGCGCACCAGCGGCCGCTGCAGAAGCCGCTCACCCTCGCCGGGCGCCTCGACCGCCCCGGCCACCACGATCTCCTCCACAGCCGTCCCGCTGGGCTTGTACGCGCGCAGGGCGGTCTTGCGGCCACCGCGGCTCTCCTTGTGTTCGGATCGCTTGGCGACCGGGCGCCCGTCGACGTCGACGAGCTTGTAGACGAGATTTGCCGTGGGCGCCCCGGAACCGGTCACCACGGCCGTCCCCGCGCCGTACATGTCCACCGGCGCAGCTGCCAGGGCCGCAATCGCGAACTCGTCGAGATCACCACTGACCACGATCCGTGTACCGGTCGCCCCGAGCCCGTCGAGCTGCTCGCGGGCCTGCCGGGCCAGCACGGACAGGTCGCCGGAATCGATGCGCACTGCGCCCAGCGACGGTCCGGCGACCTCGACCGCGAGCTCGATGCCGCGGGTGATGTCGTAGGTGTCCACGAGCAGCGTCGTCCCGACGCCCATCGAAGCGACCTGCGCGGCGAACGCGGCTCGCTCGTCGTCGTGCAGCAGGGTGAACGCGTGCGCAGCCGTCCCCGCTGTCGGAACGCCGAAGGTGCGGGCCGCCGCCAGGTTGGACGAGGACTCGAACCCGGCCAGATACGCCGCGCGGGCAGAGGCCACCGCGGCCCGCTCGTGGGTGCGCCGTGAACCCATCTCGATGATCGGACGGTCGCCGGCGGCCGAGACCATCCGCGCCGCTGCCGAGGCGACCGCGGTGTCGTGGTTGAGCACCGACAGCACCAGCGTCTCGAGCGCAACCGCTTCGGCGAAGCTGCCCGACACCATCAGGATCGGCGAGAACGGGAAGTACAGCTCGCCTTCGGGGTAGCCGTCGATGTCGCCGCTGAACCTGAAGGACGAAAGGTACTCGGCGGTGTCGTCGTCGATCACGTCGTCGCGGCGCAGGAACCCGAGCGTCTCGGCATCGAAGGTGAACTCGGTGATCGCGTCGAGCAGGCGGGCCGTCCCGCCCACCACGCCGTACCGCCGCCCGTCCGGCAATCGGCGCGCAAAGACCTCGAACACGCAGCGGCGGTGGGCGGAACCGTCGCGCAGCGCCGAGCCGAGCATGGTCAGCTCATATCGATCGGTGAGCAGTGCGGTCGACTGCGACATGTCCCGATCATGTCACGATAGGTAGGTGGCAGGGACGATCGCACCCCAGCGCGAAGCCACCGAACAGGCCGACGCGCAGACCAGCAGCGCGCCGGATCGACCGTGGATCACCATCGTCTGGAACGACCCGATCAACCTCATGTCCTACGTCACGCACGTGTTCATGGAGGTGTTCGGCTACCCGAAGGCGAAGGCCGAGAAGCTCATGCTGGACGTCCACCAGCGCGGCAGGGCGGTCGTCTCGTCGGGCACCCGCGAGCGGATGGAACTCGACGTCAACACCCTGCACGGATACGGACTATGGGCGACCTTGCAGCAGAACGACTGACCACGTGAAGATAACCAAGGACGGCGGCGGTGCGCGCATCCGGCTGAACCTGGCCGAGTCGCACGTGCTCGAACAGCTGTTCCTCGAGCTGCAGGACGTGCTCGACCCCGATGCGCTCGCGCCGTCCGATTCGGTGCGCAAGCGGCTCTACCCAGCCGGCTACGCCGATGCCGACGATGCCGCCTCGTTCCGCGAGCTGACCGAGTCGGGGCTGCACGCCGATCGCAGCGAGCGACTCGACCTTTGCCTGGCCGAGGTCCGTTCGGGACGGTCGCTGCGCCGAACCGAGATGCACCTGGACGGCGACGGCGCCGAGCGGTGGATGCGGGTGCTCAACGACCTGCGGCTCACCCTGGGAACCCAGCTCAACATCAGCGAGGACGACGACTACGAGCTCGACGAGCAGGATCCGCAGGTGCATCTGCGCGCCCGGTACCTGTGGCTCACCGCACTGCAGGACGCCCTTGTCACAACCGTCATGGGCTGACCTGGCTGTCCCCGTATCCTGGGGAGCGTGCTGACCATCGACCGGGCGACCTACGACGCGATCGTCGCCCACGCCCGCCGGGACCACCCGGACGAGGCGTGCGGCGTGGTCGCCGGCCCGGAGGGCACCGATCGCCCGGCGCGGTTCGTCCCGATGCTCAATGCGGCCCGCTCGCCGACGTTCTACGAGTTCGACTCGATGGATCTGCTCCGGCTGTATCGGGATCTCGACGATCGCGACGAGGTGCCGGTGATCGTCTATCACTCACACACAGCGACCGAGGCCTATCCATCGCGGACCGATGTGGCGATAGCTCAGGAGCCGGACGCCCACTACGTGCTGGTGTCCA